>VGTL01000189.1 GCA_016874675.1 Methanobacteriota archaeon | reverse complement strand
TGGCTCTCGCAACATCGACATTCGAGAGCCTCCCTAAAGGACCTCGACCGAGAGGCAGGAGGCGGTGGAGGCCGGTTTCGCCGAGCTTGAGGGCGTCAGGCCCGACGGCGTCCTCAAGGCTGTCAGGAACTGGTGGGAGACGGGTGCAAGGGTCCCGGCCGGAAAAAGCCCCTTCGGGGACGGGGAGGCCGCCGAAAGGAGCGTAAGCTTCCTTCGTAAGACCGGCTATTCCTGAAAACGCCACCGTCTTTCGATTATCCCATCACAAACTATATATGCAACCGCCTCCAATACATAAGACCGCAAACGAATCCCGTGCGGCAGGACGCATGTCCCTTCGGCCCTCCGGGCTGCCGCACGGTTACAGACCACACAGTTCTGTGAGATTGACAATCTGGTCGGCCTCTTTGTCGAGCTCGAAGGCGAGCGAGTTCCTGGCCGGGTCCCTGTCCCTGAAACCGGCTATCACGACATCCTTGCCCAACTTGCCCCGCACGAGCCGAATCGCTGGGATCAGGTCCTTGTCGCCCGATAAGATGATGAATGTCCCGTACGCCTCAGGATCCGTCTGGAACGCCAGCTCGAGCATCTCCGTCACGAGCGCGATGTCTATCATCTTCTCCTTGTGCGGTCTCTGGCGGAGGTCCCGGCCGCAGGATTGGCAGACGATATTGCATTCCTTGCACGTTGTCCTGTCGGGGTAATGCTTGAGCCCGTATTCATGCACAATGACACCCGATTTCTGCATCGAGTTCAGGGCCCGCATCTGCGCGGGATTTGTCTTGTCGTACGAGATGAAATAATGGACTTTGCAGACGGCGTCTATCGGCTTTCGGAGGACCGGCCGAATCAGCCGCTCGATATCCGGGGGCCAGACCTTGGTCCCATATCGCTTGGCGCTCAGGTAGAGGTTTGAACCGTCAATGAGTATGACCGCTTTGTTCGTCATGAATGATTGTCGTTCTCCATCCAATATATAAGCTTCCACCCCGTCGGTGAAAGTGAAGACCGGTACCCCCATGAGCCGGCTAACATTTGGGATTGGACGTGTAGTTCTTTCACTTCCAATACTCGTATATGGCCAAAAAACAGACACCCAGGGAGGTAATAAAACGCCCAAAACAAGGAAACCCAAGCCAAGGGCCCTGGTGAACCTCCCAACAACCGCCGCCACCCCCCGTCTCGTCTTCCGCACCCGCACGACGGGCGACATCATCCTGTGCGACTACTGCCAGAACCGCATGTGCGGCTGGCTCGACTTCTCGCCGGAGAACTACCCGGAGCGCTGCCCCGGCGCGAGGGAGTTTAGGATCGCCGACGAAGAGGTCACGAAGGAGGAGTTCCTCCGGAGGACCGCCGTCGCCAGGCGAGTGGGAATCTACCTCCCCACCAACCGGAGCTGGCATCTGGACGTATCAAAGGCCAAGGGGATGGATGCCAAGACACTCGGCGGCATGATGGACGAAGTAAACTCCTGGTCCCTGAAGAACAGGCTCACCCTATGCAAGCTGGTGGAATACCTGCC
>VGTL01000188.1 GCA_016874675.1 Methanobacteriota archaeon | reverse complement strand
GGTCTTCAGCACGGTGCCCGAGGCGACCTGGTAAACGAACAGGTAGGTGTTATTGAAGTTATTGAACACCGTCATGCCGACGATGAAGTCGCGGCCCGGAGTGGGGAGGAGCTTTCCGCGGAAGGTAGTGATGGGGCGCCCGGCCATGACCGCGGGCAGGGGAGTCGGAGTCGGCGCCGGGGGGGGCACCTGCACCGGCTGCACCTGGAAGGAAAGCTGCTGGGTGCGGTCGAAAATCAGCAGGGTGTTCTGCGAGGAGCCAACGCCGGTGCCCTGGGTGGTGATCAGCACGCGCCCATCGCTGCCGACGGCCACGCCCTCGGGGCGCGCCGGCAGGCTGACGGTCTGGACCACGCCGCGAGTACCCGCGTCGATCACGCTCAGCGTGGCGCTCATGTTATTGGCGACGTAGAGCCAGGCGTTGTCCGGAGACAAGGCGGCCGCCAGGGGCGTGTTGCCCACTGGAATCCAGCCGACCAATCCTTTGTCACGATAGCTGTAGATGTCCACCCGATTGGCGTTGGTGTTCACCAGGTAGAGGCACTCCCTGGATTCATCGAGGATGACATCCGAGGCTGTGTAGCCGAGGCGAACCACCTCGCCGAAAGTGGCCCCCACGGACTGGCCCCAGGCGGCCTGGGCGGCGAACAGCCCCAGGCCGAGGAGGACCGCGCGGGGGATCAGGCACAACTCAAGTACGCGCATGCGAAGCACCCTACAGCGTAACTAAACCCCGGAAGCGGGGGCAAGTTGCTGGGGAGGGGGGCAAGGAGGAAGGCAAGAGGCAACAGGCAAAAGGCAAAGGGAGCGGGTTCATCGCCGCAGAAGGATGATGCCCACTGTTTGAGGCACGGTCGGCCGGCGGCGCCGTTTGGGTCCGTTTCGTTTCGTAATTTTTTGCGCCGCCATTGATTCGGCAGGACTTAGCGGCCCGCGTCATCTTGGCATCCGGGGCGGGGGCTGGCCCATGCGGCGGGCCTGGGCGAAGCGGAGAGTCCAGAGGGCTTTGTAGAAGGCGCGGCGGAGGGTGTTCTCGTAACGCGAGAGCTTGGAGAGGGATTCGGGGCCGGACGTGTCGTTCCCGAAGGAGAGGCCGAGCAGGCGGGTGGTTTGGTCGTACGCTCTTCGTTTGGCGCGCTCCGGGTCCTCCGGGGGCTGGTCGTGGTTGGGAGCGGGCTCGTCGTGGTCCTGGTCGTCATCGTCTTGATAATCGTCGTCATGGTCCTCCTGGTCGGCGCGGGTGTCATCGAGACGACAGGCCAGGAGGCCGGTTTCGATCCGGATGAGGCGAGCCAAGCGCCACTGGGCAGTGGCCAGATGGTGGAGGAGGAGCTCTTCGAGGGGGCCAACGGGCTGATGCTCGGCCTGGAGGTTGGCGAGGAGTTCGAGGAAGGCCTGGGTGTCTTCTTCGGGGAGCACGGCGTCCGAGGCGAGGAGGCCGTGCTTGAGGGAGTTGCGGGAGGCGATAGCTTTGCCTTCGGGGGAGCTGGGGCCGGTGCTGAGGGCGGCGTTCTTGCGGTTGGCGGCGAGGTTGGCTTGCGACGACACGG
>VGTL01000187.1 GCA_016874675.1 Methanobacteriota archaeon | reverse complement strand
CAAGGCAGAAAGGGGGGCAGCAAGGTAGGAAGGGGCAAGGGATGAGGGGAACGGCCGTCGTCCCTTGCTGCCTTCCTGCCTCCGCAGGCGAGCGAAGCTCGCCTAGGCCGAGAAGACCGCCGCAGCGGTCTTCTACGGTCCTGCCTTCCTGCCTTCCCTTGCTGCCTTCCTGCCTTCCCTTGCTGGGGGATCAGCGCAAATATACCGAGGCCATCGTGTCGAACGAGTGCCCCTCCACGCGGGGGGCCAGTCCCGCCGAGCCGAACTCCCGGCACAGGCGCTCGACGTGGGCCGCCACGCGCTCCCGGACCAGGCGCATCGGCTCCTCCAGGGCCGTGCCCCTCGGGTCGCGGCGCAGGAGCGCGCGCCCGATGTGGCCCAGGTAATCGCGCGGGTCCACCGCCGCCGGGCTGCCGTCCAGGGCCTTCCAGATGCCGGCGAGCTCCGCCGAGCCCCTCTCGACCCCCGGGTGCTCCGCCAAGTACCTGCGGAAGGTGGCCGTGATGCCCAGCCGCAGGTCGGTGTCGATGTTTATCTTGCGGATGCCCGCCCCTATCGCCGCCTGGATGCGGTCCATCGGGATGCCGCGGGCGTCCTTCATCTTCCCGCCGAATGAATTTATCTCCTTCACGAGCTCCTGCGGGACGGTCGAGGAGCCGTGGCTGACGAGGAAACGGGATTCGTTTTGGCCGAAGGCGGCCATGCCCCGGTAGCATTTCTCGACAATGTGGACGGCGAGCTTCTCGAGGCCGGCCCCCTTGTCCGGACCGTGCGAGGTCCCGTAGGCGATGGCCAGGCTGTCGCAGCCGCTCTTGTCGAAGAAGTTGGGGACGAGATACGGGTCGGCGTACGTGGTGGTGGCGGAGCTCACGTCCTCCTCGACGCCGGCGAGGTGCCCGAGCTCCGCCTCGACCGATATGCCCTTCGGGTGGGCAAGCTGGACGACGTTCCTGACGGCGGCGATGTTCGCATCGTATTCGAGCTTGGACACGTCGAGCATCACCGAGCCGAAGCCCCTGTCGATGCACTCGCGCGCCGCCGGCTCGTCGCCGTGGTCCAGGTGGAGGCAGACCGGCAGGGAATGGCCGGATTTGCGGACGGCGGCCAGGACCATTTCGGCGATATTCTCGGGCCCGCCCTGGAACTTGTTGGCGCCCCGGCTAGCCTGGAGTATGCCTGGCGCCTCCGCCCGGCGCAGGCCCTCGAGTATGCCCTCGGCCTGGCTGTAGAAGTTCACGTTGAACGCCCCTATCGCCGCCGGGCGGCCCTCCAGGGACGAAAGCTCGGCCGCCCGGAGCATTGGGACGATGGGACCCAGCACCTGTCGGGTTGTCATATCCGGTCACATCCCAAACCCGCACGGTCGGGGCGGTAGTAAAGTTTTGCCGTACCGCAAAACGGTTATAAGGCCGTGGACGAATGTCAATCGGTGGGCGCATGACCAGACGGGCGGCTCCGGCGCTGGTGGCAGCGGTGTTGCTCCTGGCCGCCGGGCCCTGGCAGGCCGGCGGCGAGGTCCGGACGGTCTTCGAGGACGGGACCGGCCAGCAGCTGCTGGTGTTCCCCCCGGGAGGGGGGGTGAACTCCACCTCGGTGGCCATCCCGGCCGGGATGGAGGTGCTCAACGCCACGGTCGACCTGGAGGGCCGCCA
>VGTL01000186.1 GCA_016874675.1 Methanobacteriota archaeon | reverse complement strand
TCGCATAATATCGATTCCTTACGTAATCCGGTTCGTGTTTCAGGATTTCAACATCTTCAGCTTTGGCGTATAACCGGGAATGGAACAAGTCGAGCACCGGATGTCACCCCCTTGGGATTATCGCCGGAGGTATTTGAGGATTGAGGGTGACAGATGTCCGTGTGTACAACAGTGTTCGTCCCGTTCACGGCCGTTCCGATGCCGGGAACCGTGCTGATGACACCCGATTCGAGGCCGTCCGGGAGGCCGTCGAGAACTACCCTGCCCGCTCCGACCTCGCCGTGGAATCCCCCAAGATCATCGTGATCGGGCAATCAAATCTCCGGGGGTCCTTCGCCCCCTTTCGGTCTTGTCGAAATGTGCATCCAGGCTGACAAGGGTAAGGCCGTATCTTTCGGCCATGACATACTGATAGGCGTCGTCGAAATCCAGGCCGTACCTATCACATGCCGCAATGAGGTTTCGCATATCCTCCGGCAATAGCCGGATTACGGTGATTCTTCCCCGTATGATGAGATCATCGACCATGTCAAGGAAGGTCTCAGCCATCCTTCGTTGCGAAAGGAAAATGCCCAGGGAATATAGAGAGAATTCGCTGATGTGCAGTTCTGAGGCGGGAACTGACTGGAGGAATCTGTCCGCATCCTCCGCTTTTTCACGCCCGAGTAGCAATTCGAGCAGTATGTTGGTGTCGAGAAGGTACATCACTTTGCCCAGCTTCGCGTGATCTCATGTTGCAGTTCGACGGAGGTGTATTGCGCCGCCAGGGCCTTTAGGGCGCCCTTCCAGGAGAGCCGGAACCCGCGTCCGGGTGTCCTGCGTCTTCGTGATATCAGGAAGTGGATAAAATCCTCGACCTCCTGTTTGAGGTCCGGCGGGAGGTCCCGGACGACCTCGTCGACGCTTTTTACCCTGACAGGCTCCCCTGCCATGCGATAACAATTGTCCGATGAGAATATCAATATTTCGATGCCGGCGCTAGTTTTCGATAGGACAGGGGGTTTTGAAAATACTGCATGATAGGGGAGCCTGTTTGGGACGGCCCCTGGAAGGGGGCCTAAGGCGCGCTGGCAGGGTTGGGTTGTCCTCCAGGACCCCGCTCCGGGACGCACCACCAAGTTTGTCGCCGGGAAGCTCGCCTCGGACAACCCGCAGGAATGGCCTCGCCATTCCTGCTTGCCTAAACGAGCTCGCACCGCTCGCTCGTTTGCGGTCTGGACGCTTGTCCTCGTCTCGCTCACGATATTAAAGATAGGCGACGGCAGGATGACGAAAGTCCGGGGTCCAGATCGCGGCCCAAACGCCCCAGCGCGGAGGCTCCTTTGAACCCTGCCGGCCGGCGGGAGCCTGCTTGGGGCATATTGCGGGCATCTATCTTCAGAGCCCCGGCGGTGCGCCGCCGGGGGAAACTGCTCTGCGGGCGGTCCGAAGCGGGCCGGTCCCGGCGCTCCGGCGCCGGGTAGCGCGTTGTCCGGGGGAGCCTGTTTTCGGACGGCCTCACAATGAGGGCTTTCATCGTGTGCCGGCGGGTGGAAGCTTCCGTCCAGACCCCGCTCCGGGACGCGCCACCTGGGTTCCAGAAGCTGCGCTCGCCCGGGCCGGCTTGACGCCGGCCCGAGGCTCGCGCAACGGCAATAAGGATTGACGCCTGTGGACAGACGGGTTCCGGGGTGCGGTCTCGGGGCCGGAACGCCCCGGCGCTGAGGCTCCCTAGAACCCTGTCGGCCGGCGGGGGACTTGCCTTGGACTTGTTGCTGGCCCCGAAGCCTACCTTTACCGGTGGTGCGCCGCCGGGGGAAACTGCCCTGAGGGCGGCCCGAAGCGAACCGGTCCCGGCGCTCCGGCGCCGGGTAGCGCGTTCATCCACCAGTCGAGTACCCGAAGCCGAGGATAATCTCCTGTCCATGT
>VGTL01000185.1 GCA_016874675.1 Methanobacteriota archaeon | reverse complement strand
GTGCCTTTGGGAAATGCGGAGGAAATCCGCCGCCTGCTGGCGGGTCCAGCGAAAGGGCGCGATTATGGTTGTTTTTATAATTGCCAGGTAACGATCCATAACGTAATGCGGTTCGTTCTTCAGCGATTCCATATCGCTGGGTTTGGCGTAGAGTCGGGAATTTTCCATGTCGAGCATCAAATGTCACCCCCCGGGATTGCGCCCGAGAGTATTTGAAGTGCTTGGGTGACAAATGTACCGATGGACCGCACTCCACGTCCACATCGACGCCGACGCCGAGCTCGAACATGGCGGAGGCGAAGACGCGGTTCCATTCCGTGACCTTCCCGGAATGGTCCCAGGAAAGGGCGACCGTCCTCGGGCGGTCAAAGACGGCGAGCAGCGGTATGCCGCCCATCGATGCGAAATGGGCGGCGATGGTCCGGACGAGGGTCTCCACCCTCTCGTCCGGGACGATGGCCACCTCGGCATAGCGGGACCATTTCAGGCGGGAGGCGAAGAAGTGGATCCGCTTCTCGGAGCCGTCGAGGAACACGACATCGACTTGCCCGAAGTCGTGCTGAGTGAACTCGCCGGGAATCCCCTCGAAGCGCATCGTGTACGGAACGTCACTCGGGCGGAGGCCCTTGACGAGCTCGAAGAAGGCGCTCTTCCCGCCGGCATAGCCCAGTTCCCGGGCCCTCCTGAAGAGCTCGAGTGTCATGAGGTCCGGTGCGGATCTCAGCATGTCCTCGACGGGTTTCCGGAACGCCATGGTCTTGATGGGGCGGCCGATCCTGCGCTTCTTCCTCTCGGCTCGGTCGTCGAGGTCCTTGACGGGTGGCTCATGCCCTATTCTCCACGTCGTCCTCAACCCGATTCTTGTATGTTCCACAACTTCCTTGTGAGTATGGCCTGCTTGTAGCAAAACCTGGGCCTTGTGCCTGTCCAGCATGGACTTCACGGGCTCCGCCTCCCCTTGAGTATGTGTAGGGGGGTTTTTGTGGGGTGTGCCCGTCATGATTTTTCCTCCTTATCCGACGTGCCATAATTTCCGGAATGCGAGATGCCATATTTTCCGGAATCGGCAGGGGGACTTGCCTTGGACTTGTTGCTGGCTCCGAAGCCTACCTTTACCGGTGGTGCGCCACCGGGTAAACTGTTCGGCAGGCGGGTCGAAGCGGGCCGATCCCGGCGCTCCGGCGCCGGGTAGCGCGTTCATCCACCGGTCATATACCCGATACCGATGATGGTCCCGTGTTGAGAATGATATCCGAACAACTTGTCCCATGCAGCTTGCGGCATCCCGATTTCAGTATCCGCATCATTTTCATGAACCAGTTCCTGTCCTTTCCCCCGGAATAGCTCTCCGCAGGAGTCCGGTTGATTATCCGGTGGCGCCTTCCGTTGTTGTAGAACAGATTGTAGGCCCTGACGAGCGGCCTGATCAGGAACCGGTCGCAGGAATCCCCGAGCTTGTATTCCAGAAAGCCCTTCAGGCCTTTCTGGTAGGCGCTCATCTTGCCCAGCGTTTGCGGGTGGTTTATGCTCGAATGGATGTGGTTTTTTAGGACATGGTTTTTCAAATATTTCAAAAACGATTCGTTCTTCTTCGAGAATTGCGGGCCGTTGTCTGTGAGCAGATTATTGAACTTGAACGGTACAAGCTCGTGCATCCCTTCGGCGACGGTTTCGGCGGATTCGTCTTCGATGGTATCGGACCATGCGAAGCGCGAGTGATCGTCCTCCATCGCCAGGATGGGGACGCCGTTGAATTGCGTGAGGTCGGACTGGAGAAGGTTGTTCGGGCGTTTCCAGTCGAAAGGCCTTGTGCTTGTTTAAGTGTAATAATTTCAGGTTTCCCTCCGATTTTTACTATTAAACCAGATGCTTTAAGAATACTCCGCACTAGAGATTCCATGTGGTACCATGGGATCTCGTCGTCTACGCCGTAGAGCCTATCTCCGCGTCATCGACCGTCTCTGGACATGCTGTGGCAGGGTCTCCTTCGAGGAGTTCTTGGAAGCCTTGAGGCGCTCCCG
>VGTL01000184.1 GCA_016874675.1 Methanobacteriota archaeon | reverse complement strand
ACAGTACCTGGGACGCAATGTCTATGTAATCATCCGTCGTCCGAAGAAGGAATAGACGGCGGTAGGGGTTGTTACCGCATCGGGCAGGGTGGGGGATCAGCTAATTGTGTCCCACAGCCCACGGAACCAATAATATTATATCGTGAGGAAGCGCATCCCACTAGAGCATGGGTGCGCCGGCCGAAAAAGACGATTTGACCTGGGACGAGCCCCGCAAGGCACCGGAGCAGCGGCCGGCGCCGCCGCCCCACGCGCCGCATTACGTCCCGCCGGCCTACCGGCCGCGCTCGCCGGCGCAGCCGCAGGGAGCGGCCGGCGCCGCCCCGTCGCTGCAGCAGTGGCAGGCGGAAAGGGGCAGCCTCCCTACGCGGGAGCAGCACGAGGCCGGGCTTCGGCGCAGCCTAGACAGGGAGAGCGCGCCGGAAGGGGAGCAGCTGGTGTACGCCGCCCCGCCGCCGGCGCGCCCGCCGCCGGAAGCCCTCCCCGGCCCCTCTCCGCAGGCCCTCCCCGGCCCCCCTCCGCAGGCCCTCGCCGGCCCCTCTCCGCAGGCCCTCGCCGGCCCCCCTCCGCAGGCCCTCGCCGGCCCCCTTCCGCCCCGGCGCAAGAGCCAGGTGCCGGTGATCAAGTCGGTCGTAGTCATCCTCATCGCGGTCGTTCTCTTGGGGATATTCCAGGCCCACGGCGAGATGGACCAGTTCCGGCATTTCCTGGACCGGGACATCTCCAAGGGCCTGCCGGTGCTTCGCTCCTACCCGGTGTCGGCCGAGTTCAAGCTCAACCGCGTCATGTCCTCGACCTGCCGGGGCACGGACATGACCTACACCGTGTACATCGGCATCCCCAAGACGCTCCCCGGCCAGCAGGAGATGGTCGAGATTTCGCCCAATCCAACGCCCACGACCCAGAACTCCGATTTCTGGACCTGGAGCGGTTCGGCCACCACCGGCGAGAAGGTCTCCGTGGTGATAGGGTACCAGGTGAAGGCGACGCTCGTCCAGTGGAAGCTCGACGCCTCCAAATCGGGCACCGTCCCTCAGATACCCTCCTCCTATTCCAAATACCTGGGCTCCGAGTGGAAGTTCAAGCCCGGGGACAGCACCGTCAAGAAACTGTCCAACGACCTGGCCGGCGGGATCGACAACGTCTTCGAGAAGGTGCAGAGGACCTACGACTACATCCGCACCAACTTCGCCTACCAGACCAACAGCCCGGCGGAGCCCAAGGACCCGACCCAGACGCTCGCCGACAAGGCCGGCGACTGCGACGACCAGTCGTTCCTCCTAGGCTCGCTCCTGAGGGCCCAGGGCATCCCGGCCTGGATGGAGATGGGCCTGCTCTACGACCAGACCCGGCGCGCCTGGGGCGGCCACGCCTGGCTCCGTACATTCATACCCGACCGCTCCGGCGGCGGCCAGGAGGTCCAGATAGACGCGGTCAACGACCAGTATCTCTTCCGCGACCCCTTCCGCCTGACGGACTACATCGACGACGGCAACGGCGACCACCTCGAGAACTACTACGTCTCGTGGCGCTACACCTACTCGGGCGCCCCGCCCCTCCGGGAGGACCGCTACGACCCCATCTTCTACAGGCCCAGCGACGCCGCGGTCGAGATAGAGACCACCGGGCCCGGCCCGGGTGCGCAGGCGCTGGGGGAGCTCTGGAAGGCCCCGGGCTTCGGCGGTGGCCTGGCGATGCTGGCGATGGCCGCCTCGGTCATCCTCGTTGCCGGAAGGAAACGCCCCGGGAGGGCCGGCTGAGACGGGCGGGAATCCGCATCACTGCACCAGGGCGAACCTGCCCGCCCGGGGCTCGTACAGCAGCCCCGCCCGCCGGAGCGCCTCCAGCCGCTTCTCCAGTTGCGCGGCCTCGCACTTTGCCGGCAGGAGGGGCAAGAGCTCCTCCGGGGCCAGCGCACCCCGGCCCGTGAGGCACAACACGATGGCCCGGTCCAGCTTGTTCGTCGGGACGGCCCGGCCCGACTGCCGAAGGCGCTCCCGCTCCCTACGGGCCTGCTCCTCCCCGCCCCCGTCGCTCCCGCGCGGAGGGCGCGCCGGGCCGGGCCTTGCGTCGGACAGGGAGGATTGGAGGTC
>VGTL01000183.1 GCA_016874675.1 Methanobacteriota archaeon | reverse complement strand
TATATACACTATACTTAACAGAAGCGTTAATCCGGGGGTATGGAAATGGGACTTCACCTCCTTGATATGCTCGCTTCCGGGGGCGCCACCTTCACCACGGCCGATGCCACAAGAATCTGGGGAACCAGCCCCCAGGTCACGCATGTGCTTCTTTCCAGGCTTGTAAAATCCAATAGAATCGAGCGCCTCGAACGAGGCAAGTACATGATAATCCCGCTCGGCGCGCAAAAGGGAAGATACACCCTCCACGAGTTCGTGCTCGGCTCGATGCTCGCCACCCCGTACGCCATAGCCTACTGGAGCGCGCTCCATTACCACGGGCTCACGGACCAGATCCCCAGGACAGTCTTCGTCCAGACCACGTCCCGGACCAAGCGCCGGGACCACCTGGTGGCCGGGCTGCATTTCTGGGTGATCAGGATCGCAGAGCGCAAGTTCTTCGGGGAGCAGCGCATCTGGCTCGAGGACAGGGAAGTGCTCATTACCGATCCGGAGAAGACGATCATAGACTGCCTTGACAAGGTCCGGTACGCTGGGGAACTGGTGGATGTGGGACTGGCCCTCGGGAACTCCAGACTGGATACCGGCAGGCTGGCCGATTACGCGGCAAGGAACGGCAGCTCGGCCGTCCTCAGGCGGCTCGGATACCTGTCGGCGTTTGCCGGAATCGATATCCCGAGGCCGAAACCGGTCTCCGGAAGCTACATCCCGCTCGATCCGACCGTGTCGTGGGCCGGAAAGAAGGACCCGAAGTGGAGGGTCATCGTGAATATCGACATCCGCGAGCTGGAGCAGATGAAATGATACCGGCGGAAGAGATCAGGGCCGCCGCGAGCGCCGCGTCCGTGCCGACCTCGACGGTCGAGCGCGACTTGGCCCAGGGCTGGCTCCTTGCCGGCCTGTCCCGGGCCTCGCTGGCCTTGAAAGGCGGCACGGGCATACGAAAGGCCTATCTCGCTGGATACCGCTTCTCGGACGATCTGGACTTCACCGCAACGGGTCCGGTCGGCCTGGCCGAGATTGACAGTACCCTGCACGAGGCGGTCGCCTCGGCGCGGGAATCGGGCCTTGTCCCGTTCGAGACCGGCCTGGATGTCCGAGAGAACCGCAACGGCTTCGTGACCGAGGTCCGTTTCGGTATGCTCCTGACCGGCCGCAGCAGCCTGAAGATCAAGGTGGATATCTCCAAGGAATCGCTGGAGGAGCGCCTTCTGCCGCTTGCAAAAAGGCCGTTGCTGCATCCCTATTCCGACGGGTGCCGGGCGACGCTGACCGCCTACGCGCTGGAGGAGATGGCCGCCGAGAAGGTCCGCTCGCTCTTCCAGAGGACCCGGGCCCGGGACCTCTACGACGTCCACAACCTGGTCGTCGGGCAAAGAATCGATGCCTCCGGTTTCGGAGAGCTCCTGCGCAAGAAATTCAAGGCGCGGTCGGTCGCGGCGGACTTGGACGGATTCACGGGACGAAGGCCCCTTTTCGAGGGCGCCTGGAAGAGGTCCCTGAACCACCAGTTGGGCGCCGTGCCGGATTTCGAGGGGGTCTATCGAGAGGTTCTCGCGGTCCTGGAACGCCTCGGAATGTCCCGAAGGGAATGAAAGACCGTCCCGCAAGGCCTTTGTTGTAGCCGGAGACCGGCACCATAGAGGACCTCCTGACCGGCGAGACCCCCACAGAGAACTGCATCATCTGCGGGGACAAGTCCCACCCCAAATCGGTCTACTGCCCCCGTTGCCGCAGGTTCTTCCGGACGAGGACCGAGAACCTGCCCCGTAGGAAGGCCTTGCAGGCCGCCTGGGACCCGATAAAGCGCAAGTTCATCTGCTTATACACCGGCGTCGAGCTCGACGACAAGGACCCGAAGAGCCCCTGGTACCTGGCGTTCGACCACGGGACGCCTGGAAAGAAGGGCGATCTGGCGGTCGCCGCATTGTGGATTGCCATAATGAAGGAGGACCTCGAGAGGGAGGAGTTCAAGCGTGTAGTCAGGGAGCAGGCCGGCGTCTTCAAGACGGGGAAGGTCTTCCACAAGGGCGTGGCCGAGTTCAAGCATTGGAAGAGGAAGCGGGCCGCGGAACGGCTCTGGCGGCCGGAGAAAGCCAAAAAGAAGGCGGCGGCATGAGGAACGA
>VGTL01000182.1 GCA_016874675.1 Methanobacteriota archaeon | reverse complement strand
GTAGTGGAGCAGCCGCTCGACGAGCAGAATTCGCAGGAGCTCCTCCCGGCGAGGCGCCTCCACGACCTCGAGGAGGCGCCGGTTCTTCCCAAGGGCTGTTTGGGCGGCGCCTGGAAGCGTGTCCCAACTGACCTCGCCCCGGGCGAGGCGTAGCAGGACATCCGCACGGAACCCCCATGGTCGGACCTTCCCGGGATTGAAGCCGCCCGTAAGGGCGGCCAGGTGGTCCAGGATGCGGAGGTAGGCATCGCCACGGCGGAGCCGGAGCAGAGCCTTGGCCCTGTCGAGCTCCCGGTCCGGCTTGGTGGCCAGGACGGTCAACTCCGCCCGGTCCGGCCCGGACGGTCGGTCCAGCTCCCGCCGCAGAACGGCCTTGGTGTCGGCGACCCGCGTCTCCAGAAGCTGGCACTGAACCGCCTTCAGGCTGGCATTGACCGCCTGCTGGAAGCGGTCGACCCGGAACCGGCAGTTGGTCAGGAGGAAATCCCTGGCCTCTACTAGGAAGACCGCCATGAGCTCGAAGACGAGCCGTCCCTGGATGCCTGGCGCCCGGTCCATGGCCAGGGAGGCAAGGAACCCAGGGAGGGCGACCGCCCGGGGCCGGAGCCGGTCATAATGGTCGTGGGGAATCGCCCCGGGATGGTGGGTTTGGAACCAAGCCTCCGCAGCTTGGAGCCGGGCGAGGGTCTGGCGGAGGCTGATGCCCTGGCGTGTCCCGAGGTCCCGGTAGGTGAAATGGGCGTCCAGGGCATCCCTGGCGGCGGACACCGTGTAACTGGAAGAGACGGGTAGACCGGCATGGGAGAACCAGACGAGGGGGTCGACCCGTTCCCTGTCCATGCCAACCGTAAGTTCCTCGACCACCCGCTGGAGGGTACGTTCGGGAAGTGGGGGGAGGCCAGTGTCCGTGCGGCGCTGGTTAAGACCGGAAACAAGGGAAGCTGTGGCAGACAGCGGGGCTTCTTCAAGCGTATCCGTGAGCCAGGCGTAGTCGTCGAGGACCAGGGAAGGGCGTCGTTTCCCCAAGTAGTGGAGGCTTCGAAAGCGAGGGTCAACCTGGAGAAGGCGGAAGACCCGTCGATTGAAGGCGATTGGATGGAGACCGTGGGTAGTGGCAAACCGGGTTAGAAGCTCTCCCGTGAATCCACCGTTGGTACGCTCAAGCTCTTGCAGGTGCTCAAGAATGGAATTCCGGGGGAGTTTCATGACCACTCACGGGTTAATGAATAGGGCTTCGGAGAGGTAAAACCTGCTGGTTTTAGTCTGTGATGGGCTAAAAAAGGCTAGATTCAGGCGCAAACGTCACGACAGACCGCTTATCGATTTGAAGATGCGGCAAAAATCTATGAAGAACTTCATAGATATAAAGAGGCAGGAGATCTTCGAAAAAGGGCAATTCATCATAATGCAATGATAACGAAAGTGGATATTGGCACAATTGATAGATCAACTCATATCCAAGATAGCGTCATAAACCGATCGATAATATCTAACTCGGAAATATTATTTAATAACTGCCCTTATTGTGGCAACTCTTTCAATTTACTAAAAACACCTAAATATTGTCCATATTGCAAAGAGCAATTAATTAAATAAGACATAATTACACTCCTTCCGCAAACCGCCGCAGCGGTTTGCGCCCTAACAGATTTCACCCCGCCACCCGCGCTCCGCAAGCCGGCCCAAGCTCGTAACGGCCGGCTTGCGTCTTGCTCGCCTTCACCCCCTCAAACCTCGACCATAATCATTCCCCCGTCGTGCCCCCGGAGACCCCGGTTCGTTCCTGGCAGGGCATCATTCATGTCGTCTTCGTGCCCGCCGCGGGCCGGCGTTCAGCCGGCCCGCGCGGGCGCACCCCACAAAGCTCCATCTACCAAACTACTGCGGGGTCCGGTTCGGAAATAATAATTCTCCAAAATCCAAAGTCAAAACAAGCTAACAGCAGCGGCCAGAGGGAACATGGCTCTCGCAACATCGACGTTTGAGAACCTCCCTGCAGGACCTCGACCAAACGGCAGGAGGCGGTTGAGACCGGCTTCGCGGAGCTCGTGGGCGTCCAGCCTAAAGACATTCTCAGGGCCGTCAAGACGTGGTGGGATGAAGGCGCAAAGGTCCCCAACAAGAAGAGCCCCTTCGGCGACGGCAAAGCAGCAGAACGCAGCGTCCGCA
>VGTL01000181.1 GCA_016874675.1 Methanobacteriota archaeon | reverse complement strand
CGCGGGTGATGGTCGTCCCGGTGGCGCCGGGCTGCTCCTCTCCGTCGAAGAACCACTTGATGCTGGTGGGGTTGCCGTACCAGTCGACGAAGTCGATGCCGAACTCGAGCTCGGAGTTCTCCTTGACCACCGTGGCGGAGGCCGGGTAGAACGAGTTTATGGTCGGCGCGTGGGCGGGCGGGGACATCTTGAGGTACAGGTCGGAGAGCTTCGCATGGCCCGCCGAATCGGAGCTGACGTACAGGGGTATGGAGCTGTTGTAGGTCCCCTGGATGGACGACTGCAGCTCGGCCAGCGAGGAGGCCAGGTCGTCCGTTGCCGGGTTGCGCTTGATGGCCGTCTTGTAGTCGTAGAGCACCTCCAGGTTGTTCACCTTGAAGTAGGCGGGCAATGCCGCGGTGAAGTTTATGGGGATGTCCACCATGGCGTTCCCGAAGGCGTCGGTGAAGGAGGCGTTGGCGCCGTCCAGGTAGTCTTGGAGCATCTGGGTCATCCCGTCGAAGGTGTAGTTGCCCTGGAAGCTCGTTTTGTTGAACTCGGGGTTGGCGTCGTTGAGGATGTCGACCGTCCCGGTGAAGAGCTTGCGCCCGGCGTACAGGAGCGAGTTCCGGACGAGCTTGTCCCAGTCGCCGCTCATGCCGGTGGCGTAGCCGTAGCCGGTGTTGCCGTAGGAGGACGAGTAGGGCACGAGCTGCAGGTCCACCCGGTCCACGCCCTTGACGCTCTTGGCCGCCACGGCCGTGCCGCCGGGCCACCGGGCGAGCTCCTCTCCCGTCGAGGGGCCGGGGTTGACGAGCCAGACGTAATCGTAGTTCATCGACCCGGACGCCTGGTGGCTCACCGCGGAGACGTTGGCGAACAGAGGGTGGCCGGTCGCGCCCGAGTTGATGGTCATCGACATGGACGAGTAACCGGACATGGCGTTGTTGTTCCAGGGTATGCTGTAGTAGTTCCCGTTGGTGAACCGGCCGCTGACGTGGCCCTGCCAGCCGCCGGAGTACAAAAACGAGCACAGCACCACGCCGCCGCCCCCGTCGACGAAGTCGGCGAGGTTGTTGCCCAATGTGCCCTGGTCGGCGAACCGGTAGCCGGCCCAGGCGTGGTTGAAGACGATGACCGACCAGTACTTCTTGAGGTCGTTCAGGCTGGGCGTGCTGCTCCGGGCGTTCCAGAGGTCCACCACCTGGAACTGGTTGCTGAACGCCGCGATCTTGGACTGGGTGTCCCGGGCGCACTCGTCCCAGTTCGTGGCGTAGATCACCAGTATGTTGCCCGGGGTTCCCATGGTCCTCTCCGGGACGCTGATGTTGAACCTGGCGCTGCGGATGGTGGCCTCCTTGGGCAGCCTTATGGCCAGCGAGTCGTTGTACGAGCCTCCGGAGACGGACATGTTGAAGTCGCCCAGCCCGTTCTTGAAGATGGACTGGCGCCCGAACTGGCCGTAGCCCTCCCCCTTCCACTGCCACTCGATCTTCTGGTCGCCGCCGAAGTCCAGCGTCAGGTTGGTCGGGTAGGCCGTGCTCCCCGGCTCCTGCGCCACGGTGGAGATGTTGAGCTCGGCCGCGTCGATGTACAGCCCCGTCTGGACGGAGAGGTTCAGGCGGTCGTCCACGCCGGGGGACTGGAAGTCGATGAGCGCGGTCTTCTTGCCGTCGCCGAACCAGGACACCTCGATGGTGATGTTCTCCACCGCCCTCGGTGGCTCGGCGGCTTGCAGCACGGGGAGCATGCACAGGGCGACTACTAATACCATCAATGACTTCGCGCGCATGGCGTCACCAACATTGGGGAAGTGTATTACATACCGTATATAAAATTTTACTTATGTGTAGATAAATTAATAAGCATCAATATCGCAAAATTGAAAAATCCAGGCTACCCCACCCCTCGCGGCCCTCCCGATTTTTCCCCCCGCCGGCGCGCGTTCGGCGGGGGCGCCATTCTCCCCCGGTGCGGGGCCCGGCGCATCACTTTCCGGGGGGCCCCCGTCCGTCGCCGTCTCAGCGTCGCCGCAGGGCGTAGGCGCCGAACCCGAGCAGCGCCACCGCGACCACCACTATCAGCAGCGGCCCGACGTATGACATGACGTCGACCCCGGTCCTCTCCTCGGGCGCCTTGAGCACCGAGACCTCCTTGGTCCAGGTCTGCTCCCCGATTCTGGCCGTTATCGTGTGCTCGCCCCTGACCGCGGTCCACCTGAACACCTCC
>VGTL01000180.1 GCA_016874675.1 Methanobacteriota archaeon | reverse complement strand
TGCCCCCCTGCGGATGTTCCGGGGCACGGAGGTGTCCTCCGCCAGCTGGTCCAGAACCTCCGTGATTTGCCTCACCTTCACGTCCGCTTCCACGGGTCTCCCTCCAGCGTTGCATGCTCAGCGCCCCAAAGTAATGCACCCCGATTTAAGCCTTTTGGGCATTTTCCCGAACATCCGCCGGGACGTTTCGGTATTCCGGGCCGGTCGCCGGGGATATAATTATAAATAGCCACTACCGCCTCCCCGGAAATGCGGGCCCGTAGCATAGGCAGGATATTGCTCCGGCCTTCTATGGCCGGCCGTTGCCGGCCGGGGCGAGCCGGGGGTCTCGGGTTCGAATCCCGACGGGCCCGTGCTTCGCACGGGCCCGTCTGGGTCCTAAACGAGCTCGCTGCGGCTCGCTCGTTTGCGGTCCCGACGGGCCCGCAATCTTGCCGGCCCGATAGCGCGGGGCAAGTTGCGGCAAGGAGGACCGGGCCGATGCCCGGTCCTCCGGGCCCGAAAGAACCGAGCGGAGCGAGGTTCTTTCATGCATCGGGTATGATGGCCCGGAGGGATCCAAGACATAGAACCGCCCCCGCCCGCCCACAGATAACTTATTGAACCCTGGAGGCGATTTGCACCCGGGGGCTGGAAGAATGGTCCAGTGGACCGATCTCTACATAATCGGCACCGTCCCGGATGCGCAGATGGCCCTGGCGCAGGCCTTCCAGGCGAACGGCTTCACGGTGCAGTGGATGGATCCCTACCGCGGGAAGGCAACTCGGGGAAGCAAGGGCATGAACGTCGCCTTCGGGGCGATGGCGCAGTACTACGAGCAGGACTTCCAGATAATGGTCGCCCCGGACCAGAGCATCATCGTCCGCCTCGTCAAGTCGACCACCGGATGGATGGGGGGCGCGATAGGCGCCATGAGCGTCCAGGACAAGTACAACGAGGTCGTCAGGCCCATAACCTGTTTCTTCCAGCAGCGGGGGATATTCCGCGGCGCGACCTCCAGCTGACCCGGGGCGCGAGCGGCGGGTGGGGACGGAAGCCCGTTCCCGGCCGGGGGACGGAGCTAGATAATATAGACGACCAGGTAGAATATCTCCCCGGACAGGAACGAGAACCACCAGAGGACGAAAAGGGCCTTCGACAGCCTCCCGTGCCAGGCCGTCCTCCTCCCGCTCTTCCAGTTGTAGATCCCGGCGGCCAGGACGCAAAACTCGATGGCAATGACGGCGCCGATATGATCCCGTGGACGGCCAGGCAGGCCCGGACGCCGGACGGGAATGTCGAGGCGGTCGCCGGCCCCAGGGCCCGGTTGATGAAATACCCCATGGAGAGGCCCAGGTCCCACATGACCGCGGCTGTGCCGGCGATATTGTGGAACCGCCATTTCTTCAGGCCGCTGAGGAACGAGTATACGAACAGGAACGCCGCGGGAATCATCCCGACGGCTATCACCGTGCTGATCAACGACGCTTCGGCCATGCGCCCCTCTCCCCTTCTTCGACCGCAAGCCGGCGATTCAGTACATATTATTTTACAAATATCAGGGATAACAGGTTATTTACCGGAACCGGGGGCGCTGGCGGATTCCCCGGCCATTGTCGGGCGGGCCTCTTCGCCTTAAAAAGCTTTAAATGCCCCGGAGCAATCCAGAGACGGCAAATGCCAGGGACGGCGCGGGCGGCTGCCGGCCCGCGTGCAAGGAGAATACCGGATGAAACGAAGCTCGAGGGCGTGGAAGAAGCGTGGGAAACAAAGATGGAAGTGGCGCAAGAAGAAGATGCGCCGCCGGAAGCGGGACCAGAAGCGGCAGCAGGCCTGATCTTGGCGCCCCTATGCAATATATGAGGGCGCCGAGCATGATGGATTGGAGGGGCCTGACGGACAGCTCAAGATCATCGGAGAATCAACGTGGGAGCATGGGGTAGTGGCATCCTTACGGGCTCCAGTTACGATGTAGATCCATCGGAGTGGTCTCCGGCGTCCGGGGATGACTGGAAACGGGTATGCCGCGCGTGACGCGGAAGAACTGGAGCGAGGACCCGGACATCCAGCCGAGGACCGAGGATACCCGTCGACCTGGGTTCAAATCCCAGTGCTCCCACCTACCGGTAATGCCGCGACCCCCTAATTTGGCCGGATTAGGTAGGTAACCTCTGGTTAGTCTCCGCGTGTCCCTGCACACCCGCGGGGAACCCCGCGGGTCTTCTCTTTTTTGCACGTTTTGGCCGGTCTTACGCATCGTTTTGGGCTGAAAAGCGGCCCGCTTTCGAACAACTGGTAGCCTCTGCGCGATACGGAAAACGCCAGCTAGTTCCTGGGGCATTCGTCGTGCCCACCCGAGACTGAGTACTCCGGGTCGCTGGACGACTGGGACGGAGAGGATAGGGCGTTCCAGGGAATCAGGCCCCTCCTCGCTGCGAGCACCAGCATCCTCGTGGTCACGGGCATCCTGGTGGA
>VGTL01000179.1 GCA_016874675.1 Methanobacteriota archaeon | reverse complement strand
GGGCACGTAGTACCGCCTCCGGCGGGTGTCGCCGATCAGCACGGCGCAGAACCCGTCCGGCCTGAGCACCCGCAAGGACTCGGCGGCCACGGCCCTCATGTGCCCGACGAACTCCTCGATGGAATGGACCATCGAGAGGTCCCCGGGCACGTCCTTCGAGTACGGGATGATGTTCGCATACGGCGGATGGGTCGCGACAAGGTCGATGGACCCGTCCGGTATCCTGTCAAGGTTCCGGGCGTCGCCGATGAAGGTCCTCTGCCTCGTCGCCGGCAAAGAATCATCAAGCGTCCGGGGCAGCGTGAAGTTCAGGCGGTCGCGGGTGAGCATGACAGCCTCCTCCCGTATGTCGACCCCGATGGCGTTCCGGCCGGTCAGGCGGGCCTCCACAAGGGTCGTCCCCGAGCCGCACATCTGGTCAAGGACCGTCTCGGAGGGCTTCGAGTAGCGGACGATGAGGTTTCTGGCGATCTGGGGGGCCCAGTTTCCACGATAATTGCCCTGGTGGGTGGCCCAGAGTCCTCGATGGATATGCCGGGACCAATACCATCGAACTCCAATCATCACCAATCGAATCATTCAAAGAGCCGGTCGTCCTGTCGCGGGCAAGGGTATATTATTTAAACCGACCTCCAGATGACGGCTTGAGGATGAATATGTCCAGCAGGCTGATCGACCTGTTCGAGGATGGAGAACTGGTTGCCAGAATCAAACGGCGATTGCCGTATCTTTTCCAAGTCGCTGAACTGGAATGCTCGAGGGCAGGAAAGATTGGAATGGAAGTCGGTTCGACCCGGGAAAAAATCATCACCGCCCTTCTGATGATAAAATACGGGACCACGAATGTCGAAACCGAATTGCCGATAACGGAACCGGAGGTTGACGTCAAGGTGCATGGAGCTCCGGTCTCAATCAAGACGATTACCGGGAGAAGACTTGGCGGGGTCAAACTCATCTGGACTGTGGATGCCGAGAAAGCGGCTGAATTCCGGCAAATCTATGCTCCAACATGCGATATACTGTTGATCCAGATCAATTGGGGCGGAACCGGAGGATTGTTCTACATCCCGATAGAGGTCCAGGGCAGGACCCATGAAGGCCTCGGTCGCGACAAATATGTGCTGCTTCCGAAGCCCGGGACCAATCCCAGGGGCGTCGAGATAACAAGGGAAGCGTTGACCGCCCTGATAAGCGATCCTGATACTAAGCGAATCGACATCGAGTGGAGAAAAGTAGAAATAGGCTACGATCCGTTTAAGAAATGGGTTGAGCTCTGGAATGAGGACTAACGGTGCAGTCCGGCAGAAAAAGAAGGGGACCAGCACCAGCGCTTTTGGGTCCCCAGGCCGGGTCGCCCACGATTCCTCCACTTTTTATAAGAGCCGTCTCTACGAGGGTATGCCGAAAGAAGACGAGACAGTAGTCTATCACGAGAATCCGGTCCCGCCAGGCGTCCTGGACAGCGTGGTCGGAAAATCAAGCGAGAGGATGGACGATCTGCCCGACGACTGCATCCATCTGATGGTTACTTCACCACCTTATAATGTCGGGAAGGAGTATGATGAGAACCTGACGCTCAACGAATACCGGATGTTCCTCAAGCGGGTTTGGGCCGAGGTCAAAAGAGTCCTTGTCCCAGGCGGACGTGTCGCGATCAATGTCGCCAACCTGGGCAGGAAACCGTATCTCCCGCTCCATTCGGTAATCATCGACGACATGCTCGACCTCGGATATCTCATGCGTGGAGAGCTCATCTGGAACAAGGCCGCGAGCAGCAGCCCCTCAACCGCCTGGGGGACATTCGCATCGGCGAAAAACCCGACGCTCCGGGATGTCCATGAATACATCCTTGTCTTCTCAAAGGGATCCTACTCAAGGGAAGTCTCCAATCGCAAGGATACGATCACCAGGGAAGAGTTTATGGAGTTTACTAAAAGCGTCTGGACATTCCCGGCGGAACCCGCCACCAAGGTCGGGCATCCGGCACCATTCCCGGTCGAACTGCCGTACAGGCTCATCCAATTCTATACGTACGAAGGCGATGTCGTGCTGGACCCCTTCATGGGAAGCGGCCAGACCGGCATTGCAGCCGTGAAGAGCCGGCGCCATTATGTCGGATACGAAATCAACGAGGAATACATCAAGCTGTCACGGAAGAGAATAAAGCACTTCTCGATGGAGTTCAATGCGCCAAAGATCACGGAATTCGATTCATCCAACGACAACTCCAATACTTCCTCAAAGAATCCACAAAACGCCCTGGAGGATTTTATTAAAACCTGATCCTGCGAGGAATCGAAGGGACATTTGTTCAATGCCCCAGAACCTGATAAATGCACCTTGTTTAATTACCACGCCATGCTGTCCTTAAAATCCCTCGTTTTTTCGTCCTTTCCCGGCTTTCGGAACACGAACAGGTGCTCGTGCATTATCATCAGGAAGTTCCACTGGAGCGACTTCTTCACCCAGTAGGGCGTCGACT
>VGTL01000178.1 GCA_016874675.1 Methanobacteriota archaeon | reverse complement strand
GCTCTTTAACCTCAAGAGCATGAGCACCGGCAAGAAGCCCCAGGCCATCGCCATCGGGGATGTCAACCGCGACGGCCTCAACGACGTCGTCACCGCCGACTACACGGACGCCGAGGTCGGGGTGTACCTCCAGCTGCCCTGGTACAACGGGAGCTTCACATCGAGGGCCCTCACCGCCCCCAAGCCCAACGACTACGCCCGGATCCTCTCGGCCCGGCCCACCTGGAACATAACGGCCAACGGCCAGCTTTACAGCGTCTTCCTCTCAAACGACGGGAGGAACTGGTACAACGTCACGGGCGCCAAGGGGCAGTGGCTGACCTTCCCGACCGTGGGCTCCGGCCTCCGCTACCGGGTCGACATGAACTCGACCAAGGCCTCGGCCTCCCCCAAGATGCTCGATTTCTCCTTGGACTACACCTACGGCACCGACCCCAAGGACATCATCATCGACATCGGCATGGACGGCGAGGACCACGAGTACGAGCACGTGGGCTTCCTCAACGGCACCGAGACGACCCGGGACTTCTCGGGCACCCTGCAGGCGTGGCTCTCCAGCCCCGAACTGCCCCCGGGCACCGACTACGTCTCCATCCCCATCTACATCAAGTGCTGGGGCATGGGCAAGCTGACGCTGGGCAACATCAGCATAATACACGACCGCCCGCCGTTCATCCCGGTGGTCCTGTCCCCCGCCCAGAACAGCTACGTCGGCATCGTCCCGACGTTCAGGATAATCTGCTTCGACCCGGACAACGACACCCTGCAGTACTACATCGAGATGTCCGAGACCAGCGACTTCTCCGTTCTCGCCCGGACGATGGACCAGAGGGTGAGCCCCCTGGGCTGGACCAAGACCGGGTTCGCCTCCAACGAGGTGGCCGTCTTCGAGACCCCGCCCTCGCAGATGTTCCAGAGCGGCAAGAACTACTACTGGCGGGCCAAGGCGACGGACGGCATCGTATGGTCGGGCTGGTCGCGGACGCTGGTCAGCACCGGCCCCGGCTACTTCAGCATCGACAGCGTGGCGCCCATGGCCACGGCCACCTCGCCCCAGTACACGAAGGAGAACGACTTCGAGGTCGCCTGGACCGGCTCGGACCCGGAGCCCGGCTCCGGGCTCGTCCCGAGCCCCTTCGACGTCCAGGTCAAGATCGACGACGGAGAGTGGACCGACTGGGTCACCGGAACCTCCAAGACCAGCGAGATCTACTCGGGCGAGCCCGGCCACGCCTACTACTTCCGCGCCCGGGCCACGGACATCGCCGGCAACCGCAAGATCTACGCCGGCGGCAACGGCGACACCAGCACCATCATCGACCCCAACGTGCCCTCCTCCAACGCCAAGAAGCTGCCCGACTTCATCACCACGACCCGCTTCACCGTCGAGTGGACCGGCACGGACGGCGTCGGCGGCTCGGGGGTCGTGAACTACGACGTCCAGGCGCGAAAGGACGGCGGCGGCTGGACTGACTGGCTCAGCTCCACCACGACGACATCGGCCGAGTACGACGGCGTCCAGGGGTCCACCTACCGCTTCCAGGTGCGCTCGCGGGACCGCGCCGGGAACCTGGAGGAGTACCCGGGCGGTGACGGCGACACCCGCACGACCGTCGACACCACCCCGCCGGGCGGGACCGTCTCGGACGACGGCGCAGAGACCTCGAGCGCCATAAGCCTCCACGCCACCCTCCAGTTCTCGGACGCGGAGAGCGGCATCGCCGGGTTCGAGTACCGCGTCGGGACCGCCCGCGACACCGAGGACGTCATACAGGCGACCTCCGCGACGGAGGCCGACCTGACCATCCCCGGCCTGAGCCTTGCGGTCGGGCCCGTGTACTACATCGGCGCGCGAGCCCAAAACGGCGCCGGGCTCTGGGGCCCGTGGGTGTCCACCGACGGCATCTCCGTCGGGGCGGGGGCCAACATCGCCACCGTGAGCTACAGCGCGGGCATGCAGAACGACCCCGTCATCAAGGTGACGCTGGGCGGGTCCGCCGCCGGCGGCGCGGCGATCGTGGACGGGGACCTCGAGGTCCGGCGGGCGAGCTACTACCGCGGGGAGCTCGGCTCCTGGACCAACTGGATGGAGGTGGGCCAGAACGGCGGCGACCTTGTGTCGGCCGACTACGCCGGCGCCCGCGGATACGCCTACCAGTTCCGGTACCGCATCAAGAGCGAGCAGGGCGTGTGGAGCAACCACGCCGCCCCCAACGATGTGGTGCGCATCAACGAGCGGCCCGTTTCCGTGGGCGGCACGGACACGAGCTCCGAGACCGGACGGAAGCTCTCGTTCGACGGCACCAAGTCCTGGGACCCCGACGGCGACGCGATAGTCTCCTACGAGTGGGACTTCGGCGACGGGAAGAAGGACACGAAGGGCTCGGCGACCCACACCTACAAGAAGCCCGGCACCTACGTCGTGAGCCTCACCGTGAGCGACGGCATGCTCAACGACACGAGCACCCGGACCGTCAAGGTCCGCGGCCCGGACACCCAGTCGACCCCCGGCTTCGGGGGCGCCTTCGCCCTCCTGTCGGCCGGGCTCGCCCTGGCACTGGCGCTCTGGAGACGGAGACGG
>VGTL01000177.1 GCA_016874675.1 Methanobacteriota archaeon | reverse complement strand
CAGGTAGGCGTCGGAGGCCTCCAGGTCGAAATCGTAGAGGCCGGCCACTATCTCCCCCTGCGCCGGCGAGGTCACCGAAAGCGACGGGAGGTTGTTGTCTATCCGCACGGTCCTCGAGGAAACGGCAGGCGGGTTCATCCCCGAAAGCTCCCTGGCCGTCACCTCTAGCTCGGTGTCGTTGTCGGGCAGCGCGGTGGTGTCCAGCGGGTACTCGTAGTGGCCGGTGCCGGAGTTATGGGTCATCGGGTAGGTCCGCCCCAGCACTTCGAGCGTCACCGACGAGAGACCGACGCTGTCTGCCGCCTTCACCCGGACGGTGAATATCCCCCAGAGGAACGACGACTGGTCGGGGGCGCCCCAGTGGAGGACCGGGCCGGTGTTGTCCACCACGACCTCGAGCTCGACGGTCGTGACATGCCCGATGAGGTCCGCCTGGGACACCCAGAGGGTGTGGGGGCCGTCCGGGACCGTGGTGGTGTCCCAGTCGCCGGAAAGGCCGCTCAGGCGGACCGGCGGCCCGGCGTCCACCCGGTAGGTGGTGGCCGCAAGGAACATGGTGTCGGGCGACTGGACCGTGACGGCCACGGTGCCCTTGAGGTAGGGGCCGCCCGAGAGGTCGGGCGAGACGACCGTGAACGCGGGGGCGGTGTTGTCGATGAAGAACCTGGAGGCCGGCGAGTCGACGACGTGGCCGATGGCGTCGATGGCCGTGACGTGGACGTCGTAGGTGCCGTCCGGGAGCGTCGCTGTGTCTAGTTCGGCCTCGTAGAACCCGGTCTGCGGGTTGTACACGGCCTCGAGCAGCCAGGTCGTGGAGCCGTCGGTGATGTTGAACACCACCGAGGCAACCCCGACGCGGTCGGTGGCGGCGGCCCTGAACGGGAACCGGCCCTCGATGTAGCGGTCGGCCGAGGGCGAGTTGAGGGTGCAGGCCGGCCGGGTGTTGTCCACCGTCACCGTGATGTCGAATGTGACGCGGTGGCCGAGCTGCCCGTCGGCGCGGAATTTCACGGTGTGGACGCCGTCGGGAACGCCCGCCGAGTTCCACCCGGCACTCCAGGAGTTGCCCGGCCCGGAGGCCAGCGTGGCCCAGCTGACCCCGTCGATGCTGTAGGACACGGTCGGTGGGGTGGGGGAGTCCGTCGAGGTGACGCTCAGCAAGACCACCCCTTCGACCATCGCCCGGTCGGCCGGGGAGCCCAGAACGAGCGTCGGGTGGACATTGTCGACGTAGAAGCCGGGCGCCCCGAGGTTGAGGACGGTGGCCGGCCGCAGCCCGGCGGCGGCGGCCGTGTCCGTTACAGTGGCCGCAAGCTGGTAGGCGGCGTCCGAGACCAGGGTGGTGTCGAGCTCCCGCTCGTAGAGGTCGGAGGCCGAGTTGTAGGCCATTGCGAAGGTCCCGATCCCCGTGATGGTGAGGCTGACCGAGCGGATGGGGTTTTGGTCCTTCGCGTAGACCTTGAACACGTGGCCGGCCTCGACGTACTGCCCGGGCTGGGGCGAGACGAGCGAGCAGGAGGGGGCCGTGTTGTCGACCGTGACGGTGGCCGATTGCTCGACGTAGTGGCCGGCGCCGTCGGTCGCCCGCACGGTTATGGTGTGGGCCGAGTCCGGATAGGCGGTGGAGTCCCAGGTGGCCGAGTACACCCCGGTGGCCAGGTTCAGGTCGTACCAGGCGCCCGTGTCTATCTTGTACCGCACGGCGACCGTCCCGGCCAAGTCAGAGGCCGTGGCCGATATCGTGACGGCGCTGCCGGCGACGCAGGCGCCTCCCGAGGGCGAGTTGAACGAAAGGTTCGGCCCGGCGTTGTCGACGGTGAACGCGGTGGCCGCCTGCGAGAGGGTGTTGCCGGCGCGATCGCGCGCCGAAAGCGACACGGTCGCGGCGCCGTCCGGATAGGCCTTCGTGTCCACCGCGTACTGCCAGTAGCCAGTGGCGGAGTCGTACCCGGCCTGCTGGGTGCCGAGGCCCGCCAGCGCGCCGCCGAACGTCAGGTCGACCCTATAAAGGCCCACGGCGTCGCTGGCGGTGGCCCTGAGCAGGAGCGTGCCCTCGACGAACTGCGAGGCCACCGGGTAGACCAGCGCGCAGGCCGAGGGGTTGGTGTTGTCCGTGGTGACAGTGATCTTCTCGTAGGCGTAGTTGGCGGCGTTGTCCCAGACCATGAACTCGATAGTGTGCGTGCCGTCGTACAGGGTGGCCGTGGCGAGCGTGGCGACGAAGTTGTAGCCCGCGCCGGCGAAGCCGGCGAGGTCCACCCAGTTGCCGCCGTCCACCCGGTAGACCGGGTTCTGGGCGCTGTCGGTGATTCCCGACCCCCAGTCCCTGCAGTTGAGCCGAAGCTCGTAGTTGCCCCGCAGGTGGGCGCCCCCGGCCGGCTGGTATATGTTTATGGTCGGGTCGGCGTCGTCGACGCTGAATGTGAACGTGGAACCGGCCCCCGAGGCCCTCTGTACGAAGATGTAGTGGTAGCCGCCCGATGTGGTCGAGTACGAGAACCGCTCGGGGTAGCTCGTGGAGGCTGCGGTGGCCACGAGGATTCCGGAGGGGTTGTAGAGGTACATGTCGAAGTCCGTGTTGGCGGCCGGGTTCCACAATGCGAATTTTTCGTCCCGTCTCAACCTTGGCTAACATTCCATTCCCATGCGGTTGACGGACACTCCCAGATTCGGTAGATTGGCTGCGTCCCCAAATAATTTGCGGTTCCAGAACGCGTCATGCGTCTCAGGCTCC
>VGTL01000176.1 GCA_016874675.1 Methanobacteriota archaeon | reverse complement strand
AAATCCGGTTCTGATTGGGCACCTGACTGGATGGTTCATCATCCTGGTCCATCTGCCCTGTCTCGCTCTGCCGAGGCATATTCGCACCAGCCATTATCCCCGGTGCGTTTCTATCTCATCAAGGCGCAAGGCGCAAGGCCTAAGGCGCAAGGGGCAAGGGGCAAGGGTCAAGGGTCGAAGGCAGCAAGGGAGCAAGGCAGGAAGGCAGCAAGGGAAACGGAACGACCCGGCGTCCCCTTGCTCCCGCTGCCTTCCCTTGCTGCCTTCCTGCCTTGCTCCCTTGCTGCCTTCCCTTGCTGCCTTGCTGCCTTCCCTTGCTGCCTTGCTGCCTTGCTCCCTTGCTGCCTTCCTGTCCTCCTGCCCTCCGCCCTTGCGCCCTGCGCCACGCGCCTTTGCACCAATCGCGCAAACAATATTATCGCCGACCGCGATGCGGTGCAGCGATGGAGGCGGTCCGCTGGCTGAGGGTTTTCCGCGCCCTGGGGGCGCAGGCCCAGCGTGCGGCCCGGCCCCTCGCCGGCACCGCGGCCGGCCGGCGCTCCCTTGGCAGGGGCGCCTCGGGCGACCCGACCGTCGTCCTGGACAAGAGGCTCGAGGACCTCGTCTTATCCGCGGCCCGGAGGGCGGGCGATGTGCGGCTGCTCTCCGAGGAGCTCGGAGAGCGCGATTTCGGCAGCCCCCGGGCCACGTTGATCGTCGACCCGCTGGACGGCTCCACCAATGCCACCGCCGGCCTCGGCCTGTACGCCGTCTCCTACGCGCTGGCCCCGCCCGACCCCACGCTGGGGAACGTCTCCCTCGGCTACATCCGCAACCTGGTCTCCGGGGAGGAGTACTGGGCCGCCAGGGGGCGCGGGGCGTTCCGCAACGGGCGGCGGATGAGGTCGCAGAGGGGACCATCGCTCGGGGTGGTCCTCGTCGAGATGTCGCCCCGGCCGCTGCGCGCGGCGGACGCGGCACGTCCGGTCCTCGAGAGGGCCGGCAAGGTCCGCTGCCTGGGCTCCATGGCGCTGGACCTGTGCTACGTCGCCTCGGGGGCCGCCTCCGCGGTCTTGGACGTCCGGGGCGGACTGGGCCGCCCCCTGGACAGCTCGGCGGGGAAGCTCATACTGGAGGAGGCCGGCGGGACCATGACGGACGCCGAGGGCCGGTCGCTGGACGCCTTGAAGATCGACCTTCTGGGCCGGATGGACAGCATCGCCTCCGCCAACGGGGCCGTGCACGCCAGGGTGCTCGCCCTCCTGGACGGGGGAGGTCGGACTTTTGGGGAATGAGCGCGCGGATTCCCTTTTCGGGAGGAAGCCCCCGCCCGGGCGCCGGGTCCCCGGCTGGTACTTCGGCCACAGCCTCCATTACGTCGCCGACGGCGGGGCGAGCACCCTCATCCCGCTCTTCCTGAGCTCCACCCTGGGGGGGTCGGTCAGCAACGTCGGCGTGGTGAGCGCCGCCACCTCCCTGGCCTCCGTGCCCAGCTCCATCGGCTGGGCCGAGCTCTCCGACCGCATCGAGCGCCGGAAGATGTTCATCCTCCTGGACTACTTCGGGACCGCGCTGCTCTTCCTGCTCATGGGCCTGAGCGCCACCTTCGAGCAGTTCCTCGGGCTCAACATAATGATGGGGATAATGGCCGCCGCCTCGGTCTCGATGGGGACCATAATCATCACCGAGACGATAGAACAGAAGCGATGGACCGGCGAGATCGGGAGATACACCCAGTTCGGGGGCGTGGGCTGGATAGTCGGGCTGCTCCTTTGCGGCATCTGGCTGGAGGCCGGGATACGGGTCGTCCCGGGGATGGACCCGCTGCGGGTGATGTTCTTCATCCTGGCCGCGGTGACGTTCGGAGCCGGCCTCATCGCGCTGCGGTTGCTGCCCGACCCTAGGCCAAAGCCGTTCGCGCCGCACCACGTGGACAAGGTGGTGGTCTTCCTGGGCCGCATCGTGGAGCGGCCCCGGTACCTGCCCCTCTGGATGTACCGCCGCAGGTACCGCGAGGCCGTCCACGGGATCCGGAGCGCCGGGGAGACCGTTCCCCGTCCGCTGAAGACGTACTTCCTGGCCATACTGCTCCTGTTCTCCGGCTTCATGACCGTCTACACCCCCTTCCCCGTATTCCTCAAAAAGGAGGTGGGCAGCGGCTGGCTCGAGATATTCGTCCTCTACATCGTGGCGGCCGCCACATCGGCCGTGATGTACTCGAGGGCGAGCGGCCTGATCGGGCGGCTGGGGGAGCGCCGGACTCTCGTCAACGTGAACCTTGTGCGCGTGCTTTTGTTTTCGGGCTTCGGGGGCGTGGCGCTCCTCCTGGCAAGCGGGCTTCGGCCGCCTCCGGTGTTGCTGTTCTCGGTGCTCTTCGCCCTGCAGGGAGCGGTGGGGGTCTTCTGGGCGTACGTGAGCGTGGCCTCCACCGCCCTGGTGTCCAAGTGCGCCCCTCCCGGGACGAAGGGCGAGAACCTGGGCCTGTTCAACGCCACGGTCTCGGTGGGAGGCATCCTGGGCGCGCTCATCGGCGGGGAGGTCGCCAACTACCTGGGATACGCCGCGGCATTCTTCGCGGGCGTGGTGCTGGTGCTCCTGGGCGTGGCCGCGCTGGCCCGGAACCGCCGCCTGGACGAGCTCTCAGTGCTGCACAGCGACAAGGAGTGGAAGGCGCCGGGGTGAGAAGAGGAAGGCGCAAGGCGCAGGGCGCAGGGCGCAAGGGAAGGCGCAAGGCACGCCTATAGAAACGCACCGGACTACGAACCCGGAATACCTCCATGGTTTATCATCCTTTCTGCCTCCTGACTAGAGGAATAGAGAAGCTGGCGTGACTCCATCCATGCGGTCTACCGGTCCCCCTGCCT
>VGTL01000175.1 GCA_016874675.1 Methanobacteriota archaeon | reverse complement strand
TGCTGCCTTGCTCCCTTGCTGCCTTGCTGCCTTCCCTTGCTGCCTTGCTGCCTTGCTGCCTTCCTGCCCTCGTTTCCTCAATTCCTCGACCTGGGCAGCCTGATTCTCTTGAGCCATTTCGTCGGGTCCAGATACTTCTTGTCGAGGCCGCGCTTTTGGAGCTCGCGCCAGCCCAGGCCGGCGCCGACGACTACGGCGAGCACGCCCGCCAGCCACCACTGGGGGCCGGGCCTCTCGCCGGCGCCCGGGGGCCGGGGTCTTTCGAGGACGACCTCCTTCAGGTCGTAGAACGGCTTGTCCATGCTTATTCCGTCCCCGCGGAAGTCGGGCGAGGGGCTGCCGAACTGCCAAGGGACCACGCGGGGGTTGTAGTCGGTGTGGTTGAGGGTGACGTTTCCGGCCGCGCCGAAGGACAGGGTGGCGGTGATCGCGTACTCCATCATGAGCTCCCAGTATTGCGTGCCGGCGCTGCCGGGAAGCGGGCTGGGCCGGAACTTGAGCCCGAAGCCCTGTCCCTGCACGTCCACGCCCATGTAGATGTCCGTGGCGGAGATCGTGAGCTCTTCCCGGCGGGTCCCGGTTGCCGTGGGCGTCAGGCTGCCGGTGAAGTCCGGCGTCCCGTCACCGTCGGTGTCGACGCGCAGCCCCAGGGCCCCGGCGTAGCGCTCGTCGAGGCTGACCGCGACGTACTGCATCTCGAGCACGAGCTTGGAGGCGCCGGGCGGTATGTAGAGCCCACGCACCTGGCTCGTGTAGGCGACCGAGCCGTTCCGTCCGTCGAAGCGCGCCCACTCGCCGCGCCACTGCGCCTTCAGGGTGTCGGTGGGCCGCCGGACCGTGCGGTCGACGAACATCCCGGTGAAGGCGCCAAAGGCGTCGAGCACCGTGACGGACGGGTCGGCCCTCCGCAGGTCCTCGAGGGCGAGCGCCAGCCCCACGGCCCGGTGGGCGTCGACCAGGCCGTAGCCCTGGGCGAAGTCGTTTGGGCGCCCGGCGAGGCCGGCCGAGCTGTTCCCGGGCACGCCGTTGTCGCCGGCCGGCCCGATGTAGGCGGCGGTGAGCTTCATTATCGCCTCGGCCTCGTGGATGCGCGTTTCCGTGTCGTTCCAGTAGGAGGCGTTGTCGTACTGCCCCATGCCCTGGAAGTCGTCTCGCAGCTCCGACACGCGCAGGCTCGGGCAGGCCTGCCACAGGAGCGCCGCCAGGCCCGAGATGTGGGGCGCCGCCATCGAGGTCCCCGAGATGGCCATGTAGTACATGTCGCCGTCCCGGGACTGCATCGCCGAAATCAGCGTCCGGCGGGCCTGGGTGGACCAGATGTTCACCCCCGGGGCCCCGATGTCGGGCCAGGTGAAGTTGTCGGCCGAAAGCCCCCGGGAGCTGAACGAGGCGATGCCGCTGCCGTCGCGCGCGGTGGCGGCCACCGAGATCGCCGCAGGCGTCAACGAGTAGGGATTGGTGGTGCGGGTGGAGCCGTCGTGGTCGTTCTCGCCGGCGTTGCCGGCGGAGAACACCACCACGACGTTGTTGTCGTAGGTTATCCTCTGGATGATCTGGGTTATGGAGTCCTCCGGGTCGAACTCCGTGGAGGTGCCCCAGCTGTTGGAGGCGACGCGGATGTTGTAGGGGTTGTTGCCCGGCCGGGAGTGGTCGTAGACCCACTCGAGCGCCCCGAGGGCGTTGAGGATCGCCACCGCCTCGCCCGTGCTCAGGCCGATGAGCCGGGCCCCCCGGGCGACGCCGGCGCGGGCGCCCCCGGAGGCCTCCCCGTTCCCGGCGACCGTGCCGGCGACGTGGGTCCCGTGGCCGGAGCTCGTGTCGGAGTTCTCCACCTCGGTCCACACGAGGTTCTGGTCGGACTTGAGGTTCTTGATGACCTTCGAGCCGTAGTCGAGGTCGGGGTGGCCGGCGTCTATCCCGCTGTCCACCACGACCACCGTGACGCCCGTGCCGTCCATCCCGGGGGACAGGCTCCCGCTGCGGTCCACCACCTGGGTGTCCCAGGCGAGCGTGGCGTTGATGGTCAGGAGGCTGCGGTCCATGGAGTAGGTGAGGGGCTCGTTGTGCTCGATCCAGGTCACGCGCGGCTCCCGGCTCAGCCGCCAGACGGCGTCGGCCGGGCCGGCCGCGTAGAGCGCCGGGATGGCGTGGAAGCGGTGCCTGACCTCGAGCCCCGCCCGGGCCGCCGCCGCCAGGTCGGACTCGAGCAGCCGGTCGCGGAACTGGACGATTATCTCGTTTTGCGGGAGGCGCCGGTCCAGCCTCTCCAGGAGCGCCGGGTCCAGGACCGACTCCCTGGGAATCGGTGCGGCCTTTGCGGCCGCCGGGCCGACCAGGGCCTGGGCCGCCAGGACCGCAAGCAGGGCGAGCGCAAGGGTCTTTTTCATGTCCGGGCCTCCATTATCGCTCCGATGTACATATAGCTAATTGATACTGTACTACTTGACTAATATAGAATGTGGTAAGCTCCCCGGTTGGGGTAAAAGGACCAGGAGGCCGGGACCGGCCGATGACCGGGAACGCTGCCGGACGGGCCCGGCAATCGCGGACCGAGGCGGAACTTTTATAAATCAAATACGGCATCTTGCATTCCAGAACGGGTGGAGGCGCATGCCGCTGTTCATGGAGAGTTTCGGCGAGAACCTGTCGGCCAGGCTCACGGGCCGGCCCAGGGTGGTCTTCGAGGTCAAGGAGGAGAACCTGGCCTCGTCCAACAAGGTGGAGGCCGTGAGCATGTACAACCGCGAGGGTAAGATCCTGGGAAAGATCACCTACGCCATCCTCTCCGACAACTCGGTCGAGATACAGGGCTTTGCGATCGACGACTGGACGCCCAAGCACAACACCGGCAACCGGATGCTGGCCTGGTACGTCCGGTACATGCGCAAGCGGGG
>VGTL01000174.1 GCA_016874675.1 Methanobacteriota archaeon | reverse complement strand
GCTCATCGCGACCAGGCTTGTCGTGACCGGAGTTGTCGACAACCGCGGGTCGATAAAGGATGCGCTCGACGCGGCCAACGGCGGCACGGTCAAGCTGTCCTACAGCCAGAAGGACCTCGCCCAGGCCCAGTTCCTGACCGGCCGCTACTTCGCCAACGGAAAGCCGGACAAGGTGGTCCTGCTCTCCCCGCCCAACGAGGCGGAGACCGTGCCTGTTCCGGTCTTCATGTGGAACGAGGTGACCGATCCGGACAAGGACCCGGTGACCTACCGCATCCAGGTCGCAACCGTCGGCACCTTCGCCAACACCATCATCGACGCCAGCGCCCTCAAGAGGACCTCCTACACATCCCCCGGGCCCCTGGCCTCGGGGACGACCTACTTCTGGAGGGTCGCGGCCTCCGACCCGCTCGGCCCGGGCGACTGGTCCGAGGTGTGGAGCTTCGGCATCGACAAGACGCCACCCGTCTCCAAGGTCCACGACCTTCCGAGGTACATGACCGAGCTGGACTTCGACCTGTCTTGGAGCGGTGACGACAACGCCGCCGGGATACAGGCCTACACCATATACGTCTCCGACAACAACCAAGGCTTCGTCCCCTGGATCATCGACACGCCCAAGCTCACCGCCCTCTTCCAGGGCAAGGACGGCCACAACTACCGGTTCTACTCCTCCGCCGTCGACAAGGCGGGCAACCGCGAGGGCGCCCACCTGACGGCCGACGCCACCACCTCGGTGGACATCACGCCCCCGGTGAGCACGCTCGACTACATCGAGCCCTACCAGGCGATGACCGAGATTCCCCTCTCGTGGAGCGGCAAGGACGCCACCTCCGGCGTCGCCAACTACACCGTGTACATCTCGGTCGACAACGGGGAGTTCACCCCGTGGCTCACCCGGACCATCCAGAAGACCGCCACCTACAAGGCCGAGGAGGGCCACCTGTACCAGATCTACGTGCGGGCCTACGACAACGCCGGCAACCTCGAGCCCGTCCCCGAGAGCGCCCGCATCCTCACCATAAGGACCGACCTCACCCCGCCCTACACGATGGTGTCGATGGGCTGGCCCACCTACGGGCAGGGCCCGGTGTACATCCTGCCCAGCAACAACATCATGCTCAGCCAGAGCGACAACTACGTGGGCGTGAACATGACCTTCTACCAGATGGACGGCCAGCTCGTCAAGGACTACGCCGGCCCGTTCAAGGAGACCCAGTTCGGCTCGCACAACATGTCCTACTGGAGCGTCGACCTCGCCGGCAACGAGGAGACCAGGCAGACCATCTGGTTCTTCACCGACGGCGAGGCACCGACCACCACCCTCTCGTTCGAGGGCCCCAACTTCGCCAAGTCCGACATCGTGTACATATCCTCCGAGACGAGGATGGTCCTTGCGGTGAGCGACCGCGGCTCCGGCGTGAACCGGACCGAGCACTACTTCGACAACGGCGACGGCGTGACCTACATCGACCCGTTCGGCCTTACGCAGCCCGGCACCCACGTCCTCTACTACCGCAGCTCGGACAATTTGGGGTCCATCGAGATCGAGCGGTCCGTCAGGATGGCGCTGGACACCGTGCCGCCGGTCACCACCCCGAGCTACCCGGTGGGCCCCCAAAGCCGCGACGTGTCCGTGAGGCTCCGGGCCTCGGACTACGAGAGCGGCCTCAACGACACGCAGTACCGGGTGCTCAAGAACGGCGAGATCGAGAGGGACTGGACCTCCGGCTCCGAGATCGCCATCACGGTCTCGGACGACCCGTCCCACCCGGACGACGGCAACTACCGCATCGAGTTCTACAGCACGGACGGCGTCGGCAACAAGGAGGCGACGAAGTATGTGATGGTGACCGTGGACACCCAGGCCATCCTCGGCGTCGAGATCAAGGGCGGAAAGGTGGACAACGAGAAGTACACGGTGCGCGGCCGGGCCGAGCCGGGCGCCCGCGTGACCCTCAACGGCAACCCGGTCACCGTCCTCAACGACGGGACGTTCACCGCCACCGTGATGCTCAAAGAGGGCTCCAACAAGCTGACCTTCAAGAGCACGGACGACGCGGGCAACACGGCCACCGTGGTGAAGACCGTGGACTACAGCCCGCCCTTCACCCTGAGCGCGCCGGTCGTCATGATGCTCGTCGTGGTGCTGATAATACTGGCGCTCGCCGGGGCGGTCATGGCGCTTCGAAGGAAAGGGTAGGTCCCGGGCGGTGGATTTCAGGCGGGCGCCCCCGTCCGGGGCGCCCGCCCCTTTTCGTTCATCGGGCCCGGCGAGTGCGACGTTCGGGTGCCGAAAGGTCGCCGGCCGCCGCCCTTTATAAATGCGTAAAGGATATGAACCGGCACGATGATGATGAACCTGCATGTTCGAGAATCGCCGCCTCCGGCCCGGTGTGCTTGCTTTGGTTTTTCTGATGGTCATTCCGGCGTTCCCGGAGGCGCTAGGCGCCGAGGCGGACGCTCCCGCCCCGGCGGCGGGGCCCCGGGAGGTCCTCGTGGACAACGCCCAGGACCTGGTCGTCCCGCTCGGGGAGACCTACGAGCTGGGCGGGTGTCACACCTACACCAGGCAGGTAACGATCAACGGCACGCTGACCGTAAGGCCCCATGACGGCGCGGACCCGGACACCGGCCGCCTCGATATCCGCTCGGCATCGATATACGTCGGTCCGGGCGGCAAGATAATCGCCGACGGCCGCAGCTTCGGCGGCGGGGGCGGGGGGCAGTCCGACAGCGTGCCCGCCCCGGGCGGCCTCGGGGGCAAGGGGGGCAAGGGGGGCAACGGCGCCTCTGCGACGGCGTCGGGGAACCCCACCACGCTGGGCTGCGGCGGCGGGGGCGGCAGCAACGGCGGCGCGGGAGGCCAGGGCTACCAGCAGGGCGCCGCCGGCGGTCCGGCGGGCGGGGGCGCCGGGGGCTCGTCGGCCAAGAACAAGGGCGGCGCGGGAGGCAGCGGATTCGGCGGCGGCGGGGGCGGAGGGGGG
>VGTL01000173.1 GCA_016874675.1 Methanobacteriota archaeon | reverse complement strand
CGGCGGAGATGGCCCCGACCTCCGCGGCGAGCTCGGCCCCCCGGGTCCGGGCGATCTCGTCGGCGTGGAGCTTGGGCCTAAGCCCCAGCTTCCTGGCCGCCAGGAGCAGCCGGCGCGACTGGGCCACGGTGAACACGCCCTCCTCGCAGAACACGTCGCAGAACTCGGCGAGGTTCAGCCTCGCCGCCTCGGGCAGGGCGGTCCGGACCAGAAAATCGATGTAGTCGTCCGGCCGGCCGCGGTACTCCGCCGGCAGGGCGTGGGCGCCCAGGAAGGTCCGGACGATGTCCACCGGGTGGCGCCGGTCGGCCATCTCCATGACGATGAGCGACCTCATCTCGGTGTCCAGGTCCAGGCCGTAGCCGGATTTGCCCTCGATGGTGGTGGTGCCGTGCAGGAGCATGCAGTCCAGCCGCTCCAGCGTGGAGCGCAAAAGCTCCCCCTGGCTCGCGGCGCGGGTGGCGCGCACGGTCCTCTGGATCCCCCCGCCCGAGGCGAGGATCTCAAGGTAGCTTTTGCCCTCGAGCTTGAGCAGAAGCTCGCTCTCGCGGCTCCCGGCGAACACCGGGTGCGTGTGCGGGTCGACGAAGCCCGGTATCACTGTCTTCCCCCGCGCGTCCAGCGGCCGGCCCCTGTCCTGGACGAAGCGCGCGGCGATGTCCGCGCTGCGGCCGCAGGCGAGTATCTTCCCGTCGCGGATGGCCAGCCCGCCGTCGGGGATGGCCGAGACGTGGGCCAGCTCGTCCCTCTGGCGGGGCCGCCGGCGGCCGGCCATCGTCACGAGCTCGGAGGCGTTCAGCACGAGCAGGTCGGCCTTCCTGGTCCTGGGCAATTCAGCTCACCCCTCTCCCCCCGAGGGCCTTCCCCAGGCCGCCGAGCAGCGAGCTCCTGAACCCGGGGGCGTAGGCCCGCCCCTTCCTCCGGCCGGTCCTCAAGATCCCCCTGGAGGGGCATCCCGCCAAGGGGCACTCCGGGCACCGGGGCCCCACCGGCCGGCAAAGCTCCCGGCCGAAGAGGACGAGAAGCTCGTTGATGTCGGGCCAGTACCTGCGGGGCAGGAGCGCCCTCAGCGCCAGCTCGGTCTCCTCGGGCGAGCGCGTGCGGACCCAGCCCAGCCGGTTGGAGATCCGGTGCACGTGCGTGTCCACGGGTATCGCCGGCAGGCCGAAGCCGTAGACGAGCACGCAGTTGGCGGTCTTGCGCCCCACTCCCGGCAGGGAGAGCAGGCTCTCCAGGTCGCGGGGAACCTCCCCGCCGAAATCGGCGACCAGGCGCCGGGCGATCTCGATGATGACCGGGGCCTTCTGGTTGTAGAACCCCGCCGGGCGTATGAGCGGGACCACCTCCCCGGGGGAGGCGGCCGCCAGGGAGGGAGCGTCGGGATAGGCGGCGAAGAGGCGGCCCGCCGCCTCGGCGGTCCTCTCCTCCCGCGTCCTCTGCGAGAGCACGGTCGCCACCAGGGTCCGGAACGGGCCGGCCGCTCCACCGGTCTCGGGAGGATACCTGCGCCTGAGCGCCGACACGACCGCGGACGGCGCCGGTGCGACCTTCCTGGAAGCGCGCATGGTACCCACCGGTATGGTTCTACCATATATACATAACCCGGCCTTGCCTGTCTTGTCCCACTTCTAACAGGTAATTCTATCCTAATATTCAAGGCGCAAGGCACGAGGCGCAAGGGAAAAGGCGCAAGGAACAGGGAGGGAATGCACTGTCATTCCCTTGATGCCTCCCCCTTGCGCCCTGCGCCCTGCGCCTTTTTTCACAAGATCCCGGCCCTGACAATTCTTAAGTACCCGCAGACCGATTGACAGTGCGTGGTGGCCCGGTTCAACAAGAAGATCTGCCTTCTGGGCGACGAGGGCGTCGGAAAGACCAGCCTCATAAAGCGCTTCGTGTTCGACCAGTTCGACGACTCCTATGCCCGGACGCTGGGCACGAAGATATCCAAAAAGGAGCTCCTCGTCCAGGGCCGGGAGGGCAAGCCGGTCCAGCTCTTCATGATGATATGGGACGTGATGGGCCACAAGTCCCCCAAGAAGGTCCCGGCGACCTACTACGCCGGGGTGGAAGGGATAATGGTGGTCTTCGACGTGACCCGGCCGGAGACCTGTGCCGACCTGGACTACTGGGTCAGTAGTATCATGGCCGAGAAGAACTACAGCCCCGTGGTCACGATGCTGGGCAACAAGTCCGACCTCGAGGACCAGCACCGCATACCCAACGAGCAGATAATGGCCACCGCCAACAAGCTCAACGCCAAGTACTACCTGACATCGGCCAAGACCGGCCAGAACGTCGAGGAGGCGTTCACCTACGTCGGTCAGGAGCTGGTGCTGCGTCACTCGGGGCCCGGGTGGAGCTGGATCTGACCGGGTGCCGGGTGCCGGGTGCCGCGGACCGGGCGAAGGGCGATCACCGACCGATATTTCTCCTGGCGAAGTGCCAGCGCCGGCCTTTCAGAACTCCACCATCTCGGCCGTCATGGCGTCGGTGTCAAGCACCGCGATAGTGCGCTTTCCGGTCAGGTAGCCACAGCACTCGCCCGGATTGACCACCAGGGTGTGCCCCCTCTTGACTGTCTCGGGCCGGTGGGTGTGGCCCAGAACGACCAGGTCGTACTTGCCCGAGGCGACGAGAGCGTCCGCCAGCGCCAGCTCGGCGCCGTGGTAGACGGCCACGTTCCGTCCGCCTATCTCGAGCTCGGCGACATCGCCCGTGATCTCTCCGATGTCCTTGAACCTCTTGCGCAGGCCGGCCCGCTCGCCGTCGTTGTTCCCGTAGACGGCCACCACCCGGGCTCCGCAGCGGGCGAGCACGGGCGCCACGAACGGTGCGACTATGTCCCCCGCGTGGAGGACCAGCTCCACCCGGCGCTCTCGCAGCCTGTGCGCCGCGGCCTCCACCGCGGGCAGGTTGTCGTGGCTGTCCGAGACGATCCCGACGAGCATTCCGTTCCCACCGCCGCCGGATGGGCGGCGGCGGTAATAGTACTTTGGGAAGGGGCAGCGGGGGGCGGGGAGAAGGCGCAAGGCGCAAGGCGCAAGGCTTAAGGGGAAAGGCGCAAGGGAAAAGGGACGAGGGGGAAGGGTGGCGGGGACAGCGCAACCCCCCAGGCCCCTTTCCCCTCGCGCCATGACCCTTGCGCCTTGCGCCTTGCGCCGTGCGCCTTGCGCCTTGCGCCTTTTTTCATATATTCCTAGTAGGAATTTCAACCAGAATTCGACCCATCGCCCTTCCTAAGCCGGCTATTTAACCCACAAGGGGGATACGTCCCAGGGGGGACTAAAGCTACGAAGCCATCCCTGAGG
>VGTL01000172.1 GCA_016874675.1 Methanobacteriota archaeon | reverse complement strand
TCGGTCCGCACGCTCGTCACCTCGGGCACGATATGCACAGTGAAGGCCCGGATGGGCATCCCGCCGGGGCCGAGGCCGTGGGAGAGGAGACGGAGGAGGGGGAAGGAGGGAGCGGGCAGCGGGGAGCGGGGAGCGGGGTGTGGGGTGCGGGGAGCGGGCAGCAGGGGGCGGGGAATAGGGAGTGGGGAGTGGGCAGTAGGGAGTAGGGGGAGTGGGGGGTAGGGAGTGGGGAATAGGGAGTGGGGAGCGGGATTGTACTGCTCGCGAATGCATCGGAGTCCTCCCGGCCTGCCATCCACAGGTCTTTGCTATTCCATCCGGGGCCGATAAGCCTTTCCAGTCCGGTTTATCAATCAGTTCCTCCCGAGCCCGATGCGAGCCGGCGTCGCCCTCGCGGCCGGGACAAGCCTCGGCCGCTCGGCCGACGCAGAACGGGATATGAAGATTGCCTCCTCGCATCACGCATCTCATCTCCGAAACCACCTGTCCTGTTTCAGCTCGCATTGTGAACCACCTCCGGCGTCCGATAATCGAGTGACATGTGGAACCGGACCCTGTTGTACCAGTCCCGGAACTCATCGAGGCTCCTTTGGAGCTCCAGGACCGAATTTGGCTCCCTCCAGGTGAGCCATTCCTCCTTCAGGGTCCGTATGTTCCGCTCGACCAGCCCTTGCGCCTGCGGGTGCGCCTCCGTCCCTTGCGCCTCGTGCCTTGCGCCATGACGCCAATCATAGAAACGGTTATATACGCCCCTCGTCGTTGGATATTCCCCTTGGAGATGGGAGAATGGGCAGTGAATACCCTATTGGCGTGCGAAGGTGGCTCGTATTCGGCATTGTCCTGGCCCTCTTCATGCCTCCGGCCCTGGCGGCGGGCTCCCCCGCCGGCCCGTCCCCGGACGGCCCCGCCGCCTCCCGGGAGTACACCCCGTGGTGGGACTACGGGTGGAAGTACCGCAGGCCCGTCACTATCGACAACAAGGACACCGCCAAGGAGCTCCGGGGCTTCCAGATCCTCGTGAAGGTCCCGTACAACGACCGCATGAAATCGGATTTCTCGGACCTGCGATTTGCCCAGTACGATTCGTCGCTGGGCAAGAACCAGGAGCTTGCCTGCTGGATGGAGAACAGGACCGACGGCCTGGTCGCGTACGTGTGGGTGAATGTGAGCAGCGTAAAGGCCTCCGTGACCTCGACCATCCACATGTACTACGGGAATCAGCTGGCCGCCTCCGTCTCCGATGGGGACAAGACCTTCGTCTTCTTCGATGATTTCGAAAGCGGCGCCCTCAAGGCCGGCTGGACCTTCTGGAACCCCGGCGGCAACGACGACTATTCCCTCACGGACAGGCCGGGCTGGCTGAGGATAAAGGTCGTGGGGGACCAAAGCGACACCTGGTCCTCGATCAATGTCGCGCCCTTCATGTACTGGCCCCATCCCGGCCCTAGCTCCGATTTCTCCGTCCAGGCCAGGGAGGACGGCACGGGCGTGGGCACGTCGACGAGGCATTCCCTGCTGGCCTATATACGAAGTTTCAGCCTGGGGTCCTACAACAAGGGCTACTGGGGAGCGTACACCTCCACCACCAACTGCAAGTTCGAGGCCGACGGGTTCAGGGGCAACACGGCCGAGACCGGTGCCGTGGTCCATTCCCTGAGGTTTCGGAAAGTGAGCTCCGAGCTCTACTACGACTGGTCGACCAACCGGGTGGACTGGCTCAACGGCGGCTCCTACACCCTTCCGTCCGCGCCTGATTGGTGGGGCCTGGGGGGGAAATCCTGGGCGGGATCCCCGACCGGGGGCTTCAATGCCGATTTCGATTATTTCTTCGTGCGCAATTACGTCGAGACGGAGCCTTCCCACTCCATAGGCGGGGAGGAGTACCCCTACAAGTTCCTGTCGGCGACGGCGTTCCCGCTCGTGCCCAACGAGGGCGACGAGGTCCTGGTGAACGTCACCTTCAACAACCCGACCTCGGGCCCCATCTCGTTCAACCTCTCGCTGTACTACGGGGAGGAGCGGGCCGACGCCTGGCTCCTGGAGAAGCGGCCGGTGACGCTGGGGCCCGACGGGGACAAGCTCGTCCAGTTCGTCTGGCATGCCACGGGGGGCAGCACCGTGCTCTGGCTCGAGCTCGGGAGCACGCCGCTCTCGTCGTTCCCGCTCACCGTGAACTGGCTGCCGGCGCTCGACCCCATCCCGGACCAGCGGTTCTGGCAGGACCAGCCCGTCACGCTCCGCTTCAGCGCCCGCGACAAGGACGGCGAGGCGCTGAACTGGTCCGAGGACTGCGCGCTCTGGGCCTTCACCAGGACGAACGCCACCGGGGCCGAGGTCACCTTCCGGCCGACCAACGACGACGTCGGGTACTACCCGGTGAATGTCTCGGTCACCGATCCGCACGGCTGCGTCGCCGCCCGCAGGTTCAACTTCACCGTGGAGAACCTCAACGACCCGCCCTGGATGGAGCCCATACCCAACCTCGTGGCCAACGAGGAGGCACCCTTCAGCTACCAGGTCGGCGCCACCGACCCGGACCTGAAATGGGGCGACTCGCTCGTTTTTTCGGATGACAGCTTCCTCTTCGACATCGACCCCGTCCTGGGCAACTTCTCCTTCACTCCCTCCAACGCCCAGGTGGGCAGGTACTATGTCGAGATAGCGGTGACGGACAACCAGAGCCTCTCGGCCAGCCGGGCGTTCAACCTCACGGTGCAGAACCAAAACGACCCGCCGGCCATCGAGCCGATACCGCCCCAGGTCGCCACGCAGGGGAAGCTCTGGCAGGTGATGGCGACCGCCTCCGACCCGGACACCTCCACTCCCCAGGGCGACCGGCTGCGCTTCAGCGACGACAGCCCGCTATTCGACATAAACGCGGAATCGGGCCTGGTGAGCTTCACGCCCGCGAACGTCCATGTCGGCGTCCACACGTGCAATGTAACAGTGACGGACATGGCGGGCTCCCCGGCCTCCACGCCTCTTGCACTGACAGTGCTCAACCTGAACGACCCGCCCGTGCTGGAGGCCATCCCCGACCAGACCGCCACCGAGGAAGTGCCTTTCGAGCTGACCGCCAGGGCTTCGGACCCGGACGTCGGATTGGGGCTCGACAACCTCACATTCTCGGACGAAAGCGAGCTCTTCGACATCGACCCGGCGACCGGAGCGATTTCCTTCACTCCCTCGAACGCCCAGGTCGGCCGGCACACCGTCAAAATAACCGTGAAGGACGAGTCCGGCGCCTCCGCCAGCCGCTCCTTCACCCTCACGGTCGTCAACGTGAACGACCCGCCCTTCGGGGTCGCGATAACCTCGCTTTCTGCGGACGCGAAGTACCGGGAGA
>VGTL01000171.1 GCA_016874675.1 Methanobacteriota archaeon | reverse complement strand
GGAGACGGTGGAAGACCTGAAGAGGAAGTATCCCGGAATGCGACTGACAACCGAGAGCGACGAGACGTATCCGGCCAAGAAAGGCGCGCTCAAGAGATACAGGCAAGAGCTGGCAAGATGCCGCCTGACTGGAGACAAGCCATCGGACTATCCGGAAGCATTCACGGTTGGATTGGTCGAGTCGCCGGAGTTTGATTTCATCACGAGCATATCAGTGCATCCGTGGCCCATTACCGAGGTCCAGGGCAGCGCTCTCAGGTACCCAACATCGGGCAGCGACTATACTCTGACAGACGGAGGCAGTTTGTATACGCGTTGGCCCAACCGGGTCCCGGACCTGTTCCATGAAGCCAGGAACATGTTCGCGAAGTTCCGGGAAGGCCTTCCGGAAGGAGAACCGCTCAGCGAAGAGCTCATCAACAAGTTCAAGGAGAATTATAGGAGGCACAAGGAGAACCGGATACGTGATCTTTCCCTCAGATACCCTCAGTACATGAGCGCAGAGAACGAGTTCACGGGAAGGCTCGGCACAGGGGCTGTCGAGGGCCTGCAGAGCCGTTTCAAGTACTTCATGGGCGTCCCCTACAAATCGGTCCCGGCTTTCCTGGGACGGGCTGTGGCTTTTGCCCTGGTGGATTCCGTTTACACCTTCCGGAAGGGCGGGCCGAAGGTGAGCTTCGCCCATCAGGAGGGCTCATTCATGTGGGAGGATGTGATGGACCTGCCGAGATTCGCCGAAGACCCCCTTCTCAAGATGTTCCAGGGGTGGGACCCGGAGAAGTTTCGACGGTTCAGGGCAGAGTAGGACCTGTTGGATCGCCGAGGACTGTTTCAGGGGCTCCGCAACCGGCTATTCTGCACCGCCCCGCTCCCGGCGCGCTCGGGCCGCCCGGTGTCAGCCCCTGAGCTTCCCGATGCGCTCGATAACCTCGTCGCAGGTCTGCAGCCGGATGCCGATTCCGGCCATGTCCTGGAGGTTGGATTGGTGTACCTGGGGCGTGGCGGCCGACGTTCCGTCCGAGAGCACGGTCGTGTCCAGGTCGTAAGAGACGGCGTCGAAGGCCGTGGAGCGGACGCAGTTGGGGGTCTGGGTGCCGCCTATGACCACCGCCCCCACGCTCAGGCGATGCAAGAGAAGCGGCAGCTCGGTCATGAAGAAGCCGCTCCAGCGCTTCTTGACCACGACGTGCTCCCCCTCGCGCGGGGCGAGCGGGGCGACGATGCGGGCGCCGGGCGTGTTCTCGATGACGCGGGGTCCCCGCACCTGGAACTCGGCGACGCGGGGCAGCTCGACGTCGGACCAGTCCCGCCTGTAGGTGCGCACGATGTGGAACACCGGCAGGCCCTTCTTCCTGAACGCGTCCAGCACACTCCGCAGGGGCTGGACGGTGCGCCGGGTCACCTCGCGCATTCCGACGATGTCCTCCTGCATGTCCACGATGAGCAGGGCGGTCCTGGGCCTGGCGGGGGCCTTCATCGGCTCAGGCCCCCTTCCTGCCGGTCCCCAGCCCCTTGACCATTGCCTTGAGCTCCCCGATATCCCGGGCGTTCTGCACCAAAAGATCGCGCACCGGGTTGTGGCCCACCTCCCAGCTCCTCTGGTTGAATATCTCGATCTCCGCCGACCAGACCCGCCGGTACTCGAACACCATGTAGGCGCCGAAGGGCAGCACTATGCATATCATGAAGAACCAGAAGTTGTAGAGGAAGTGCCGGGCGTAGTTCTCCTGGAAATGGGCGTTGGTCCAGATGAGGAACAGGATGCCTGCCGTGTTGGGCAACGAGAGAACCCAGCCCGCCCGCGAGTACGCGATCTTCAGCATGTTGAAATAGTGGACGCCCCTCTTCTCCAATGCGACCGCCTCGGGCCTTTGATACGCGGGAAAGGGTATAATGCTTGCGAGGCAGGAAGGCAGGAAGGCAGAAAGGCAGGAAGGCAGGAAGGGAAGGCAGAAAGGCAGAAAGGCAGAAAGGCAGGAAGGGCGACGAAGAATGCGCTCGGGCGGAACAGGAGGCCGGTCCCCAAGTTCCGCTGCTGCGTTATCCGCCCCTTTTCCATTCCACCCTTTCTCCCTTTCTGCCTTCCTGCCTTCCTCCCTTGCAACGATAGCAAGGATTAAGAGGCCGGCAACAAATGGATAGCGGCCTCGAAAGGGGCCTCCCCGGCGGCTGGACGCGAGGATTTGCCCTCGGGCCGATTAATCGCCGTCCCGGGCCGGGGAGAACACACGGCCACGCGCGGTCTATTGGGCCGATTCTGCGGTCGGTGCGGGGGCGGGTCGCAGCAATTTAATATCCGGACCGGATGCCTGGAGCGGGGGAAGATGACCGACGACCCCGGGCCGGGCTACAAGGTGCGCGAGAGCCTGCGGGCCCGCCGCCCCAGCCTGCGCGTGAGCTTCCGGGGGGAGCTCGAGGTCGTCGTCCCGCGCCGCTACGACCGCCGCCGGATTCCCGCCCTGCTCGCCCAAAAGCGCGACTGGATAGAGAGGACGGTCCGCCGCATTCGCGACCAGCGCGGCCTCCTGGGGGACCACGTCCCCGACGTGCTTCCTGCCCTCCTGGACCTGCCCGCCATCGGCGAGCGCTGGGCGGTCGATTACGAGAGCGGCCCCCGGAGGGGTCTGCGCCTCGTCGAGCGGCCGCCGGAGCACGGGGGCGAGACCGGGCACGTGGTGCTGCGGGGGAACACCGGCGACGGGGAGCTCTGCCGCCGGGCGCTGAGAAGGTGGGTGATGCTCCGGGCGCGGGAGCGGCTGGTCCCCTGGCTGCAGGAGGTGAGCGAGGAGGCCGGGCTCCCCTTCGCCTCGGTGGCCGTGCGCGGCCCGTCCACCCGTTGGGCCTCCTGCTCGTTCCGGAAGGGGATAAGCCTGAGCTGCAAGCTCACGTTCCTCCCGCACGACCTGGTCCGCTACGTCTTCCTCCACGAGCTGGTCCACACCGTCCACCCGGACCACTCCCGGAGGTTCTGGGCCGCCCTGGCGCTCCTGGACCCCGACTGCCGCCTGCGCGACCGGAAGGTCCGCCGCGCCTGGAGCGCGGTGCCTCTGTGGATGGACGGGTGACGCTTTGCACGCTGGGAGGGGCAGCAAGGCAGCAAGGCAGCAAGGCAGCAAGGCAGCAAGGGGGGGAGCGGGCAGCGGTGGACGACGGGTTCCGTTCCGTCACCGCTGCCGGTTGCCCGTTGCCCGCTGCCCCCCTGCTGCCCGCTGCCCGCTGCCCTTCCCCTCCATTCCCCGCGCCTTGCGCCCTGCGCCTTATTACATAAATGATCCCAAACTGCTGTGTTGCATAATCTTCCGGGTAAATAGGATATCCGTGGAAAGGGCTCACACTTCTCCATACCTCTTTATGATGCGATATGCCCAGACCTTGCTTTTTGCCTCCTGAACAAGGCCGACCTCGCT
>VGTL01000170.1 GCA_016874675.1 Methanobacteriota archaeon | reverse complement strand
CCTCTCGCGCATCTCCTCCATCTTGAAGATCACGAGCATGCGCGTCTCGGGCGTCCACTCGACCCGGTCCTCCCTCTCGGAGTAGCGGATGAGCCCGTAGGGAGGGGGCTTCCCGTAGAGCTCCTCGACCAGCAGCATGTAGCCGGCAAGCTGCAGAACGTGCGAGAACAGCGCGCCACGCGGCGTGCGCCCGGTCTTTATCTCGACCGGGATGTGCTCGCCGTCCTTGAGGATGATGATGTCGGGCCGGCCCTGGAGGCCGTGCCTTTCGGACACGAGCATGCCGGGCAGCGAGGCGTCCTTGGAATGAAGCGTGTCCACGTACTCGACGGTCGTGGACTCGTCGACGCCCAATCTCCGCTTGGCCTCGGCCGCGCGGGAGCGCTTTCGAAGGGAGCTGTAGAAGAAGAGCGAGGCCCCGACGAGCCAGGCGAGCGCCACGAGCTCCGTGAAGCGAGCCATCAGCGGGTCGGTGATCAGCGACAGGGAGATGGCGGCGACGGTCAGTATGGCCGCCACCATGCCGAAGACCACTATGAGCGCCTCGTAGCGGGTCCTCTCCTCCTTGACGGGCAAGGTCTCCGAGCGGAAGAGGAAGAACGCCGCCGCCAGGAGCCAGATGAGAGACACGACCGTGAGCATCCGGGCGAAGAGGTCCGAGTAGGAGAACGGCAGGAGCGTGATGCCCACGAGGCCCAGGATGGTCGCGACGACCGCGAACCACATGACGCCCACCTCGGACTGCCGGGCGGAGGCGTCCTCGAGGCGGGCGCTCTCCAGCACCTTGCCGGCGGCCCGGTGCTTCTCCTCGCCTTCCCTGACGCCGGGGCCCTGCGCCTTCTCGCCCTGCCTGTCGAGCCACCAGCTGAGAGGGCAGTAGCCGTACCGGTCGAGCTCGCTTGCGGAGAGCATCTCGGGCGGAGCGGGGTCCCCCATCGGTTAAGGATTTGGCGGGGGGCTAATAAGGATATTGTCGCAGGATGCGAGGGTTCAGGGTGCAAGGCGCGGGGTGCAGGGTGCGGGGGAACGGACGAATGTCCGGTGTGAACCATTCACGGCATCTCCCATTGGAATCCCGCTTTCCGAGCCCCGACCCGTCGTCGTCCCCCGGCACCCGGCACCCGGCACCCGGACTACGCCCCGAACTTCTCCGCCCGCCCCGCCAGGTCCATCAGGACCGGCAGCAGGTCCACGCCGCGCAACCGGCCCAGCCCGCCCTCGGCGCAGGCGATCTCGTCGAACGTCCGGACCCGGTCGGCCCTCACGCCCTTCCCGTAGATAACCAGGGGCACCGGGTCGCCGGTGTGGTCCTTGACGCAGCAGGGCGTCGAGTGGTCCGAGGTCAGAGCCAGAATCGCCCCCTCCGGAAGGGCCTTCTTCACCAGCGACATCGCCCGGTCGATCCTTTTGGCGACCTTGACCTTTCCATTCGGGTCCCCGTCATGACCGCAGAGGTCCGCGGCCTTTATGTTCACGAAGACCAGGTCGTTGCTCTCCAGCGCCTTCAGGGCCGCCCGGAGCTTGGCCTCAATGTCCGTGTCCAGGCCGCCCGTGGCGCCCTTCACGTCGATGACCTCCATCCCCGAGACGCGGCAGATGCCCTTGACCAGCGCCACGCCGGCGATGGCGGCGCACTTCATGCCGAAGCGCTCCCGGAACGTCGGGATGTGCGGCATGATGCCGGCGCCCCGCGGGAGCACGATGTTGGCCGGGCGCTCGCCGGCCCTCCGGCGCGCCCGGTTGACCGGGTGGTCCCTGAGGACCTCGGTGGAGCGCTTGACGAAGGCGTTGACCACGCGCGCGGTGAGCGCCGCCTCCGGCGCCTTCGGCTCGCATTCGTGGGGCCGGACGCCCTCCTGGTGAGGGTCCGGGTCCGAAACCAGCGATGACAGGCCGGGCGCCCGCAGGAGCAGGACGCCCCGGTGCTCGGTGCCCTCCTTGAAATGGACCTCTACGCCCTCGAACTCCCAGCCGTCCAGGGCCCGGGCGAGCTCGGCGGTGCCCTCCCGGATGCGCCCCGCCCGGCGGTCGACGATGTTGAGCCGGTCGTCCACGGTGGAGAAGTTGCAGCGGAAGGCGACGTCCCCCGGCCGCACCTCCATCCCGACCCCCATCGCCTCGAACGGGCCCCGGCCGGTGTAGACCTTGAACGGGTCGTGCCCGAAGAGCGCCAGGTGGGCCGTGTCGGAGCCGGGCCGCACGCCGGGAGCGATGATGTCCAGGATGCCGCAGGCCCCGTTGCGGGCCAGGAAGTTGAGCGCCGGGCGGGCCGCGGCCTGAAGGGGGGTCCTGTTCCCGAATCCCGAAACGGGCCGGTCGCCCAGCCCGTCGCACACCACGACGAGTATCCTCTCCGGCACTCTCTCACCACCCCACGGCGCTCGCCAGGGCCAGCGCCAGCAATGTCGCCGCCCCGATCGACAGGATATTGACCCGGTCCTTATTCAACATTCCGCGGTTCTCGAACAGGGCGCCCAGGAGGCTGTCTATCTGGCACCCGGCAAACCCCATGACCACCGGGACGGCGATGAACCAGACCGGGAACCCGGCGAGCTGGTCGGTGAAGATCATCAGCACGAGCCAGCCGGTCACGGAGGTGTACAGGGCGGCGGCCAGGGCGGCGGAGGTCCCGAGCGCGGAGACCCCGCCGTTCGTGCCCGGCCGGCACGGCTTCCCGGTGGTGATCAGGTAGGTCCGCCCCGAAAGGACCCCGAGCTCGCTTGCGATGGTATCGGAGGCGGCGGCGCTCATGGCCGTCAGGTACAGCAGCGCCGCAAGGTCCTTGGGGAAGGTCGGGACCCAGGGGTTCCCGAAGCTCAGGAGGGCCACCACCATCGGCACCCAGCCGTTCGCAAGGACGCTGGAGAACCCCCGGGTGCCCCCCTTCGGCTCGGCGGCACCCAGCTGGTCCTTGAGGGCGTACCTGTACCGCGTCGCCACGAACGCCGTCACGAGGAACACCAGGAGCAGGGCCAGCCAGAACAGGCTGCCGAAGAGGCCGATGACCAGCCCCATCAGGAAGCCCACGGCCGACCCCTGGAGGTCGAGCACCTTGCGGGCGTAGCTGAGCCCGGCGAGCAGGGTGCAGGCCGCCACGACCAACACGATGTTGACCGGATCGGGGAGCGTCATCTCGCCTTCAGGGCTTCTTGGCGTTGCTGACCGTCTCGAGCTGGCTCATCACGTTCCAAATCAGGGTCCGTCCATGGAGGGGGATGTTGGGGTCGTTGGCCAGTTCGTCGAGAATGAATGTGGCGCTCGCGGCCCTCACGTCAAGGGCTTCCTTCTGGCCCAGAAGGAGGTCTTTGGCCTGCTTTGCCCCCCTGCGGATGTTCCGGGGCACGGAGGTGTCCTCCGCCAGCTGGTCCAGAACCTCCGTGATTTGCCTCACCTTCACGTCCGCTTCCACGGGTCTCCCTCCAGCGTTGCATGCTCAGCGCCCC
>VGTL01000169.1 GCA_016874675.1 Methanobacteriota archaeon | reverse complement strand
ATGAACCAGCTGAAGACCTGCAAGTGAGGGAAAGGCAGGAAGGGAGGGATAGGCAGCGGGCAGCAGTGGGGTAGAAAGGGAGCAGGCAGCAGGGCAGCAAGGCAGCAGGGCAGCAAGGGAGGGGGGGAAGGCAGCAAGGCAGCAGGGCAGCAAGGGAGCAAGGGGACGACCGGTCGTTCCTTTTCCCCTGCTGCCTTGCTGCCTTGTTGCCTTGCTGCCTTCCCTTGTTCCCTTCCTGCCTTGCTGCCTTGCCGCCCCCTTTGAATCAGGCGCGGTCCCCGGCGCGCCTGAGCCGGCGGACCGTCACGAAGATGGCGATGAGGCCGCCCAGGGGCAGGGCGATGTCCCGGAACTCGGGGATGATGTTGACCGCGATGGCCCAGATGCCGTTGCTGTCGCTGCTGTTGCCCAGGGTGGTGTTCCAGGTGCCGTCCGGGGCCGATGAACTGAAGTTGAAGCTGTAGACCTTGCCCGACAGGGCCGCTATCCACAGTTCATTCGTGTCAAGGTCTAGGTCGATGTCCATGAACTCCTGGCCGGAGGAGTTGCCCGGTGCGCCGGTGGTGTTCCAGGGGTCCGTGGTCTTCCCGTCCGTGTCGTACCTGACATTTCCGTCGGACTGGAGAACGAAGGTGTAATTCGTCCCGCCCCAGCCCGGGCCCCGGAGGATGGCGACGTTGGTCACGAACTCGCTGGCGCTGCCGACGTTCTTGTCGCCGAAGGCGGCCCAGTTCTGGCCACCGTCGGTGCTGTTGAAGACCGTGGAGCAGGTCTCGCTCCGAATCGCGTACAGGTTGCCGGCGCCGTCGATGCACAGGTCCTCGAAGTCGTTGTTGCCGCCGACGACGCCCTGCTTGCTCCACGCCCCGCCCGAGCTGGCCCTATATGTTTCCCCGTTGGATTCAAGTGCGTAGAAGTAGGTGTCGTCCGTGGCGATGGCCACCGATCGGTTGAGGGGCGAGTTGATTATCCGGCTCCAGCTCGTCCAGTCCCCGGTCGATTTGTAGACCGTGCCTTTGTTCTCGATGGCGTAGACGTATCCGTTGGAGTCGGTGCACAGGTCCCGCCAGTTGAGATCGCTGTTTATCGTGGTCTGCGCCGACCATGTCACCCCGTCCGACGAGAAGTAGATGGTTCCATTAGCCGAAAGCTGGACGGGATCGAAGAGCTCGATGGGGGCCCCGGGGCTGTCGGAGCGCCCGCCCCAGTCGCTGGCGACCACGAGGGTCCTTATCCTGGGTGCGGTGGCGTTCCCCAGAAGGGCCGCGGGGACCTGGAGCTCCATCCGGGCCGGGTCCCTCTCCGCCGCCACCTCGCCGGTCCGAATCCAGCTTCGGGCCGCCTCTGCCCAGAGAAATGCCTCGCGGGACAGGATGCGGCCCCCGATGCCTTTCACGGAGAGGGAGACCTCGGCGCCCAGGCCAGTCCCGGGCATGGAGCAGCCGGTCCTGTTCGATGCGTCCGTGTCGATGAGGACGGTGACGGTGTCGTAGGGCACGAGGACCGGCTGCTCGATGACCCCGGAGGGAGGTCCGGGCGGTCCGGAGGGCGCGGCCTTCGGCCTCCCTTGGAACGGCGGGGGGATAGTCTCCCCGCCCATCATCGTGCCGTCCACCCGGGCCAGGAACGAGACCATGCCCCCTTCCTTGATCGCCCGCGCGTCGAGGAGGTCCACGCAGGGACCGTGTCCGTCGCCGACCGGGTCCGGATGGGTCGTCGCCAGGACCCAGTCCCCGAACGCCCCGTCAATGGTTATCCGTCCCGGGGGCGCTCCCAGGTAGTAGCTCCAGAGCCCGAAGCCCTTGACGGTGGCCAGGCCTCGGGCCGATTGCACCGAATCGTGGCCAGCCAGACCGATTCCGAGGACCGCACCCCGTTTTGCGCCTGCCGGGATGTCCAGTCGGACCTCGAGGTGCTCCGGCTTTCCGGGCGCGACCGTGAACAGCGTGTCGAGAGAAAGGCGGGGCCCGGAGAACGAACCGGAGGAGAGCACCCTGCCCTCCGATATCAACCGGACGGTCCCTATGTCGCCGTCGCTTGCGTTTCCGGAGCGCTCCAGCACGAGCCGGCGCAGCTCCATATCATCGCCGCCGGCCACAAGGTCCAACCCGAGCACCGTCCGGTCCGAGGAGGGTATCGAGAGGGAGGGGGTGTCCACCGGCGCCTGGGTGACGCGCAGGGCACCTCCGTACGGACCGGCGGTCATCGAGGAGAAGTCCGAAAGGCCCGAAATGGAGTCGCTCACCTGGAAAAGGGCCCGGTACTCGCGCGAGGCGCCGCTGCCCGGCCATTCCGCCGGCAATTCGAGCTCGAGCCCCTTGCCGGACGAGGCCGCCCTGGCGCTTCCCGAGGCGGTCCAGCCGTTCCAGTCGGCGGTCCCCTTTCCGGGCGAGAACAGGTAGAGGTTGCACCCGCGCACGAGATTGTCATGGCCCCAGACCTCAACGCGGCGGTCGGCGCCCAGCCCGCGCAGGGTGTATCCGGTGGACGCGTCCAGGTCGGCATCGATGAAGACGTTGACAACGTCGACGCTTCTCTCCGTCCCGGCGAGCATCCTGCCGGCGACCTCGAGAAAGCAGAAGAGCCCGTCCCCGGAGCGGGCGGTGGAGTAGCGCACGATGTCCAGGTCCGGCGAGGGCACCCTTGTATCGGGGCCGTCGGAAAGCACCACCTTGCCGCCCCAGTCGGAGAAATCGCCGTCCACGGCCATTCCGGCCTCCGGATGGACCGAGAGCATGGCAAGCATTGGGACAGTGACGACCAGGACCGCAGAGAGCAGGACCACGATGGCGAGCCTGAAGCGCTTCCGGAGGGCGGCCATCCTCAGGACCTGCATCCTCCGGGGAGCCAGCCCTTCCTCCGTCGGGGCCTTCGCGCAGCCGTTCACGAGGCCGTTGCCGTTTATGAGGCCACCACCGGCGGTGAACCCCTTGCCCGCCCCGTTCACGAACCCGTTGCCGTTCACCAGCCCGTTCCCGTTGACGAGGCTGCGGCCGCCGGACAGGCCGTTGCCGTTGCGCGCAGGGGTCCTGTGGCCGTTGCTGAGGCCCTTGCCGTCAGTATCCCAGGTCCGGGATAACGGCGCCCCGTCCGGAGGCATCGGGCGGGAATCGATGAAATCCCAGACCAGACCGGCTCCGTCATCCGTGGGTCCGGATGGCGCTCCGGCCGGGTCACCGCCGGTCCTCCCGGAAGGCATCTGTCGCTGCTCGATGAAATCCAGATACGACCCGGCGTATTCTTCAGGGGGTTCGAGGGGCTCTCCCTCCGGGGTCCGCTCGTTCCCTTCCGGGTCGTTTTTATGCAATGTTGAGGTTTATTTTGCTGTGTTGCATAACTCAGCGTGATTTCCTGACTATCACATAGACTTTTTTGTCCAGGAACTGGAGCGGACAGTCGATTTTCGCACCGTTCCCAAACCGCGTTACCCTCTTCTCAAAAATCGTCTC
>VGTL01000168.1 GCA_016874675.1 Methanobacteriota archaeon | reverse complement strand
CACGTCCTTCGTGACCACCGCCCCGGCGGCGACCAGGGCCTCGCGGCCTATTCGCACTCCGGGCAGGACGGTCGAGTTGCCCCCGATGCGGGCGCCCTTCTCGACGTGGGCGCCGGCGAGCACGACCTCGCCCCGGCCCATGTACTTGTCGTTCGTGAAGCACACGCAGGGGGCGACGAAGACGTCGTCCTCTATGACCGTGTTGGTCGGGATGTAGGCGCGCGTCTGGATGGAGACGCGCTTTCCGATGGTGCAGTGGTCGTCGATGACCACGCCGGAGCCCACGAGCGAGGATTCGCCGACGGTGGTGTGCTCGCGCACCATCCAGTGGTGGCCCGTCTGGACCTTGTTGCCGAAGGTGGCGCGGGAGTATATGACCCCGAAGTCGCGCAGAAAGCAGCCCTCGCCGACGACCGCGCCCTCGACCTTGTCCTGCTGGCCCACCAGCAGGAGATGCCTCTCGTCCTTCGCCGGGTGGCCCACGATGACCGTGTCGGCCACGAAGGTCCCCTTGCCTATCTTGCTCGTGCCGTAGATGGTCGCCATGGCATCGCCTCAGAGTATTGTGTCCAGAAGGCCCTGCGGGAGCTTGCGGTTCATCGCGGTTATCGCGCGGATGAACTCGGCCCGCCGGCGGTCGTCGCAATGGCAGCGCCGGCCGTCGCAGTCGATGGCGTGACGGAAGCGGAAGAGGTCCCGGCGCTCCAGGTAGCGGACCAGCAGGCGGATCTGGTTCTTCGTGAACCTGGGGATGTCAGAGCCCCGCTTCTGCTCGCGCTCGATGTACCGGTTCAGCTTCGCAAGGCAGTTCGTGAAATGGCCCAGCATTTTGGACATGGGATCACCCTAACGGGGAAAGGCAGGAAGGCAGCAAGGCAGAAAGGCAGAAAGGGAAGGCAGGAAGGCAGGAAGGCAGCAAGGGAAGGCAGCAGGGCAGGAAGGCAGCAAGGCAGCAAGGGAAGGAAGCAAGGCAGGAAGGGACGGACGGCCGTCCCCCTTGCTCCCTTGCTGCCTTGCTGCCTTGCTCCCTTGCTGCCTTCCCTTGCTGCCTTGCTGCCTTGCTCCCTTGCTGCCTTGCCGCCTTGCTCCCTTGCTGCCTTCCCTTGCTGCCTTGCTGCCTTCGTTCACTTCGGGGCGGCGGCAGCCGCATCGCGGGCGCGCTTCTTCTTGAGCCACTCGAGGTACTGGACCCACGCCGGCAGGGCCTTGACGGGGTCCGCCTTCCTCGGCGGCTCGGGGGTGGCGGCGCGCTCGAGCACCCAGAAGGGGATGTCGGGGCGCTGGCGGTGGATCGCCACGAAGAAGAGGTCGAGCTGGGCCGACCGGGTCATGTGGTAGCGGTCCTCGAAGTCGGCCACCCTCTCGATGTCCGAGATTATGAGGCGCTGCTGGGCCTGGGTTATCTTGCCGTGCGAGAGGGCGATGTTGTGGTTGACGACGCGCAAAAGGTTCGTGAACCAGCCGGCCATCTTGGCCTTGTCGGAGCTGACGTTTTTCAGCTTGCCGCAATTCAGGCAGTAGGGGAAGCGCTGGACGGGCACGCGGGTGATGCGGCGGTCGAAGGGCGGTGAGTACAGCCTCTCCCTGTGGCCGCAGTCCTCGTGAAGGCAGGATGAGCGGCCCTCAGACGGTCTTTTCCTGTTTCTCAGGCTCGCGTCCATTGAGGGCTCCAGCTGGCCAACGCCCCCTCGTTTATCATCGGCGTCTCCCGGCGCCTCAATATTAGGAAGGCATGCTTCGAGGTTGGAATGAGCAAGCAGTTGTGCGTATATAAATATTACGTGGTGGAGCGCGAGAGTGGTCGCAAAACGCGCCGGGTCACGCCCGACGGGGGCCCCGGCCGCGTCGGGGCACGGCCCGGGCGCGGCCGGCTGCCTCCAAAACAATAAAATACGGGCCCCGGGGATAGCGCCGGTGGCATGGCGATGCGCTCCCTCGTGGCAACGCTATCGGTGCTGGCGCTGCTCGCGCCGGGTCTCGCCGGAGCGGACGCGGGACCGGGGCCGGGCGAGGGCCTGCTCTGGGGGCCCGACGGCCGGCTCACCAACGCCACCGGGGACGACGACCTGCCGGCGCTGGCCGTGGGCCCTGACGGGGACTCTCACCTGCTCTGGGCCAGAGGGGACCGAATCTACTACGCGAGGGCGGGCCCCTCGGGCGGGCCGGCCGCGCCAGAGAAGGAGGTGGCGACGGGCAGCGTGCCCCTGCGCCCGGACGGCCAGGGCGCCGAGCGCGCCGGCGTCGACGAAAACGGGGACTTCCACTTCATCTGGACCGAGGGGGGAAGCCCCTGGTACCGCAGGCTGGAGGGCGCGGAGGGGCGGGCCATCGCCCCCGTGGCGCTGGACCCGCAGGGGAAGGGCCATAGCTCCGCCGGCCTCGCCGTCGCCCGGGGCGGCCGGCCCTACTTCTGCTTCCTGACAGGCAACGGCACGGCGGAGATGGCCTACCTGGACGGCTCGCTGGTGCTGCGCCCGGGGTTCGAGGTGAGCGCCTGCGCCGCCTCCGTGACGATCGCGCTGGACCCTTGGGACCGCCCCCACCTCCTCTGGAGCTGCCCGGCGAACGGCACGATGGGGCTTTGCGCCTTCGGGACCGAGGGGGAGCTGCTCCTGCCGCCGCGCTACTTCCCGCCGGCCGTGGCCGTGACGGAAGATACGCCCCTGCCGGCGATGGCGTTCACGCCGGACGGCGTCCTCCACCTGCTCCAGGCGGGCGCGGGCGCCGGCCGCCGGGAGCTATTCTACACGAGGCTGGGCGTCGACGGCTCGCTGCTCGGGCCCCACCTGCGCGTCGAGACGCAGGCCGGGGACGCCGGGGACCTGTGCTCCGACGGCCGCGATAATGTCTTTCTCGCCTGGGGCAACGACTTCGACGCCGACCTGTATTACGCGATCGCGCGGCCGGGCGACGGGCCGGTCTCCCCGGTCCGGCTGACGGACGCGCTCGACCGCGACCGGGACCCGCGGATCGCCCCCGACCCGCAGGGGGGGCTCCGGGTCGCCTGGGTCTCCGGGCGGGACGGCAACGACGAGATCTACTGGAAACAGGCACTGATAGCCCGGGTGGAGCTTCGGCTCCCGGATGCGGGAGCGGCCCGCCTGTCGGGCGCGATGGCCAACGCCACCCGTACGGCGAACCTGACAATGCGCAACGCGGGCGCCGGGCCCGACGTCTACAACCTGTCGCTGGAGGCGGACCTGCGGGGCATGGAGGGCGGGCTTGGAGAGGGCTACACGGGTCCGGGATGGAAGGTGTGGCTCGAGGGGGACTGGAGCGCGGCGCAGCTGGGGCCGGGCGATGTCGCCCGCCCGGGCCTGGCGGTGCGCGCGCCGGGCGCGGGCGCCCCGGGCGAGTTCATATGCGTTACCGCCAGGGCGGTCTCGGCGCTGGAGCCTCTGGTCCAAGACGAGCTTTCCTTCCGCGTCCATTTCACGGCCGACCGCGGGCTGGAGGTGCTCGTCGACGGGAGCGCCCGGACCTCCCGGGACGGT
>VGTL01000167.1 GCA_016874675.1 Methanobacteriota archaeon | reverse complement strand
GGGGGATGAACCCGCCCGCCGTTTCCTCGAGGACCGTGCGGATAGACAACAACCTCCCGTCGCTTTCGGTGACCTCGCCGGCGCAGGGGGAGATAGTGGCCGGCCTCTACGATTTCGACCTGGAGGCCTCCGACGCCTACCTGGACCGGCGCGAGTTCCGGGTGGACTCGCTGGGCTGGGCGCCCGTGGACGGCGGCTGGGACACCACGCGCCACCCTGACGGCGTCCACACCGTGACATTCCGGGCCACCGACCTCGTGGGCCGGTCCACGGAGATGACGCTGACGGTGACGGTGGACAACTCGTTGCCGGTGTGCGCCATCGCCGCCCCCTCCAACAACAGCTTCATCGGCGGGACGGTCCTCATCCAGGTCCGGGCCTACGACCCGGCCGGCCTCGTCTCGGTGCTCCTGGAGGGCACCGGGACCCAGACCCTGGCCTTCAACCAGAACTCGGGAATGTACGAGGCGGAGCTCGTAACGGACATGCTCGTGGACGGCAAGTACCAGTACATCGCCAGCTCCACCGACCTCGCCGGCCGCACCACCGTGTACTCCGTCTGGCTCAACGTCGACAACCACGCCCCCGACCTCTCGGTCAGCGCGCCCGACGACGGCGCGTCGCTCACCGGCGTCCTGAGGGTGGAGGCCACCGCCCCCGACACCTACCCGACGGTCATCGAGTACCAGGTGGACAGCCTGGGCTGGCGGCCGGTGAACTCCACATTGGACACGTCGCTGCTGTCGGACGGCGCCCACGCCCTCGCGGTCAGGGCCACGGACGCCTCCGGGAAGAAATCGACCGCCCACCTCATCATCAAGCTGGACAACACACCGCCCCTCGTGTCCATCCTGGAGCCCTCCGCCGCCAACGTCGCCCTTGCGGGCACCTTCACGCTGCTCGTCGCCGTCGACGAGACCGAGACCGTGTCCGGGATATCCTACGCGCTGGACGGCGGGCGCCCCATGCCGCTCATCATCAACCGGGCCACGGGCTACTACGAGCAGGCCATCCCGACCAGGGCGCTCTCCGACACCGGGGGCCACAACATCAGCGTGAGCGTGGTCAGCCGCTCGGGCCTCACGACCACCGTGGAGAGGACGTTCCGGGTGGACAACACGCCCCCTGCGGTCACCGTGCGCTCGCCGGCCAGGGCGCCCCAGACGGGCCTCGTCCGCATCGCCCTGGACATCGCCGACGACTCGGGCGTCTCGGAGGTGCAGATCAGGCTCGACGGCGGGGAGTGGAGGGACATGAGCGTCACCAAGACGCCCGGCCGCTACGAGTACAGGTGGCCGACGGACGTCTCCCGCAACGGGGAGCACAGCTTCGAGGTCCGGGTGACGGACCAGCTGGGCAACCGCGGCACCACCGTCTACACCTTCAAGGTGGACAACTTCGACTGGATGCCGGTCGTCCTCGCCGTCGTGCTCATCCTCGCCCTCGGAGTGGTGGCCGTCCTCTTCGCCCGCGGCCGCAAGAAGAGGCCCGAGGACTATTTGCCCCCGGAGGAGCCGAAGACGGAGCCGCAGGTCCCGGCGTCCAAGGACTTCCCGGAGGCGGAGCCCGTCGGGGAGGACTCGCCCGAGCCCCCGGCGAGGGCGGTTCCGGGGGCGGAGAAGGACCCCCTGGCCGGCGTGCTCTCCCTCGAGGACCGGGAGAACGAGGGGGAGCTTCGGGCCGGGGACACTAGGACCAAGTGAGCGGGCAGAGGGCAGAGGGCAGCGGTGGGGGATTGGGCATCGGGCAGTCGGCAGCAGGAACGGCGGACAATCCCCGCTGCCTGTTGTCCGCTGCCCATTGCCCCCCTGCTGCCCGCTGCCTGCTGCCTGCTGCCCTTTCCTAGCGTTCCCGAAGCTTCCGACGCGCCAGCATCGTGACGAGGCCCAGCGCCAGCAGAGCGGCCCCGAGCTCCATCCCCGGGGTGAATCCCTTGCCCTCCGAGGGGCTGACCGGGGTCGGGCCGATCGGGATGGGGGCCGGAACTGTGGCCCTCATCACATTATCCCCCTCTTCGGTCTCGAGCACCTCGTCATCGGGGTCGGCCATGAGGTATATCGTGCGCGAGAGCAGGCGCCGGTTGTCGACTGTCAGGTTGATCGTCTCGGAACCTCCGGCCGGCACCAGCGCGGCCACCCCGCTTGCGACCTTCACGGCGTCCGGGGCCGCCCTCCCGGTGCGGGGAACGTCCGGGTCCCGCCCGAAGACCGAAACAGTGACCTCCGGGGCATCCTCGGAGCCGGTGTTGGACAGCCGGAGGGAGAGCCGGAACGAGTTCCTGTCCAGCGAACCGAAGTCCAGGGAGCCCGGGACTACCTGGAGGTCGGGCCCGGAGACCGGCACCACCTTCTCGAAGAACCGGCAGGAGGCGGCGTTCCCGGCCCGGTCCCGGAGATCGGCCGTGATGACGAGGTACCTCCCGGCGCGGGAGGACCAGTCGGCCGCCGGTATCCGGGCCGTGAGGAGGCTGCCGCTCACGGTGTAATTGAGCCCGCTCCACGGACTGATGTCGGGCCCGGCGAGCGACGGGTCCGAGAATACCCCCCAGCGCAGGACGGTGGCCCCGGCGTCCACCCCCGAGACCTTGCCCGTGGCGTTGTCTTGGACGTTGAGCTGCAGGTCGATGACGCCGCTGTCGGTCCGGACGGGCTCGACGTCCCAGTAGGCGACCATTGGCGGCAGGGTGTCCTTGCGCTCCGGGGCGCCCGGGCCCTGGACGGCCATGGCGTAGACGACCACGACCAGCAGGCACGCCACCGCCGCTATCGCCAGCATGATGGCTATCTTGACCCTCTCGGGGTGGAGCACGTTCTTCCCCTTCCAGGAGAGCCTGTAGTAGACCCATTTCTTGGGCGGGCCCTGGACCGGGGCCTCGAAGGGCGCCTCCTTGACCGTGGTGGCCCGGTCCTCCTCGGTGTCCTTCCTGACCAGCCCGACCTCCACGAGCTGCTCCAGGTGCTGGAACATCGTGGCCTTGTTCATGGAAAGCTCCCGCGCGAGGTCCGAGACCGTCTTCTGGGTCCCGTCCAGCCTCTTGAGTATCTCCACCCGCGTCTCCGAGGCCAGCGCCTTGAAGGCCCGGCGGTCCAAAGTGATGCTCCCGTCCCCGGAAAGGTCCATCGTCACCGCCTCGCTATTGTCCTGGGGCGTTTATATTATAATTGGTATTGTTTGGGAAATGCCTAACAGGGGAAGGCGCAAGGCGCAAGGCGCAAGGCGCAAGGCTTAAGGGGCAGGGCGGAAGGGTCAAGGGTCAAGGGTCGAAGGCAGCAAGGAAGCAAGGCAGGAAGGCAGCAAGGGAAACGGAACGACCCGGCGTCCCCTTGCTCCCGCTGCCTTCCCTTGCTGCCTTCCTGCCTTGCTCCCTTGCTGCCTTCCCTTGCGCCCTGCGCCTTGATGAGATAGAAACGCACCGGGGATAATGGCTGGTGCGAATATGCCTCGGCAGAGCGAGACAGGGCAGATGGACCAGGATGATGAACCATCCAGTCAGGTGCCCAATCAGAACCGGATTT
>VGTL01000166.1 GCA_016874675.1 Methanobacteriota archaeon | reverse complement strand
CACATGACAAAGACCACCATCAGACCGTCAGGATGTCGCAAGGGATGTCGAAAAAGCGCAGGACCTGCATCTCGATGCCGCCGGGGATTGAACAAAAGATCCCGATTGGGGTACTGGCATCGATAAGGATGCGCGGTAGCGACCGCATCGATAATGAAAAAACCCCCGATCCGGCCTGGTTGAGCTTTCCGGCCTGGTCCGAGAATGGGTCCCCGGAGACCCATTTCCGGGGCCTGGAAAGGGCACCCCCGAGGTTTTCGCCCCGTATCCCGATCTTTCCCGGTCTTGGAAACGGGGCCGGGGCTTTTTGTCAATTTACCGGACTTTTGCTGAGGCTGCCGAAGCAGGCTGAACACCTCGCTCCCATTTCCAGGCGGGTGACGGAGCGGCGGCGGGAGGGATCGGAACGACGGGGGTCGGCCGGCCGTGCCCAAGGACGCTCATTGCGCCAAAGTGGTTGGCTGTCTTCGGAGCCGGTTCTCGCTGGATGCCGCCGTTTTCTGAGACGAAAGACTCATATCCTGATATGGGATACACATGAGATTCTACGACCGTGAGGGGGAGCTGGCCCTCATAAGACAGGCCGTGGGCGCGGAATTTGCGATGGTGGTGGTGTACGGGCGCAGGCGGGTGGGCAAGACCCGTCTTGTCCGGGAGGCGCTGCGCGATGTCCCCCACATAGGCATGTTCGTGCCCAGAAAGCGCCAAAAGCAGGCCCTGGAGTATTTCCGCGCAAGCCTTTCCGAAACGGAAGGGTTCTCGACGTCATTTTCCACCATCGACGAGTTCCTGCGCCATATTCTCCTCAAGACCGACAAGGTCGTCTTTCTGGATGAGATCGGCAATTTCCAGTTCATCGACCCTTCCGCGTATTCCCTCATCCAGCAGATAATCGATAAAAACAAGGAGGGACGCCCTCTCAGGCTTGTTCTCTCCGGATCATTCGTCGGGTTGATGAGAAGGATCTTTTCGGCGCGCAAGGAGCCGTTGTTCGGCCGGGCCACGCAGCTTCTGGAGCTGGGCCCCCTCCCGTTGCCGGCCGCAATACGCATGATAATGGACCGGGGATTTCCGTTCGAGGACGCGGTCGGCGTCTGGAGCATCGCCGGCGGCGTGCCCCGTTACATCGAATCGGCGGAAGGGAAGACCGTTGAAGGCTACGTCCGGACCATCACTTCCCCCGGATCGTTTCTTGTCCCGGAAGGGGAGAACGCGCTGATACAGGAGTTCGGGCGCAAATGGGAGACATTCTTTGCCATTCTGGAGGAGATGGGCCGCGGCGCCGCCCGGCCCAGCGAGATAGCCCAGCGGACGGGCATGAACCCCCTGGCGCTGCCCAAGTACCTTTCGCAGCTCGAGGGCTTGAACCTGGTGGAGAGGTTCCGGCCGGTCCTGGGCAAGGAGCGGTACATCAGATATGACATCAAGGACAATTTCTACCGCTTCTGGTTCCGTTTCGTATACCCGAGGATGGAGGAGCTCAGGAGCGGCTTCGAGAGCCGGCCGGATAAGGCCGTGGTGGAATCGTATGTGGGCATGATGGCCGAACGCTTCATGGCAGGGCTCATTTCCGCCAGGCGGCCGTTCGATTTCCGGCGGATAGGGCCGTGGTGGAGCAGGAAGGGCGATGAGATCGATCTGGTGGCCGCAGGGAAGAGGGGCGCCGTGTTCATGGAGGTCAGATGGAGCGAAAAACGCGTCGAATGGGCCGATGTGGAGGCGCTCATCCAGAAATCTTCCCTGGTGGAGAGGGCCCGCAACCTCGAAAAGGGATACCTGATGGAAACGAGGTCGTCATTCTCCCCGTCATGCACGAGGCAGATGGACGAGAAGGGCATCATGCATTGGGATTTGAAGCGGATAAGGGAGCTTGTCTTCCAGGGCTAGTGTTCTGCGGGGGCCGCTTCGCGGTGGGCCGGGAAGGTGGGGCTCGGAAAGGTGGGAGCACTGGGATTGGATCTAGTTACCGATAGTGGAAAACGGTCTAATTCGCTGGTTTTTGGTCTCCCTCGCCATGTCCCAAATATACCGGCTCTGAAAGGGGCCGGTTTTCCTTTTTGGTATTTGAACCCGAGTGATGGATAGCGCGGAGCCGAGAAACCATATTCCTGATTGGCAAATAGAGCCCTGCCTTGGCCGGCAATTCCCTAACTAGATATAATGATAGTTATTATTATGGATATAACCTACAACATAGGAAATTATTTATAGCACACTACCTATATTGTTTGGCATGTCATTGAAAATCGCTACATACATGACAACCGGGGAAACGCTATCTCCCACCGAGCAGCGCCTGCACATCGCTGCCCTCCGAAGAAGAGTAATTACCACGCGCGACGCCATCGCGCACCTCGGAAATCCCCGGGCTGCCCGGACGGCCCTGGTCGGGCTGGCGCGCAAGGGATATCTGCTGCGAATCCACCGCGGCCTGTACGGCGCCGTCCCGCCCGAGCACGCCGGAACGGATTACGAAATCGACCGCTACATTATCGCGGAGAGGGCGGGCCGATCGAAGGGCGCCATCGGGTTCCACTCGGCCCTCGAGCTCCACGGCGCGGCGAACGCCGCTCTCAGCATGGTGCATTACATCAGTGCCGAGCGGGTTGGCGCCTTCTCGTTCCAGGAGGTAGCCTACCGCTTCGTGACGGCGGACGCCTCTTTCGGGAGGGCGACCATCCTCCGCCATGGCGTCGAAGTGACGGTCACCGACCGCGAGCGGACGTTCCTCGACTGCATCCGAAGGCCCGACCTGGCCGGCGGCCTCGAGGAAATGCTCAAGAGCCTTGCCGCATTCCACACCGTGGACACCCGCGTTCTCGGCGCCTACCTCGCCCGGTTCGGCGAGCGGAGCCTCAACCAGAGGACCGGCGTTATTCTCGGGCTTCTCCAGGAGAGCCTGAGGGTTCCGGACGAGTTCCTGGCCGGGCTGAGGACGGCGGTCGGCCCCAAGACTTACTATCTTGTCCCGAAAATGGCCAGACGCAGCGGGCGGCTCGACCGGGACTGGAACGTTATCGTGCCCAAGGACCTCCACGAGGCGGTGCGCGGTGTTTAGCCCCCCGGACCGGCAGACGCTCGAGAGGCTCTCAGGTGAGACCGGCTTCATCCGCGACACGTTGGAGAAGATGTACCGGCTCTTGGCCATCCTGGCGGAGATATCATCCACGCGGGACCTTGAGGGAAAGCTCGCCCTCAAGGGGGGCACCGCCCTCCAATCGCTCCACCTTGGCTTCCGGCGTCTATCGGTCGACATCGATTTCAACTACATCGGGTCGGTCGAAAAGCCGGTGATGGAACGCGACCGGGTCGCGATGCGCACGGCCCTGGCAAGGCTCCTGATGCAGGGCGGCTACGAGATCGAATCCGAGCGACCGTCCCATGCGGAGCACACATTCATACTCGCCTTCCGCAACAATGCCGGCAACCGGGACAGGCTCAAGGTCGAAATCAATTACTTGGAGCGGCTTCCTGTTCTCGAAACCACGGAATACCGCATGCGTCCCCCTTTCGACATCCCGGAAGAAATCGGGGTGAGATCCTACCGGCCGGAGGAGCTCTTCGGCATGAAAGCCAGGGCGCTGCTGGCCCGCGCCACGCCCAGGGACCTGTTCGATGTCTCTCTCATATAGTGTAAATCCTTCGAACCTCGACAGAATGTCGAACTTTTAGGCGGGGGCCCCTGGCGCATTGACAACATCAAGGATATCGAGGATTCCGGAAATGTTCTGCTCGAGCGAAGTATATTTATCGTC
>VGTL01000165.1 GCA_016874675.1 Methanobacteriota archaeon | reverse complement strand
ATTCCCGCTTTCATCCAAAACCGTTGCCCAACAATTCTTCTTGTGTATGTCCAACCCTATCATTTCCATGGCATGTGCCTCCATACCCCTTATGGAGGCGGCCGGCTTTCAGCATGCCATCAAGGGAGCAAGGGAGCAAGGGAGCAAGGGAGCAAGGGAGCAAGGGAGCAAGGCAGCAAGGGGCGACGGAGAATCGGACCCCCGCAAGGAATCACGGGGGACATCCGGCTCCAAGACCTCCATGCCCCCTTTCTGCCTTTCTGCCTTGCTCTCTTGCTGCCCCGTTCCCTTTCTGCCTTTCTGCCTTGCTCTCTTGCTGCCCCCTCCCTTTCTGCCTTGCTCCCTTCCTGCCTTGCATAAATTTAATATTCAACAAACGCCTTGTTTCGCCCGGTGGGCATAGGATGGCGGAGGAAGGCGCGCTCGGCAGGTCCCGGCAGGAGATGGTGGACAGGTTCACGCGCATCCCGGGGCTGGGGCGCTCTCGCGCCGAGATGATGTATGACGCGGGCTACACGAACCTGGGCCTGCTGCGCAAGGCGACGGTCGAGGAGCTCACGAGGATCCCCGGGGTGGGAATGTCGCTTGCGCGATGCGTCAAGAACAACCTCGATCTGGTCAAGGAGGAGGTCTCCGGAGAGGTCGCGGTGGCGGTCCCGGCCGGCCCGCTCCCGCCCGCGCCGGCGGGGATCGTCGTGGGCGAATCCCCCTCCGCGCCCGAGAAGAGGCCCGAGGAGCCGGCCCGGCCCGAGCCCGTGAAGCCCCCCCAGCAGAAGGGATTCATCTCCTCCCTGTTCGACAAGATCCTCGGAAAGCCCGCTGCGCCCAAACCGGCCTCCGGACCCGGGGGGCCGGATAAGAAGGAGGATGAAGGAAAGGGACCGGAGAAGAAGGAACCGGACGCGAAGGGGCCCGAGAAGAAGGAACCGGACGCGAAGGGGCCCGAGAAGAAGGAACCGGACGCGAAGGGGCCGGAGAGCGAGGAGGCCGGAAAGGGCCAATCCGGGAAGGGGGAGAGCGAAACCCCCGGACCCCGGAAGCAGGAGCCCGGAACATCGGAACCAGGCAAGCGGGACCCCGAAAGGAAGGCGCCGGGGAACGCGGAGGCGGACAGGTCAGGGGCGCCGCCCTACGAGGCGATGCCCGGACCGGGCGCAAGCGGCGGGGACCAAGACCGCGCCGGTGCCCCGGGGACCGCCGGGGGATCGGCAAAGGAAGGCGAAAAGAACGAGAAGATGTGAGCGCCGCGGTCAGGGCGGCGCGCGCTCCGGCCGGCGGGCCCAGGCTCAGTTGCAGTACGGGCAGCGCTTCCATCCGGTGCTGATCATCCGCCCGCAGCCTTGGCACTTCCGCTCGACCGCCGCCGGCTGGGGCCTCTCGCCGCCGGCCCCTTCCTCCCCCACGGTAGAGCGGTTGAGCACCGAGTCCACGATGTGCACCGACCTGTCTATCGTTATGGTCTTGGCGCCCGAGAGGTCCAGCGGCCTTTGGAAATCGAGCCAGAGCTCGGCCTCGAAGTGGAAGGGGACCGAGTCGTGGGGCCGCTCGCAGTCGACGAGAAGCCTCACGGGGATCGCGCCGTTCTCGTCGCACTTGATGCCGATCTCGTCGCGGTAGGTCTCTCCGGCCCGAAGCAGGGGCAGCTCGTCCCGGGCCCTAAGCTCCACGGGGCCATCGATCGCTATCACCACGTTGGCGGCGTCGGAGTTGCCGCTGTTTTCGACCTTCATCACCACCTTGTTCCAGGTCTCGGCCGTGAGGCGGGGCCCATCGATGGCGAGCCGTATGACCGGCGCGGAGCTCTCGAGCCGGTCCCCGAGCTCCTTTTGGAAGGCGCGGGCGAGCTCGCCGGCCTCGCGGTTCCGGCCGGCCTGCAGGTGGGCGTCCATCTCGCGGCGGCCACGGTCGAGCCTGACCAGGAAATCGGCCCCCAGCGCCGGGTTCTCCCTGGATTCCTCCAACTGCGCGTCGAGCTCCTCCGCCGCGGCCCGGGCGTGCTCCGCGAAATACCCGTCGATGCTCTTCGACGCCGCGGCGCAGGCCCCGGCGAGGGATTCGTCGGCGCGGTCCATCTCGCCCTCGCCGAGGAGCTTCCGGGCGGCCGAAAGCTCCCCCTCGAGCCGCTTGCGTATTTCGGAGACGAGGGTGTCGTCTTCTTCGGATATGCCCGACAGGAGCTTGTTGGCGGCGGCGGCGTGGATGGCGAAGAGCTGGTCCGCGGCGCTCCGCTGGAGGGCCTCCATCCGGTCCCGGGCCTGGGCCAGGGCGGCGGGGGCGCCGGCGGCGACCGCCGTGAGCTGCTCGTCGAGACGGGCGGCCTCCCGTGAGGACGGGTCGCGCGCGCGGATCCTCGTGATGGCGGCCCGGGCCCTCCCCCGGGCCGCCTCCAGGAGCCGCTTCTCCTTGCGCGCCGTCTCCAGCTCGCCGCCGGCGCGGCGGGCGGCCTGCCGGACGGACTCGTACTCGCCCCGGGCGAGCTCCGACCGGGCGCGCTCCAGGGCGTTCTGGGCCTCCGGCGATGTCAGGCCGTCGCGTTGGGCCTCGCGGAACGCGAGATGGGCCGCGGCCAGCTCCGTCGCGGCGGAGCGGGCGAGCGAGTAGTCCGCGTACTGCTTCCAGTCCAGCATGAGCTTGCTCTGGGGCTGGTTGAGCACCCTGGACATACCGTCCCAGAACCTCGAGGACCAGGGCGGCTCGCCCAGAAGCCCGAGCATCGCCGACACGAACTCGGAGAGCTTTTCTGGAGGGCCCCGCAGCGCGAGGTAGGCGACGTGGAACTCTTCCGGCGGCGGCGAGCCGGGCGGGGCGAGGCGCGAGGGGGCCGCCGGGCGCGGCCGGAAGAGGCCAGCCTCGACCGAGCCGCCCGGAGCCGATATCCGCAGCCGCCAGGGCTCCCCGGCCATCTCGAGCGCCAGCGGCTCAATGGACGGCTCGCCCAGCGCCTTACGCGCCGCGACCAGCGCGCACCGGCCCGGCTTGGACAGGATTATGAAGTCCCCGGTCTGGACCGCCTGGCGCGTCTCCTGCTCCGAGAGCGCCTCGACCGTCCCGCGCCTCAGGGAGCTGCGCCGGACGATGGGCTTGGGGTCGGAGGTGGGGACGTAGAGCGTGACCTCGGAGGGAGGGCTGGCCGGGAGGGCGCCGATGAGCTCGGGCGGCAGTTCCGGCGTGGCGGCTGGAACGGCACCGGCGGGCGCGCCCGGGGCGCCGGCCGGCCCCTGGGGCACCGCGGGCGTCAGGTCCTCGGGCGCCTGCCGGCAGACGCTGCAAAAGTGCCCGTTGCGCGCCGGGATGAACGACATCGGGCGGCCGCACCGGGGGCAGTTGCGCGTCTCCAAGGTCTCGCTCTCCGTCAGGCTTCCTTCTTGACGCCCTTCTCCTTGTAGGTGGAGACGACCATGAGCGTCCTCGTCTCCTTTATTCCTTCGAGCCTGCCCAGGCTGTTGACCACGAAGTGCTTGAGTTCCTTGTAGTTGCCAAAGCGCGCCTTTATGAGCAGATCCGTGTCCCCGGTCACCATGAAGAGGTCCTCCACCGGCTCCAGGTCCGCGATCTCCTGGGCGGCCCTGTCGGCGACCTTGGTGTCCACCTTGACCATGACGACCGCCACCACCTGCTCCTCTCCGTAATAGGTGGAGATGACGCTGTCGTACTCCGCGTCCAGTATCTCCTTTTCCATGGGCCCCGCCTGCGGGCCGCAATTATATAAGTCCTAGGTTAAAAATGTTGGCTGTCGCGGGGCTGTGGGACACAATTCATTAAGCCCCTGGCGTCCCCGGTAGCGGATAGTCTGGCCCGTAGAGGTTAAGCAGGTTGTGCCATGCCGATTGGCACTTATCGGCGGTGTTGATTCTATCATCCCGGCG
>VGTL01000164.1 GCA_016874675.1 Methanobacteriota archaeon | reverse complement strand
CCCGGTGCCGCAGTTCTGCACGGTCAGGTTGACCCAGACCAGCTCGCCCGCCCGGGGGTCCTCCTTCGAGGGGACCACGGACGAAATCCGCAAATCGGCCTTGCTCACGGCCAGGGAGAGCGGCACGCGCGCGCGCATCCCGCCCAGCGACTCCGCCGACACGTTGAATTGGACTCCGGATAGCTCGGTCCTGTCTGGCAGGGCCACCACGGCCTCCATCCGGCCCCTTCCGCCGGCAGGAAGTTCCAGTAGGTCTCCGATGGGCCCGTCCGCTTTGCGGAAGAACGGCCCGGGCCAGCCCTCCGGCAGCCCCTCCGCGGCAAGCCGTATGGTGTCGGGCCCGTTGCCCGTGTTGGCCACCTCGAGGGGGAAGGACGCCCACCGGCCGGGCTCCCCGGCCTGCGCCGGCGCGCCCGACTCCAGGCCCAGCCCGAAGAGCTGGATGACCGTCGCCTCGAACGAGAACCCGCGGCCGTCTCCCGCGCCGTCCGACACCCGGCCCCGTATCCGGTAGGTCCCGGCCAGGGAGCCCGATGGCGCGCAGACCAGCACGTCGAACCATCCCCCGCCGCCGCCAGCGATGTCGACCGCTCCGCCCGCCTCGACCAGCCCGTCCTCCAGAAGCAGGGCCAGGCGCCATCCCGGGGGGCCCTCCAGCGCGGGAGTGTAGCTGTCCGGCGCGTTGCCCAGGTTCATGACGTGGACCCGGCGCAGCGTCGCCCCGCCGGGTGCCAGCGGGCCCTCGGACGGCCCCACGGAAAGGTCGAACCCGCTGACCCGCCGCACGAAGGTCGTCGCCTGGCACCGGACGAGATACCGTTTCTCCATATCGGAGCAGGTGATGTTGACCGTCAGGCTGGAGCCGGCGGGGGCGTCCCGCGGCGGGACCACGTGGATACCGGTGGTCACCCGGTCCCCGCAGCCGACCGATATCGAGCCCGCGTCCGTCCAGACGTCCCAGCCGGATGACCCGTAACCCAGCTCCACGACCAGGTTCATCTCGCCGTTCAGGTTCCCGGAGACCCCGAGCGTGAGGTTGTAGTCCGCCATCCCGCCCGGCACCGCCCAACCCTCGGTCCGGTCCAGCGCGCCGGTCATGTGCAGTTCCCCCGTCACGACCGTGTGCGTGCTGACCTCTTCCGACCTGGACGGCCAATCGATGCATTCCGCCCGGACCTTCACCACCCCGACATCGTCGGCCAGGGCGTAGGACGGGGGCGTCACGTTGAGCGAGAGCAACCAGGTCTCGGCCGGCCTGAGCTTCACGAGGTCACTGTCGACCTCGAAAAGCCAGCCCCACGGCCCGCTGGCGCTGATTCGGATGCTCTCGTCGACGGAGCCGATGTTGCCGACCGCGATGGAGTACTGCGTCGGCACCCCGGCCGGGGTGGCGTGCACGCGCTCGGCGCACTTCAGTGCGATGCGGTGGTCGACCACCAGGTAGGATCGGAACCTGACATTGTCGGATTCCATCGGGTTCATCTGGGAGGTGGCGCTGATTTCGACCTCGATGTACTCGTTGGAGGCGCCCCGGGCCGGTCCCCGGACGTTCAGGGGTATCTTGCGCATCTCCCGGGCGTCCATATTGAGTTCTTTGTACTTCTCGTCTATCCAGACCTTCCAGCCCTCGCCCGTGTAGTTCTTGCCGATGCCTCCGTTCTTGCCGTGGAAGTCCGCGCTGATGTCAAGGTATGCCGTGTCGTTCCGGCCGCCAGTATTCCGCACAATGATGTTGGCGGACTTGGTCTCGTCGGGGCGGGCGTACATGACCTTGTACATCTCCTCGGGCGTCATGCCGAGCTCCACGCCCGAGGCTTCCCCCCGGGCGTAGCAGATCTCGGAGTTCCCCCCGATGTCCTCCCGCCAGGCGACGTGGAGCCAGTTGCCGGGGCCGACGTCCGCCGCCGGCTGCGTTGCGACCGTCCTATTGCCGGGAGTCAGGCAAACGGCGTTGTAGGGCAAGAGAGGGTCGTCCTCCCGGTCCGAGAAGACGGGAACGTACCAGATACGCGGGTCCACGTCGCGGACATCCGACCATACCACGTATGTCCTGCCCCGGCCGTCCGAGGCTATCGCCGGGTATCCGAGCGCGGTCGGCTCCACCGTGATGGGAATCCCTGCCCCGTTCATCCCGGCGGCGAGCTTGTTCCCGTTACTGTCGAGCTTCATATACACTAGCTTCCCGACGCCGCTGCTGTTCGTGTTCCAGGCGATGTGAATCCCGCCCTTCGGGTCGGCGCAGATTGCCGCCGGGCCCACGTACTCGTACGTCCCGGAGGCCTTGTAGAGCCAGCTCGGCGGAGCCTGAGGCAACGGATTGCCGAATTTGTCCAGCTTGGCGTGGTACGTATCCAGCGAGGCATTGACATAGACGGCATGCACATTCCCCCAGGAATCGGAACAGATCGTGGTCCCGGAGACCAGCTGGCCCTGGAGGCTCATCCGGATCCCGTCCCTGTCGACCGTCCCGTCGGCCAGCAGGCGGGCGTAGGTGAGCGCCTCCGCCCCGTAGCCGTGCCGGCAGTCCTCGTAGGTGAGGTGCACGATGTCGCCGGGAGCGACCGCTATCGAAGGCGCGTGGACGGCGACCCCGCCGGACGGGATGCCCTTGCCCGGAACGAGCGCGTTGCCGTTCAGATCCAGCTTCGTGTAGTACGCGCCGTAGTCCCCGTCCCGGTAGCAGAAGTGGAAGTTACCCTTGGAGTCCGCCCCGATGAAGGGCGACACGAAGCCGCTGCACTGGAGCGGGAATGTCCCGTTGGCCACCCGGCCGATCACCACGGGCGGCTTTTCGCTGTTGAAGACCTTCGCCCAGTACATCGCCGTCCCGCGGTTCCAGGCCACCCCGGCCGTCCCGTCCGGGGCGACCGCGAGCTGGGGGTGCGTGTCGGGCGCCGGGTCCCAGGTCAGCCGCGTGGCATCGGTCCACCGGAGCCCGTCGGGCGAGAACCACTCGCGCGAGGAGCCCGCACCTTCCCCCGGGCCGGAACCGGCGGGCGCCGCCGGAAGGGCGAGGCTGCCTGACAGGGACAGCACTGTCACCAGCAGGGCAACGCCGCGGCCCATCCGGACACCGCGCGATAAATTCCCGGACCGGTATAAGTCCTTGTTGGAGCGGGCGCTGGTTTTAAATACGCCTCCGGCGCCCGCCGGCCGCCCTCCCGCGCCTCCTCGCGACCAGCACGGCGACCGCCGTGGATGTCCCCGTTGCCGTCGAACGCCAGCCGGGGCAGGGGGGAGTCCGGCCCGCAGCCCGCCACGGGCGTATCGACCTGTCTGGAGAACAGCGAGCACCCGCCGTTGTAATCGAACATCGTGTGCCGGAGGCCGGTCGCAGCGGCGTCCCGTTGGGGGCGAGCTTCTGGTACATCGGGCCGAAGATGCCCTGGGTCGCCCAGATAGCGTGCACATCGCCCCAGTCGTCGATTCCCATGTTCCCGGTCCTCTGGCCGGAGTGCTGGCGGGTCTGGGGCGCCCTGATCATCAGCTGCTCGGGCCCCGTCGCGCACCCGTATGCATATCCGGCGGCGGGGTATTCAATATTCCTGTTGGGAATTTCTATCCTTCTTGAACAGGGCGCAAGGCGCAAGGGGCGAAAGCGCAGGGCGCGAGGTGGAAGGATCAAGGGAAAGAGATTCTTCCCTTGTTCCTTGCGCCCTATCCCTCGCGCCTCAAGCCTTGCGCCCTGCGCCTTGCGCCCTGCGCCTTGTTTTTTTTACACCTTGGAGAACTGACACGCCCTCGCCGCCCGCCCGGCTGTGGGACACAATTAGCTGATCCCCCACCCTGCCCGATGCGGTAACAACCCCTACCGCCGTCTATTCCTTCTTCGGACGACGGATGATTACATAGACATTGCGTCCCAGGTACTGTCTCGGACA
>VGTL01000163.1 GCA_016874675.1 Methanobacteriota archaeon | reverse complement strand
GGGCGGCTTGCGGAACACCTTCAACCCGGCAGAAATCCCACCGATCGCAATCCGCCCCTCCAAACGCCTTCCGGCGTCTTGCGCAGGGCCTGTCCGGGGCAACTCCGATAAACCCCGGATGCCTGCTGTGGCCCGGATGCCCGCAGCCCCCCGACCGGACACGCTCCCGGACCGGGAACCGCCCAACAAGGGGGCGAAGCCCGCTCAGGCCGCCTTAAAGATCTACAAGGCCCTCAAGCCCTGCAAACCCAAGGACGCCAAACCCCTCGTCCTTAAGTCCGGGGACCTTGTCCGTGTCGACCGCGAGGAAAACGACTACAAGGGCTGGTATTTTTGCGAGCGGGGGGGGATCGCCGGGTGGGTGCCGGCGGAGGATCTCGAGCTCATAGAGGATGTGATGGGGAGGGCGAAGAGGGATTACTCGTCGAAGGAGCTGGAGTTGGAGGTCGGGGACGAGGTCGTTGCGGGGAGGGTTGTGGGAAGGTGGGTGTGGGGGGAGAAGGTGAGGACGGGGGAGATTGGGTGGGTGGATGTTGGGGGGCTTGGGGCGGAAAAGATGGCATAGGAATGGGCTACGGATTTATTCTTTGGGGCGTTATTGCACTTTGGTTTGGAAAATGATGGGGCATCGGCCGGGAACCGGACCCCGGGGGCGTTTGGTAGATGGAGTTTTGCGCCGATGCCCGCGCACGGGCCGGCTAAACGCCGGCCCGTGGCGGGCACGATGACGGCTAATTAGATTGGGTCCAGGAAAGGACCGGGGTCTCCGGGGTCACGATGGGGGAAGAGCACGGCCGACGCTTGCCGGGTTCGAAGCAAGACAGGCGCAAGCCAGCCCTTACAAGCTCCCGCCGGCATGCGTAACGAGGTTGCCGGGGTGGAATCTTCTCGATCGCAAGCCGCCCGGGGCGGCTTGCGTAACCCCAAAGCCTACGGTTCCTCGCCCCCTCCGTGCAAAACGGCCCTTGCGGGCCCCTTTCCCGCCCTCCTGCGCCGAACCGTCCCGGCCAAGCCTGATAAGACCGGAAGGCATGAGGGGGGTGTATGAGTTCACGACGGCGCCTGGGGGGAGGTGGCGTCCGTTCGCCGGCAGGGAAAGCGGGGAGGGCCGGGAAGGGACCGTTGGGGGTGTACAAGGCTGTCAAGGGCTGGAAGGGTAAGGAGGCGCGGCCGCTGGTATTGAAGGCGGGGGAGCTGGTTTGTTCAATTAAAAAGGATATTTGGATTATTAGTTTGGGACGATGTTTCATCTGATTTGAAGAAAGCTTAAAAAAGGATTGTGGGATAAAAATGGGGGAAGCGTTCTTGCCCTCGCCGTTCTATATCCCCCGGCCCCGCGTAAAAGGTTTGGGAGCCCTTATTCGAAATATATTATGGGCGTAAACGGTTTTTCGATATCCCGCACTTGAAATCCGTTCCAGTCTTTATCTCGAAAAAGTCGATTTAACTGAGAATGGCCGAGACTGGAGACATGAATTGTTAGAATGCCTCGTTCACTCAGTCTATCCGATTTCCGATCTCATTAATAATGTTTATAAGGTATAGAGTTGATATTTAATTCGATGTCGACTGGACTTGAGTGCCCGGCATGTGGCTCCGATATGCCAAGTCCAAAAGATAGGTTCTGGTGTCCTCGATGTCGCGCATTCTTCTGTACAGATTGTATCCGGAAACCGGACATTTGTCCCAACTGCGGTAGGCGTGCCAAGCTCGATGCTAAGCTGAGAAGAGTGATATATTTGCTTACAGTCGTCGAATCGGCCGTAGCAATAACGGGTTTGCTCTTCATGGTATATCTTGCATTCATCGATACTACCCCCACAGGATTCGGTTCGATTGCTGATGTTCGTCCGGGCCAAGTCGTCCGGCTCTATGGGGTCATCGATGCACCTAATTGGACAGCTTTCGTCCTTAATAATGGTGATAATGGATGGACCCTCAAGAGCTGGGAGCCTTTCCACCTGGCTGATCCTAATAACATTTCGATTAATATCTCAATAAACTTAAGTTCATGCGACGATTTCTATAGGAACGCAGGGACCGGAACAAATGATGCCCAGAGCATTTATCGGAAGGGCGATGACATCACGGTAGTCGGGAAAGTCGAGTTGGACACATCTGGTGAACGGGTCTTGCGAGCGGAAAGTATAAGAGCTAGCCGTGAAGACAGTACAAATTTCTGGGATTTAGTATTGTTCGTGTTTATTCTTCTGGTTTTCTTACCAATTGGGATAATGATGCTATTACTTTTCTCAATGGCAAGGACCCAACAAATTCGCCATAGGAGATTCTTAGAATCACATCCCAGTCGGTCCGTTTTCAGTAGATAGCAGTTGAAGAATAAAACGCGGAGTGAATCGAGAACAATTGGCCTAGATATTGTAAGTGCGCTCTTGAAGTTAAAAAAGAAGTTAGGTGCTTCAGATCAACTGATATGGCCTTTGCTATGCAATAAAAGAGGTCGGCCAGGTATACAACGCACCGAGGGGCGATTTGGGATTATTAGGTAATGGTTTTGTTGTGGTATTTAAGGGTGTGAAGGTCATTTAGGGGGACCCCGATGGTGGACGCGCCGTGGATTAAGAAGTGAGATCCCCACGCGCGGGGTGGCTGAACGCAGGCCCGTGGCAGGCGCGACGACGATATTTAGATGAACGGTGATAGATTGGGGACGGGGTCTCCGGTTCGACGACGGTAAAAGACCACGCCGATGAGGGCCGGGGACGAATGAAGGGGGGCGCAAGCCGCCGAGGCGGCTTGCGTATCGAGTTCGCCGGCATCAGTTGTTGTCCGCGTTCTCGCTGAAAAGCGAGGGATCAATTCCATCGCCCCGCGCGAGGAGATCTTTGCATCCCGGTTTGGCCTGTTCTGCTCCCTTTTTTATCAGTGGCGAGCCCCGGAGGAGCGCATCCACCATCTCGTCAAGCAGGCCCAGCGAGATGTGCCACATGAAGATGAAAGGCGCCCCGCGGGCTGAAAGGACCGGGATGAGTGCGGGATCGCCCCGGTTGAGCATCCTTTGCAGGAATTCGGCCGTGGCAGCGCGCGTCTCCCCGTAAAGACGCTCCACGCTGATGGATGTCTGGGACCTATAAATCCGGTTCTTCAAATCATCCTCGTCCGAGTCGACCTCGGGGAGCAGGTGCTTGATCTTCAGGAGCATTCCAAGGCGGGATTGAAGGATTTCCAGGTAGTCGCTGGCGAACGCCGGGATGTCGCGCTCGAGATGCCTCAAGGCCGGGATGTTCTTCGTGTATGGCGATGATTCCGGCGCTTCGGGCGGCCGTTTCCGGTCGTCTTCCGGTCCGAGCACCACGAGCCCCGAGCGCTCGTAGACCTCCAGTATCCCGGCCGCCCGGGCCATTCCCGTGACGCAGGCGGCGAAGTAGCGGCTCAGGAAAAGCTCCCTCTGGCCGACCGGCGTGGCTTCCACGGCCGCCCGGTCCAGCCGGTTCAGGACGCTCTGTGTCACGTCGAGCGGCTCCAAAAGCTGCCAGAAATCAGCCGGCGCCACTTTGGGATTGTTCGAGATTGCTATGGCCATGTCGAGCGCCCGGAGGGTGTTGGCCGTTTGTTTCCAGCCGCTCAGCCGGTTCGTATGGGTTTCAGAGGCGCTTTCCGTTTTCGGGCGTCTTGAACGGTGAGAATTGGTTCGTCTATGGGACATGGATCAAGGTCATGGATTTGAGCTATTACGGTCTGTTCGAATCGGAATCTCGAGTGTCTCCTGTAAGGCCGCCCTACTGTCCTTTCCAGGCAGGTATTCCACCAGCTTGCATAGGGTGAGCCTGTTCTTCAGGGACCAGGAGTTTACTTCGTCCATCATGCCGCCGAGTGTCTTGGCATCCATCCCCTTGGCCTTTGATACGTCCAGATGCCAGC
>VGTL01000162.1 GCA_016874675.1 Methanobacteriota archaeon | reverse complement strand
CTTTATATAGTTTATTTTTCAGAATCCGACAGCGGCCCGCCGGGCCTTCCGTTCATCTTCCGCCCATCCGGCTGGATATGGCGCCGCAGGGAGGAGCTGCGGAGGTCGCAGTCCATCCAGCAGGCGGCAAATGTTCCTATCGCCCGGTCCCGGGTTGCCGCCTTCTTGCCAGGAAATAGGCCGTGAACACCACCGCTATGACCACCTGCACGATGTCCAGCCAGAGCGCCGTGGGGATGAGGAGGATGGCCAGCGCGGTGGCGACCCAGATGGAGATTATGAACAGCCACTTCCACGCGGCGGGCAGGGGACGCCCCTCGTACTCCGCGCGGATGTAGCTTCCGAACAGGCTGTTGTTCAGCAGCCACCGGTGGGCCCTGCTCGAGCCGCGGGCGAAAAGCGACGCCGAAAGGATGAGGAAGGGGGTGCCGGGTATGACGGGCAGCACGGCCCCGATGAGCCCAGCGATCAGGCTGAGGCCGCCGAGCATGACATAGAGGCCCCGGCGCGCGCCATTCGCCAGCCCAGGTCCGGCCACGGCCGCTAATCGCAAGATATGCAGTATCATTTTTTCACCTTCTCCAAAAGCGGGGGGCGGTCAGCGCACCATCAGGCAGTACTTCTCCCGTTCGCCGGCCGGGACGAACGCCAGCCTGAACCACTTCATTGACTCGACCAGGAAGAACGCCACGAGCGAGAGCAGCGCGACCACGAGCCAGTGAGAGGCCTCCAGGGGGACGCAGCCGAACCATGAGGGAACGGCGTAGATGGCCAGGAGCTGGAGGGCCAGCCCCGCTCCGGCCCCGACGAATATGTAGGGATTGATGCGCAGGCTCCGCCGGAGGTTCATGAAGAACGGCTCGTGCTGCTTCTGGGCCTGCATCCCGTTGAACCACTGGGGCGCCGCCGTCGCGCAAAAGGAGATGCCCACCGCGAGGGTGTAGCTGTAGACCTCCACAAGGTACCAGAACACGACCGTGCTCAGCACGCCCATCCCCAGCCCGAAGACCAGTATGCGCGAAAGCTGGTCCGCATCGAAGAACTGCCTCAGCGGGGACCTCGGGCTCCGGCACATCACGTCCCCCTCCTCGGCGATGAACGGGAACGTCTTGTCCTGGACCCCGTCGGTGACCAGGTTGATCCAGAGTATCTGGATGGCGAGCAGCGGGAGAGGCAGGCCCAGCAGCACCGAGAACATGATGTAGAAGAGCAGGTGCAGGTTCGTGGAGAGCAGGTAGTAGATGGTCTTGCGCAGGTTGTCGGCGATGACGCGGCCGACCCGGACCGCCTGCACGATGACCGAAAGATCGTTGTCGGCGATGACCATCTTGGAGACGGATTTGGCGGCCTCCGTGCCTCCCCCCATGGCGATGCCCAGGTCCGCCGCCTTGAGGGCCGGCACGTCGTTGACGCCGTCCCCCGTCATGGCGACTATCTGCCCGGAGGACTGGAGCGCCTTGACGATGCGGTACTTGTGCTCGGGGATGATGCGCGCCAGCACCGTCGCGCGCTCCAGCGCGGAGGCGAGGGCGGGCTCGTCCATCTTTTCCATTTCCTGCCCGGTGACCAGCGTGTCCCCATCGCGGAAGATGCCGACGGCGGCAGCCACCGCCCTCGCCGTCTCCGGGTGGTCCCCGGTCGCCATTATGAGCCTCACGCCCGAGTTCCGCACGGTTGATATGGCCTCCCGCACCCCGGGCTTGGGCGGGTCCAGGAACCCGACTATGCCCAGAAGCTCCAGTTCCCACTCTTCGGGCGGCCGCCCCTCCCCCGTGCCCCGGGCGAACGCCAGGACGCGCAGCCCCTTTGCGGCCATCCCCAGGGCGGCCTCCTCCAGGAGCTTCGCGGCAGGGCCGTCCCGCGCCCGGCGGCCCAGCTCCTCCAGCGCCCCCTTGACGAGGAGCGTCCGCCTGCCATCCACGTCGGCCGACACGGCCATCATCCGCAGCCGGGTGTCGAAGGGGAACGACCAGGCCCGCGGGTGCTCCGACCGGAGGCGCCCGAGGTCCCCGCCGACCCACTCCGCGAGCGCCACATCGACGGGGTCGCCCCGCCCGTCGTGGGAGTCGTTGCAGAGGGCGGCGCAGAGGCGCAGGGCGCGCTCGTCGAGCGCCCGGTGCTCCTCGACCTCGAGGTGGCCCCGCGTTATCGTCCCGGTCTTGTCGAAGGCGATGACCGTGGCGCTGCCTATCGTCTCGGCGGAGGGCAGGTGCCGGATGAGCGTCCGGCGCCGGGCCAGGGCCAGCGCGCCCGTCACGGTGACGAGCGTCACGACAATCGGGAGCCCTTCCGGGACGGCGGAGACTATCTGGGAGATGGTGAGCTTGACCATCTCCCGGAGACCCCGCTCCTGGAGGGCGCCGGCCACCCCGACCGCCACAACGAGCGTCAGCACGAGCGCCAGGTAGCGCCTCATGAAGCCCTTGAGGGCCCGGGCGAGGGGCGTGGGGGGCGATTCCCTCTGGGCCTCCTCGGCCAGCAGGGCGAGGTAGGTGTCCCTTCCGGTGGCGGTCACCACCGCCGCCGCCGAGCCCCGGACGACCGTCGTCCCGGAAAGTAGCATGTTGGCGAGCTCGTAGGGCATGGCCTTCTCCGGGAGGAGGCTCCCGGCGTCCTTGTCCGCCGGAAGGGATTCCCCCGTTATGGTGGACTCGTCGACCATGAGGCCCGTGGATTCGACAAGCCGCAGGTCCGCCGGGACCAGCGAGCCCTCGTGGACCAAGACGATGTCCCCCGGCACGAGCTCCGTCGAGGGCACATCGCGCTCCTGCCCGGCCCGCCGGGTTCTGGCCTTGCTCTCGGTGAGCTTGCGCAGCGCGGCGATGGAGGCCTCCGCCCGGACCTCCTGGTAGAATCCTATCAATGCGTTGACCAGGAGAAGAAACACGATTATCGAAAAATCCGCCCAGTCGGCGAACGCCGCGGTGAACGCCGCGGCGATGACGAGCGCGTAGACCAGAAGGCTCCGGAACTGGTTCAGGAAGAGGACGGCATGGGAGGTGCGCTCCTCCTCCAGGCGGTTGGGGCCGAACCGGCGCCTCCGTTCCTCCACGGCGGATTCGGGGAGGCCACCGGCCGCGGAGCCGAGGAGCTCCATCACCCTTTCCGGGGGCAATGAATGCGGATTGGGGGGAAGTGCCATCGCCGGGTGTACGCTCGCGCGTTCCTTGCCTGGCATCGCAAGGCCCGGAAAAATGCCCGTCATATATTATTTTTTGCGCAATTTGTTGAACGGGGGCGGATACCTTCCGGTCCACGAGGGTTTCGGGGCTCACGCCGGTGCGGGGGTCAAAAGGAGCCAGATATCGGCCAGGAGCACGAAAAGGATGATGGAGGACAGGTTGGCGTTCACGACGCGCGTGGCCGCCTCCCGTCCCTCCGGCCGGAGGGCGAGCCCGGCCGTCCCGGCGGCCAGGGGAATAATCGAAAGGAGGGCGAGCGGCACGTATGCCCCGGACCCCTCCGGCAGGGACCAGGCAAGGACTGCCAGGACGCCAGGCCGTACAGGAGCAAGGGCAGGGCCAGCAGGAGGAAGCCCATCCCGATACCGCCTGAGGCCACGAAGAAGCCCATCCCGGGCACCATGAGCCCTATCGTGAAGGAGGTCGAGAACTCCCCGAGGCCCCTCGAGGACAGCCGCACGGGCGGGGCGCTGTAGAACCAGCCCGGGGCGATTGCCCGGGCGGCCGGCCTGTTCCATCCGTGCCCCGCAGAGCGTAACGTGTAGTGGTGAATTTGATGCAGAATAGTCAGCTTCCATTCGCCACCACATGACAAAGACCACCATCAGACCGTCAGGATGTCGCAAGGGATGTCGAAAAAACACAGGACCTGCATCTCGATGCCGCCGGGGATTGAACAAAAGATCCCGATTGGGGTACTGGCATCGATAAGGATGCGCGGTAGCGACCGCATCGATAATGAAAAAAGCCCCGATCCGGCCT
>VGTL01000161.1 GCA_016874675.1 Methanobacteriota archaeon | reverse complement strand
CCAGCGTGATGTTGGTGGCGTTGGAGATGACGACGATCCTTGCGTCGGCGCCGCCCTCGGAGGCGCCGGGCGCGGGCAGCGGCACGGGGGGCTCGGGCGTGTCAGCGGGGGCGGACGGGACGGCCGCCGGCGGCGGCAAGGGAGACCCCGTTGAGAAGGCCACGGTCGGTCGGTCGGGCTCCGGCGGGGCCGGCCCGTCCACGCATCGTGACGGACCGATGTCCGCAAGGGAATCGCCCGCCGGCACGGGCAAGGTCACCTTCGCCTCGGGGCCGGGAGCGGGCGCGCCGGCCGGGGCGCCCAGGAGGGCCGGAAGGAGCATCATCAGGCACAGGGCGGACGGGAGTGCGGCTCTCTTCATGTTCATCGGATACCGATTCCGATCCGAGGGTATTTAAAAAGCCTAGTACGCGGTTTGCATGATATTTAAGCGTTGTTGTAGGGGGATTTTGCGCATCGGCCGGCGGGGGGATGGCCGGCCGTCCACCAAAATACTTTTATCGGGCGGCCGCGGTCGCCCTCAACGGGTGCGGCTGTGGCATCGCTCGAGATATCGGGCCTCGTGAAGCAGTATTCCGAAAGGATCCGGGCCCTCGACGGCATCGACCTGTGCGTCGGCGAGGGCGAGGTGTTCGGCCTCATCGGGCCCAACGGCGCCGGCAAGAGCACCTGCATCCGCATCGTGGCGACCCTGCTTGCCCCGACCGCCGGCACCGTGCTGGTCGAGGGGAAGGACGTCACCCGCGAGCAGATGGCGGTGCGCCGGATGATCTCCTACCTCCCGGAGGAGGCCGGGGCCTACGAGAACCTCTCCGGGGAGGAGTACCTGCGCTTCATGGCCCGGTTCCACGGGGGCGACAGCCGGGCCGCGCTCGAGCGCGGCATCCGCATCGCCGACCTGGGCGACCGGATAAGGTCCAAGACCAAGGAGTACTCGAAGGGAATGAAGCGCCGCCTGCTCATCGGCCGCACGCTGATGACCGGGTCCAGGCTCTACATCCTGGACGAGCCCACCGGCGGCCTGGACGTCCTGCACGCCCACCACATCCGCAACATGATAAAGGACCGGATCAGGCAGACCCGGACCGCCGCCCTGATATCGAGCCACAACCTCCTGGAGGTGGAGTTCCTCTGCGACCGGGTGGCCATCATCAACAAGGGGCGCATCGCCTGCGTGGGCACCCCGGCCGACCTCAAGGGAAGGCACGGGGCGGCAAACCTGGAGGAGGTGTTCATGGGCGTGGTCATGGGAGAGGGGTCGGGGTTCAGGGGTCAGGGTCCGGGAGGAGGGGGCCGGGGACCGGGGAGCGACGGGGAGGGCGGGGGGAGAAGGGTCTTTCCGTTGACGGCAGGCGGGGGTGGCTGATATGGGGCCCCTGGGCAACATGGTGCAGAAGGAGCTTATGGAGATGGTCCGGGACCCGCGGCTGCTCCTGGGAATGATCCTGGTTCCGATACTGATATTCCCGATAATGGGCGTGGCCATAGGCTCGTCGATGCAGGCCACCGAGGAGGCGATGAGGACCTCGGGCGTGGTGCTCTACTCGCAGGACGGCTCGGACGGCCACGACAACTACACCGCAACGCTCTTCTCGTTCCTCGAGCACAGCAACCTCAGCGTGAGGAACCTCAGCGCCGCCGACCCGGACGAGGCCCTCCGCAAGGCCGAGGAGGGCGGGGCGAAGGTGCTGCTCGCGGTTCCCGCCAACTTCTCCGAAAACATCCGCGACCTCAAGTACAACACGATCGGCGTGTACGCCATATTCCGGGACTTCTCTTTCACGGAGGGCTCGGTGTACACGCAAGTCATCGGCGCCCTGGACCTCTTCAACGGCGCAGTGGTCGCCGAGCGTCTCCAAGCGGCCTACCCCAACGAGAGCAAATTCAACCTGACGTTCCCCCTGGTCTCCAAGAGCGAGAGCGTCATCCGGGGGAGGGTCCACGATGCCGACCCCAACGCGGTCGGGGCGGGCGTCATGGGCTCCACGATGGTGATGCCGATGATGCTCATGATGCTGCTCATAATGGCCGGGCAGCTCGCCGCCACCTCGGTCGCGATGGAGAAGGAGCAGAAGACCCTCGAGGTGCTGCTCTCGCTCCCGGTCCGGAGGATAAACATACTCATCGGGAAGCTCTCGGGCGTCATCGCGGTCTCCATGTTCGCCACCCTGTCGTACCTGGTCGGGTTCACGTTCTACTTCAACAGCCTGGGCATGGGCGGGGGCCGGGCCAACCTGACCGAGCTCGGGCTCAGCCCCGAGCCCATCGGGATAGTGCTCCTGGGGGTGACGCTCCTCCTCTCCTTCATCTCGGCCCTGTCGCTGGCCGTGCTGCTGTCGGTCTTCACGAAGGACGTTCGCAGCGCCCAGTCCCTCATGGGCCTGCTCTACATCCCGGTGATAGTGCCGGCGCTCGTCTTGATGTTCTCTCCGGTGGGGGCGCTCCCGGGCCCGATGCAGGCGGTGGTGCTCGCCATCCCCTTCTCCTACCCGATAATCGCCTCGCAGGCGCTCTACACCCAGCAGTACCTCCTCGTGGCGTTCGGCATCGTCTACCAGGCAATCTTCACCGCGGCGGTGCTGGCGCTCGCGGCGCGCGTGTTCTCCACGGAGAAGATACTCACCGCCAAGCTGGAGCTGGGCAGGAAGAGGCAGGCCCCGCGGGAATAGCCCAAAAAGGTTTAAGGAAGGGGGGCCCGATACCGCTCCCGATGGCGCAGCCGGAGCTTTCGCGCAACGAGCGGAGGGTGCTTTTGGCCCTCCGGGGGAAGGGGCCCGTGCCGCCGGAGCAGGTGCTCGGGGCGGGTGGCTTCTCCCAGCTCGTGGAGGTGATGTCGGCCGCCTCGTGGCTCCGGTCCAAGGGCCTTTTGGAGATCCACGAGAGGATGGACACCTCCTGCCTGCTCGACCGCGAGGGCCGCGAGCACCTCGAGCGCGGCGAGCTCCCGGAGTTCTCGGTGCTGAAGGCGCTGGGTCCCTCCGGCCGAAGGGAGATGTCGGAGCTTGGGTCCGGCGGGCTCTCCCGGGAGCAGGTCCGGATAGCCCTGGGCTGGATGAAGCGCAAGGGCTGGGCCTCCCTGACCAAGCAGGCCGGCCGGAGCATCGCCTCCATCACCGAGGAGGGACGGAAGCGGCTGGAGGAGGGCCCCGACACCGAGGAGATGAGGCTCCTGAGGGCCGTGGCGGCCGCCGGGGAGGGCGGGCTGCCCGAATCCGAGGCCAAAAGAATCAGCGCCCACGCCCTGTCGCTGCTCGTCACGCGCAAGGGGCTTTTGAAATCCCGGGAGCGCCACGTGCGGACGCTGGAGCTCACCGCGGAGGGGGAGGCGCTGGCGGCCTCGGGCCTTTCGGTCGGCGGGGAGATAACCCAGCTCACCCCGGAGATCATACAGAGCGGGAAATGGAAGGACGCCGAGATCCGGCCCTACGACGTGCACACCTTCGCCCCGGCGATGCACGGCGGCAAGGGGCACGTCCTGCGCGAGGCCATAGAGCGTATCCGGGACATCTTCCTCCACATGGGCTTCACCGAGATAGCCGGGGACTACATCGAGTCCTGCTTCTGGAACATGGACGTTCTCTTCATCCCCCAGGACCACCCGGCCCGCGACGCCCAGGACACCTTCTACATGAAGAGCCCCGGCCCGGCCGAGCTGCCGGCGGGCCTGGTCGAGGTCGTGCGCCGGATCCACGAGACCGGCGGGGAAACCGGCTCGGAGGGCTGGAGGTACAGGTGGTCCGAGGAGGAGGCCCGGCGGACGCTCCTGCGCACGCACACCACGGTGAACACCATCCGGTATCTCTCGGAGCACCCGGACCGGCCGTGCAAGGTCTTCTCGGTGGGCAAGGTGTTCCGCCGGGAGGCGACGGACAACAGGCACCTTGCCGAGTTCCACCAGATAGAGGGCATCGTGATGGAGGAGGGGGGAAGCTTCCGCATGCTCATCGGGGTCATCCGGGAGTTCTACTCGCGGATGGGCTTTTCGGAGGTCCGCT
>VGTL01000160.1 GCA_016874675.1 Methanobacteriota archaeon | reverse complement strand
CCTCAGCCTGATCGCTGGGCTCATCGGGGCCGTGCTGCCCGTCATACCCGGCACCCCCTTCCTCATCCTTTCGGCGTCGCTTTTCGCCCGCGGCTCGAGCAGGGCCCACCGGTGGCTGCTGAACAACCGCCTGTTCGGAAGCTACATCCGCGCGGAGTACGAGGGGCGTCCCCTGCCCGCCGCGTGGAAGTGGCTGTTCATAATCTCCATCTGGGTCGCCACCGCGCTGGATGGACTGCGACCTCCGCAGCTCCTCCCTGCGGCGCCATATCCAGCCGGATGGGCGGAAGATGAACGGAAGGCCCGGCGGGCCGCTGTCGGATTCTGAAAAATAAACTATATAAAGTGTCCGTTTCATGGATAATTCCTCGTCGGCCCCTGGAGGCGCAAGACGTATGAGATATCCCCTCGCCATCGTCCTGATTGCATTGATGTCGGCCACCTCTGCCCAGGGGGTCCTGCCCGGACAGGACCTGCTCCGGTTGGAACCGGTTTTCACCGGCCCGGCCGCGCCGGATGCCGGGATTTCGACGCCATCCGATCCGGCCGGGGGGCCCCTGCCGGGCGGAGAGGGCGCCGCCTCGGCGGGCCGCGGCCGCGCCGAGGACTGGCCCATGTTCATGCACGACATCCACCATACCGGCTGCACCACATCGAAGATACCGAACACAAACGCCACCCTCTGGACCTATTCCACCCGCGGGCAGATACAGTCCTCGGCCGCGATCGTGGACGGCGTGGTCTACTTCGGCTCGGGCGACCGCAACCTGTACGCCCTCTGGGCGAACAACGGCACGCTCAAGTGGAAGTTCAATGACGGGAACAACCTCGACGAGGTCCCGAGCTCCCCGGCCGTGGTCGGCGACAAGGTCTATTTCTACGCCATGAACAAGGGCATGTTCTGCCTCTGGGCGAGCAACGGGACGAAGATATGGAACCGGACCCTTGCAACGCCCAACTACCGCAACTTCAGCTCTCCCCTAGTGGTCAACGATTCCGTTTACATAGCCAACGACCTTCCCAACCCCGCCACCATATTCTCGCTCAACGCCTCCACGGGCTCAACGAACTGGGCCGTCACCTACGGCGAGTACATCGTGAGCTCGATGGCCTACAAGAACGGCCATGTCTTCGTGGGCCGCCAGGGCGGGGGCGTGCTCTGCCTGTGGGCCGGAAACGGCACCGAGCACTGGTACGGCCGCCCCTCGTACGACGGCGTCTACTCCTCGCCCTCCGTTTCCGACGACAAGGTCTTCTTCACATCGGAACCGGGCTGGCTCTACGCCCTCCACCTCGCCAACGGGACCAAGGCCTGGCAGCAGCGCATCGGGGCGACGACCTACACCTCTCCCGCCCTGTCGGACGGGAAGGTCTTCGTGGCCGGGAGCGCCTATCACCAGTCCAACGGGACGCAGATATGGTCTTGGGGCTACTCGCAGTACTCGACGCCGGCCGTCTCCGGCGACCGGCTCGTCGTCCTCAACGGCACCAACCTCACCTGCCAGGCCACCACGGACGGCTCCGTCCTCTGGTCGGCCTTCGTGCGGGGCGAGTACGCCTCCCCCGCCATCGGCGAGAACCTGGTGGTGATCGGCGGCCAGAACGGCACGATGCACGCCTTCAGCACGCCGGACGTGACGCCCCCCACGGTCGTCGGCAGCCGGCCGGAGCACCTGGCCACGGGCGTGGCCCCGGACACGAACATAACCGTCTCCTTCTCGGAGCTCATGGAGGAAGCCGTCACCGGGGCCGCCTTCTCCATCAGCCCCGCCGCGCCGGGCTCGCTCTCCTGGTCCGCAGGGAACATGACATTCGATCCGTCGGCGCCGCTGGCCTCCGAGACCGAATATTCGGTCACTGTCAAGGGGACCGCCGTGGACCGCTCCGGCAACCGGCTCGACGGCAACCGGGACGGCTCCTCCGGGGGCAGCCCGCTGGACGACCATGTTTTCAGGTTCACGACGGTCGTGGTCCCCCCTCCGAACATAACGGCCGTGCAGCCCCCGCCGGGTGCGACAGGCGTCCAGCCGAACGCCCGCATCACCGTGTCGTTCAGCCAGCCCATGGACCGCCCGGCCACGGAGGCGGCGTTCTCCATGGACCCGGCCACCGCCGGGACCTTCTCGTGGGACGCCGGCTCCGGGGAAATGACTTTCACTCCTTCGGCCAACCTGGTCGACAAGGGGACCTACAACTGCACGGTCACCCACCTCGCAGCCGGCCTGGCCGGCAAGCCGCTGGACGGGAACCAAGACGGCATCCTCACAAACGATTCGCTCGACGACTTCTCCTGGGGCTTCTCGGTGGACGACTGGATTCCGCCGACGGTGGTCTCGGTGAGCCCGGAGGACGGCGCGTCAGCGGTCCCCATCAGCTCGCGAATCGTCGTCGGGTTCAGCGAGCCGATGGACGGACCCTCCGTCGAGGCGGCCCTGTCCGCCGACCCGGCCATCCGGGGCGGCCTCTCGTGGAACGGCACCTTCCTTACCCTTTCGCCGGACGCCGGATTGGAGTCCGACACGGAGTACACCCTTGCCGTGGCAGGCTCCGCCCGGGACCTTTCCGGGCTAGGTCTCGACGGCGACGGGGATGGCACCGGAGGCGGGCGCAATGACAGCTTCAACTGGTCCTTCCGGACCGCAAAACGGGTCATCCCGCCGCCCCGCGTGGAGGCGGTTTTTCCGGCGGCGAACGCCACCGGCGTCCCCGTCGGGACGGAGATTTCCGTCACATTCAGCAAGCCCATGGACAGGGCGCTCTCGGAGAGCGCGGTGACCGTGAACGGCAGTCAGGCGGCCCCGTCCGGATACTCCTTGTCCTGGGATGCGCAAAACCTCACGCTGACCCTGCGGCCCTCCGCCAACCTCTCCTTCGGGTCGGACCACCGCGTCAGGGTCGCCGGCTCGGCCGCCTCCGCCGACGGCGCCGGCCTGGACGGGGACCGGGACGGGACCGCCGAGGGCGCCGGGACCGACGACTTCGAATGGTCCTTCCGGACCGCGGATGCTTTGGCGCCCCCGCTCCCCATCCCGAAGATACGGGAGGTCCGGCCGGCCCCGGACGCCACCGGCGTCGCGGTATCATCGAACATCCTGGTGACCTTCAGCCTGGAAATGAACACGACCTCCGTGCTATCCGGGATTCTCATCGACCCGCCCGTCCAGGCAAGCACTTCCTGGAACGCCAACGGCACCACCCTCACCATCGATCCGGCATCGGACCTTTCCCCCGGCAGGCTGTACCGGGTCTCCGTTTCCGGAGGGGCTCTTTCCTCGGGCGGCGTGTCCTTGGACGGGGACCTCGACGGCGTGGCCGAGGGCGCTCCCGCGGACGATTACGCCTGGAGCTTCCGGACGGCCGCCCCCCCGCCGCTTCCCATCCCCCCGGCGCTCGAAATCACCTGGCCGGCGGGCGGAGAGACGACCAGGGGGGCGGTCAACATCACCGGCACGGTCTCCGATCCGGACACGCCTCTTGCGGGTATCTCCGTGGAGATAATGTTCGATGACTCCGGCCGGTGGATTCCTGCCGGCAACGGGCCCGTCTGGCTGTACAGGTGGGACACCACACTGGTCAAGGACGGACCGCACAATATCACCGTCCGGGCCTTCGACGGCTCCAGCCATTCTCCGCAGGTCACGCGGGAGGTCATCGTGAAGAACGTCCGGCCAACTGGCCCCGCCGGGTCCGGTGTCGACCCGTTCATCCCGATGCTGGCCGCGATCGCCATCCTGGCCGTCGCGGCCGCCCTGCTCGCGCGCGGGCACGCCGGGAAGCGGCCCCCGGAGCCGGTGGCCCCGCCACGGCCGCCGCCCTGAAGGTTCAGACCGGTATCGCCCCGGTGTAGAACAGGAGGAAGATGCCCATCCCCACGGTGTGCATCAGGGATAGCGCTGCCAGCCCGCGGACTATCGAGCCGCGGTCGTGGGAGCGGAGGAACCAGACGTAGACGCCCACCTGGGCGGCCTGGAACGGCCAGAGCCACAGCATCGCCCCCCACGGGACGACGTAGCCCGTCCCGGCCA
>VGTL01000159.1 GCA_016874675.1 Methanobacteriota archaeon | reverse complement strand
CTGGCCCCGCCCCTGGCCCTGGCCCTGGCCCTGACCCTGGCCCTGACCCTGGCCCTGACCCTGGCCCTGACCCTGACCCTGGCCCTGACCCTGGCCGCTGTTCGAGCCCTCACCGTTGCCGTCCTTGCCGGGGCCCGCTGCCGGATCGGGTATCAGGGGCTGAGGATCGACATCGTCCATCCTGCCGTCACTGTCGGTGTCGGGGTTGGTCGGGTCGGTCCCCTGCTTGTACTCGACCAGGTTGCTCCAGCCGTCGGTGTCGGTGTATTCCAGCTCGTCCAGGCCGTCGGTCGGGTCGAAGCGGTCGTTCGGGTCGACGTTGACATCGGCTATGTTGTCGCCGTCGATGTCGAACCTGGCGTACTGGTCATGGAGCCAGTGGCCCATCGGCCAGTATGCCCTGTTCTCGTCGAAGTAGACCTCCCAGCCGTCGTCAGCGCCGCCGGCGTCCGAGTCCATGTTGTACGGGTCCGTTCCATGGATGAACTCCAACAGGTTGATGAGCCCGTCCCCGTCGAAATCCTTCTTCGCATCGTTGGGGTCCAACGGATCCAGCGCTAGGGCCATGCCCACTAGCGCCGAGCCCACCATCAACATCGCTAAAACGCTTGCCGCTATCCTCTTCATTTGCTCACCTCTCGGAGTTCCTGCTCCGTGATATTAAGTTAAACAGCCATATATATATATACTTTCTAAGACAACAATCGAATGATTGCTTATATGATTATATAGGTGAAGGGGTCTGGGGCCCTCTCGCCCCCGGCCGCCCGGGCTGCCTTTCCAACCCGGATTCAGAAAGCGCAATCGATTTGTGCATGTTGAGGAAATACGTTCATATATAAATATCAATTCCTGGCTATACCGATTGGTGGAAAGGCCATGTCCGAACCGGAGAAGGACGTTCTGGGGGAGGAGACCCGCAAGGTCCTTCGCGAGGCATTCGAGTCCCTGAAGGACCCGGTCGTCATCGAGGTGTTCGTCCGGGAGGGCCAAAACGACGAGTTCAACGCCATCACCGTGAGGCTGATGAGGGCCCTGGCAGGGCTCTCCCCCAAGATCGTCGCCAACATCAACGACCTTGACGGCGAGAAGGCCAGAAAGTACGGCGTCACCCGCTCGCCCTCGGTCCTGCTCAGCCCCGAAAGGTACCGGATACGGTTCACGGGCGCCCCCGTTGGAGAGGAGGGCGTCTCGTTCATCCAGACGCTCCTGCGAATCTCGATGGGGGAGAGCACGCTGACGCCGGCCTCGAAGGCCCGGCTCGCCGGGCTCTCGGAGAAGCGCCACATCCAGGTCTTCGTCTCGCCGACCTGCCCCTACTGCCCCGGCGAGGTCATCAACGCCTTCAAGGCCGCCATCGAGCGGCCGGACCTGGTATCGGCCGAGGCAATCGAGGCCACGGAGAACCTGGACCTCGCCCGAAAGGTCGGGCTGGGGGGCGTCCCGCACACCATCGTGAACGGCGTCACGGTGAGCAAGGGCCTCCAGCCCGAGGAGCGCTTCATCGAGAACCTGGTGTCGCCCCGGCCGTTCGTCGAGAGGACAGGGCCGGCGCCGGCACGGAAGGGGGAGACCTTCGAGACCGATGTCGTGGTTGTCGGGGGCGGCCCGGCGGGCCTCACCGCCGCAATCTACCTCGAGCGCAGCGGCCTGCGCACCGTGGTCCTGGAGAAGTCCGTCCTGGGGGGCCAGGTGACCGTCACGCCCGTGGTGGAGAACTGGCCGGGCGTCAGGAGCATCGCCGGGGCGCGGCTCATGGAGCTCATGGGCGCCCAGGCGCGCGAGTACGCCGACATCCGCGAGAACGAGCCGGTGCTCGAGCTCAAGGTCGGCCGGCGCATGGAGGCCGTGACGCCGCGCGGGACGTACCTGGCGCGCGCGGTCGTGCTGGCGATGGGCGCCACCCACCGCAAGCTCGGTGTCCCCGGCGAGGAGCGGTTCCTGGGCCGCGGCGTGGCCTACTGCGCCACCTGCGACGGGTTCCTCTACAAGGACCGCGACGTGCTCGTGGTCGGCGGCGGCAACAGCGCCCTCACGGACGCGCTCTACCTGCACGGCCTGGGCGCGCGCGTGACGCTGGTCCACAGGAGGGAGGCTCTGCGCGCCGAGAAGCGCCTGGCGGACCTTTTCGCCGGGACCGGGCGGCCGGTGGTGCTCAACACCGTCGTGGACGAGATCCTCGGGAAGGAGAAGGTCTCATCCATTCGGCTCCGTGAGGTCACCACGGGGGCCGTGCGCTCGATGCCCGTCGACGGCGTTTTCGTGTCCGTGGGCGAGGACCCGGCCTCGGAGCTCGCCCGCGACATCGGCGTCCGGCTCGACGACCAAAAGTTCATCATGGTCGACCGCGACATGCGCACCAACATCCCCCGTGTCTACGCGGCCGGGGACGTCACCGGGGGGGTGCGCCAGATAGTGACGGCGACGGGAGCGGGCGCGGTCGCGGCCGTTTCCGCGTTCGAGGACCTGGGCGATCCGTACTGGAAGAAGAAGTGAGGGGAGATTCGGATGAAACAGCATGTGGCGGGCGAGAAGAAGGAAAGGAACGTGTTCCTCTGGGCGCTGAGCACCTGCATGTGGTGCAAGAAGGCCAAGAAGTTCCTTGAGGACAACCGGGTGGAGTTCACATACGAGTTCTTGGACCTGCTCGAGGGCGAGGAGAGGGACCGGGCGCTGGAGGAGGTCGGAAAGCACAACCCCTCCACCTCGTTCCCCACGATCCTCATCGACGGCAAATGCATCGTGGGCTTCGACGAGAAGATGATAAGGGAAACCCTGGGGCTCTGAGGGGTGTTCCCATGTCGGAGGCGGAGGAGCTCCTCGCCCGGCTGGACCGGGAGGCACGCGCCGGCGGCTATCTTCTCAATCCGGAGCGCGAGGACACGCTCTCGCTCTGCGAGGGCCTGCTGACCAACGCCAGGCGCTACGGCTACCGGTCCTGCCCCTGCCGGGCCGCCGCGGGCAGGCGGGAGGAGGATTCGGACATCATCTGCCCCTGCGACTACCGGGACCCGGACCTCAACGACTTCGGCGCCTGCTACTGCGCCCTGTACGTCACGAAGGAATGGATAGAGAGGAGGATGGAGAGGAAGGTGGTCCCCGAGAGGAGGCCGCCGAGGGCGGAGCGCCTGCGCGCGGTGGCCGCCGGCGCCCCGGCCGGGGCGTCCGGCGAGGCGCCGGCCGGCACGACCGCCGGCCCGGCCCTGAAGGGCAAGTGCCCGGTCTGGCGCTGCAAGGTGTGCGGCTACCTCTGCGCCCGCGACGAGCCGCCCAATGTCTGCCCCATCTGCAAGGTCTCGAAGGACCGGTTCGAGCGGTTCGCGTGAGACAGGGTGCAGGGTGCAAGGCGCAAGGCGCATGGCGCAAGGGACGAAGGCGCAAGGCGCAAGGCGGAAGGATCAACGGACCGACCGTGAATTACTCCCTTGTTCCTTGCGCCTCCGCAGACGACCTTCGGTCGTCTCGGCCTAGAAGACCGCCCTCGAGGCGGTCTTCTGCGGTCTCCCTCGTGCCTTAAGCCTTGCGCCATGCGCCCTGCGCCTTGCGCCGTATTAAGAATCGTAAAATTCACAAGAATTGAAAAAAGATCGTGAAGGGGAAAAAAATTTCCCCTTCAGGACTCGATCAGCCAGGTTTCGGCGTACTGGCTGTTCTCCAGCATGTGGATGGCGATCTTGCCCACGCCGCCCGCCGCCGCGCCCGGTATCAGGCAGGTGGCGTCGAACGCGCCGTCGCCGGTGTTGCCGGCCAGCCCCTCCCAGAGCATGTAGCTTGCCGAGCTCTGGTTGAGCTGGATGGCGACCTTCACCGCCATGTTCACGGGCATCCAGGTGCCGGAGCCCTCGTTGTAGTACTCGACCGTTCCCCGTACGGTGAAGGGCTTGCCCTTCGGCCAGGAGATCGCCTGGTCGCCCCCGACCGGGGAGCCGTCAAGGTTGCTGAAGGTGCCGGCCTCTGCGAAGGTCAGTATGATCCGGGTGGCCCACTTGAACCCCGGCCCCGGGCCGACGTTCTGGCCGTTGCCGTTCCCGCCGCCCGGCGGGCCCTGGGGGCCGCTACCCGGCTGGCCCTGCTGGTTCTGTCCGTTGCCCTGGCCCTGGCCCATGCCCATGCCCTGGCCCTGCCCCTGGCCCATGCCCTGGCCCTGCCCCTGGCCCTGGCCCTGCCCCTGGCCCTGCCCCTGGCCCTGCCCCTGGCCCATGCCCTGG
>VGTL01000158.1 GCA_016874675.1 Methanobacteriota archaeon | reverse complement strand
GGTTGAGATGGTATATGAAAAGCGGATTACCCCTTTTGGCAACTCGGCTAAGCTGGATGCTCCGAGAAAATACAGAGGGTGGCGGGCCTATGTTGTAATCGTTGGGGAGAAATAGGGGTTATTGTCCCAAGGCCCCGGGCTGGGAAAGTATTATGTCCACCCTCAACTTTCCCAAAGTCCGTGACGGACCCGCCCAAGCCGGACAAGCCCCCCGAGGTGACGGTCGTCATACCGACCATCAACGAGGAGGCGGGGATAGGCCACGTGCTGGACTCCATCCCCAAGGATTCGGGACTGAGAATCGAGGTCCTGATAATTGACACCGATTCCACGGACCGCACCAAGGAGATCGCAATCAACAGGGGCGCCCGGGTCATCAACGAGTCCCGCCGGGGCTACGGCCGCGCCTACAGGACCGGCTTTGAGTACGCCGATGGCGATATCATCGCCACTCTCGACGCCGACTGCACCTACCCGGCCGAGGAGATACCCCGGCTCGTCCGGATGCTCCGGGACGAAAAGCTCGATTTCATCAGCTGCGACCGGCTATCGAGGATGGAGCCGGGCGCCATGTCCTCGAAGCACAGGTTCGGCAACTGGGTGCTGAGCACTGCCATGAACCTTCTGTTCCGGACGGGCCTCAGGGACTCGCAGACCGGGATGTGGGTGTTCCGGCGGGCCATACTGGAGAGGCTGGAGCTGACCTCCGACGGGATGCCCCTTTCGGAGGAGATAAAGATCGAGGCCGTCAGGAAGGGGTTCAGGGTCAAGGAAGTGCCCGTAGTCTACCGGCCGCGCAAGGGCGAGGTGAAGCTGCGCAGCTGGTCGGACGGGCGAAAGAACCTGGGGTTCCTGCTCTCCAAGAGGTTCAGAAGGAAGAGGTGACGGCGCCCGGAGGCTTTCAGGTTGCCTGCCGCTTTTTTCCCAGGGGGAGCTTGCCCTTCTTCCAAAGGTAGATGACCCCCAGGGCCACCGCCGCTCCCAGGACGCCCCCGACCGCCCAGCCCGGTATCCCGCCATTCTCCTTGACCACTGCGCCGCGGGCGGTGATGTTACTGAGATCGGCCTTGCCCTGGGTCATGTTCCCGTCGTACATCAGGACGGTCATGAAGAGCGGCCGGTCGGCCGGGGCCTCCAGGCTCACCGTGCCCGTGGCGTTCTCGTAGACGGCGCAGGTGTCGCCCTCGCATTCCACGCCCTCCAGGACGAACTGGGCCACCGACCAGTTGGTGGCGTTGGCGGCCTCCGTGTTGTAGAGCGCGTAGGCGGCGGCGAGGCCCTTGGGGGCGTCGAAGACCGCCTGAAGCTTCACCTTCTCCCCGCTCCGGGACAGGCTTGCGGAGCCCACACGGGGCGCGGTCAGCTGGTTGTCGTAGGCCGTCGAGAGCGGCGTGGCGGACTGGACCGCCCTGGGCACCCGGTTGGGGTTGCCCTGGGTCCCCGGCTGGGAGGTGGTGTCGTCGGCGTCGTAGACCACCGCCACGCAGCTCACGTCCGCGGGCTTGATGGGGACCTTGGCGTCCGGGATGGTCCAGGTCGTGGAGAACTGCTTGCTCTGGCCGTTGCTCAGCGTGAAGGACTCGGCCTTGAATGCAAAGCCGCGGAACACGTTGTGGTTGAGCACGTCCTTGCCCTCGGTCTTGCTGAAGGCAGTCACATTGTCCTCGATCATGAACACATACATGAGCCCGTTGAGCGATTTGGTCTCGACGAGGGCGGTGGTGCCCAGGTACTCCGCCTTCACGAGGACCGCGAACCCGCCCTTCCCGTCGAACATCTGGCGGACCTCGAGCTTGACGAACTTGAAGCCGTTGCGAAGCGACTGTATCGGGTGCCTCGGGTCGATGACGGTGTTCACGCGGTCCTTGCAGTCCTGGATGGCGGACTTGGCCGTTTCGTAGTTCAGGGTGCCTCCGGTCATGCCCCCAAGCTCAATGTAGCCGCCGTCGAAGTTCACGTCCGGCGTGCCCGACACCCCGGGCTGGTAGTAGCGCATCCGCTCGGTCGCCTCGTCGTTGTTGAGGTCGTCCACGCCCCCGCCGTTGAGCTCGTGGAAGACGACGTAGGTGAAGTCCTGCCTCGGGTCGTAGCCGTTCTCCCCCCACAGCCGCTCCATGTCGGGGTGGGGGCCGCCCATGCACGACGGGCAGGACAGTCCGGTGAAGAACTCCGCCACCGGCCGGTGGACGTAGCCGTCCGGGACGGGCAGCATAGCCGCGCCCGTGGCCTGCGCGGAAGCGTTGCCACGCGGCAGCTCCAGCCCGCAGCACCCGGGCGAGAACGTGACGAGCATCGAGAACGCCACCGCCACAACGGCCATCGAGAGCCTGGTCCTGTTCATCAGCATTGATAGGGGCTCTCGTTGCTTATTAAACTAGGTATCATATATGTAGAAACGAGGGAAGTGGAGCAGGCAGCGGGCAGCAGGCAGCGGGGGGCAGCGGGCAACAGGCAGCGGGCAGCGGTGGACGACGGGCTCCGTTTCGTCACTGCTGCCCGCTGCCTGTTGCCCGCTGCCCCCCCGCTGCCCGCTGCCTGCTGCCCGCTGCCCCTTCATCTCCGCTTGCGGAAGGCGCGCAGCTTGCGGGCGAGGCGGTCCACCGTCCGGGCCGAGTCGCCCGTGTAGCGCGAGTAGTCCAGGGCGGCCTTCAGCTCGTCGGGGCCGAGCGACTTCCCGACGGCCGGGTCCCTCGCCAGGACATCCAGCAGCTGGGAGCCCTCGGCGGCCGCCCGGGCGCTCGTTGCGCGCAGGAGCTCGTGGGCGTCCTGGCGGTCCATGCCCTTGCCGACCAGCGCTATCATCACCGATTCCGACATTATCAGGCCCTTCGTGGCGTTCAGGTTGGCAAGCATCGCCGCCGGGAAGACCTTCATGCCCTTGACGACCGTCGTCATGTTGCGCAGTATGTAGTCGGTCAGTATGCAGGCGTGCGGCACGAGCACCCTCTCCGCCGAGGAGTTGGTGAGGTCGCGCTCGTGCCAGAGGGGCACGTTCTCCAGCGCCGGCACGACGTAGGCCCGCACTATGCGCGCCAGCCCGCAGGCGTTCTCGCAGGTCACGGGGTTGCGCTTCTGGGCCATGGTGGAGGACCCGACCTGCCTCTTCTCGTCGAAGGGCTCCCGGACCTCCCCCACCTCGCTGCGCTGGAGCAGGCGGATCTCGGTCGCCAGCTTCTCGACGGAGGCGGCGATGTTGGCCAGGAGGAAGACGAACTCGGCGTGCCGGTCGCGCTGGACCACCTGGTTGGTCGCGTCCGGTGTCCCGAGCCCGAGCCTCCTCATGACCCGCCCCTGGATCTCAATGGCCTTGCCCCCCAAGCCCGCGCCGGTGCCGACCGCGCCGCTCATCTTGCCCACGCAGACGCGCTCGCGGGATTGGTCCAGCCTCTCGACGTGGCGCTGGAACTCCGAAACGAAAACGGCGAGCTTGAGGCCGAAGGTCATCGGTATCGCCCACTGGCCGTGCGTCCGCCCCAGCATGACCGTGTCCCGGTGCTCCAGGGCCCGGTCCAGGAGGGCGTCGCGCAGGCCGAGGAGGTCCTCCCTCAGGATGGCGAGGGCGTCCCTGAACTGGAGGGCCATCGCCGTGTCGGTGATGTCGTTGGAGGTGGCGCCCAGGTGGACGAAGCGACCGGACTCGCCGCACTGCTCGGCGAACGCCTTGACGACCGCCATGATGTCATGCCGGGTGGCCGCCTCGAGCTCCTTCACGCGGTCGAGCTTTATCCGTCCGCTGCGGGCGGCCGCCTCGATGCGCTCGGCGTCCTTCAGGGGGAAGCGGCCCACCTCGGATTGGGCCCTGGCCAGCGCCGCCTCCACCTCCAGGATGCGGTCCAGCTTGGCCTGTTCGGTGAAAAGCCCCTTCATCTGCGGGAACCCGTACCTGTAATCGATCGGGCAGACGGACATGGGTGTCACGTGGGGTAATCTTCCTGTGGGTTAACTATATTTTTGGTGGGGCAGGAAGGCAGAAAGGCAGCAAGGCAGCAAGGGGGGCGGGAAGGCAGAAAGGCAGCAAGGCAGCAAGGAGGGCAGTAAGGCAGAAAGGTAGAAAGGGAAGGCAGAAAGGCAGAAAGGCAGCAAGGGAAGGCAGCAAGGCAGCAAGGCAGAAAGGCAGCAGGGGGTATGGAACGATCCGTCGTCCCCTGCTGCCTTGCTCCCTTGATGGCATGCTGAAAGCCGGCCGCCTCCATAAGGGGTATGGAGGCACATGCCATGGAAATGATAGGGTTGGACATACACAAGAAGAATTGTTGGGCAACGGTTTTGGATGAAAGCGGGAAT
>VGTL01000157.1 GCA_016874675.1 Methanobacteriota archaeon | reverse complement strand
GTGCCTGAAGCCGCTCCTGGTCACCTGCTTCGGCTACACCGGGTACAGGAACGCCCCCTTCGGCCGGATAGAATGCCACGAGTCGATAAACGCCCACGGGCGGGAGATACTCCTGGAGAGCGCCCGGATCGCCGAGCGGCGGGGATTTCGGGTGCTCCACGGCATAGTGGACTCGATGTGGCTCCAGGGGCCGCTGGACCGCCGGCAGGAGCTCATCGAGGAGATAGCCCGGGGAAGCGGCATACCGCTCTCGGAGGAGGGCGTCTACAGGTGGCTGGTCTTTTTGCCCAACAAGTGCTCCGGAGTGGGCGCGCTCAACCGGTACTTTGGCCTCTTCGGGGACGGCGAGTTCAAGCTGCGCGGCATCGCGCTGCGCAAGCACGACACGCCCGGGCTGGTCCGCGGCCTTCAGGCGGGGATGCTCGAGGCGCTCGCAAGGGCCGGCGGCGCCGCCGAGTTCGTCGGGAGGATACCGGAGGCCATCGATGTTTTGAGGGCGGTCTCCCGGAGGGTGCTCGACGGCGCCTGCAGCCCGGAGGAGCTCATACTGACCAGGCGCGTGTCGCGGTCGGTGGAGGAGTACGTCCAGTTCAACGACACCTTCTGCGCCCTCAAGCAGCTCAAGGCCGAGGGCCTGAAGGTCCCGCCCGGGGACAAGGTGAGGTACATCGTGACGGACGGCAACGCGCGGGACCCTAGGAAGAGGACGATTCCTGTGCAGTTGTTGCAGGCGAGCGTACAGCGTGCAGGGGACAGCGTGCAGGCTGCGGCGGAGCCGTTCATGTACGACCGGGGCGTCTACCACAAGCTCCTCCTGCGGGCGGCGGAGGAGATGCTTGCGCCGTTCGGGTACACGATGGAGAGGCTGGACCGGATTCTCAAGGGGAGGGATTCGGTGCAGGCGGAGATCGATCGCGCAGGGGGCCGCCCGTGACAATCTCAGGCAATGTCACGGGCGGGAGAAACGGGTGCCCCTCCGCAAAAACCTTTTTTAGGGTTCCCGCCTTCTAGCCGGCGAGGGGAAGGATGGGCGGAGTTCTAGAAGGGCTGCGGGTTCTGGACTTCACGCGGGTCATCGCCGGCTCCTGGTGCACGATGTACCTTTCCGACATGGGCGCCGAGGTGCTCAAGGTCGAGTCGCCTGGCACGGGTGACGTGATGCGGCTGCAGACGCCGGTCAGGAACGGCGAGTGCGGCTTCTTCATCATCTACAACCGGGGCAAGAAGTCGATAACGCTCGACCTGAAGAAGGACGAGGCGAAGCAGCTCGTGCGCGAGCTGGTCAAAAGCTGCGACGTGCTGGTCGAGAACTTCAGCCCGGGGACGATGAAGGAGCTGGGGCTGGATTACGATGCCATGAGGAAGATAAACCCGAAGCTCGTGTACGCCTCCATCTCGGGCTACGGCCAGTACGGCCCCAAGGCCGATTTGCCCTCGTACGACGTCTGCATACAGGCGGTCTGCGGCCTCATGTCGATGAACGGCTACCGGGGCCAGGACCCTCTGAGGATAGGCATGTCGGCCACGGACTTCATGGCCGGCACGGTCACGGCGCTGGCCATCATGGGCGCCCTGTGGAACATCAGGAAGACCGGCAAGGGGCAGTACATCGACATCTCGCTCTTCGACTGCGGGCTCACCATGCTCGAGAACGCGGTGCCCAAGTACAGCTGGACCGGCGAGGTGGCGGCTGCCCTGGGCAGCCGCCATCCTTCAGCCGCTCCTCACAATGTCTACAAGACGAAGGACGGCTTCATAGTCATAATCACCATCGAGAACAAGGCCTACGCGCGCCTGTGCAAGGCGATGGGTGTGCCGGAGCTCGTGGAGGACCCGCGCTTTTCGGAGGTGTCCGGGCGGCTCAGGAACGTCGACGAGCTGGACGCCATCGTCAACTCCTGGACGGGAAAGCTCCCGACGGCCAGGGTGGTCGAGGCCCTCAAGGCGGCCAACCTGGCCTACGGCGTGGTGCGCGACGTGAGGGAGAACGTGGAGGACGAGCACTCGAAGGTCCGGAACATGATGCCCACGGTGGTCCAGCCGAGGGCCGGGCCGGTGACGATCCCCGGGTGCCCGATTCATTATTCGGAGACGGAGATCGCGCCCCTCCGTCCGGCGCCGCTCTTGGGCGAGCACACCGAAGAGATCGTGACCAGGATTCTGAAGTACCCGAAGGAGAGGTACGCCGAGCTGCAGAAGAAGGGGGTCTTTTAGTTGTACAAGATAGGGATCGATGTCGGCGGGACGTTCACGGACTTCATGCTCTCGCTCGATGAAGGGGTGGCCGAGACCTACAAGACGCTGACCACGCCCGAGGACCCGTCGATCGGCCTATTCAACGGCCTGCAGGAGATGGCAGACGCCCACAAGATGCCGCTCAAGGGCTTCCTGAAGAGGGTCGGCACCATCGTGCACGGGACGACCGTGACGACCAACGCCGTGCTGACGGGCTCGGGCGCCCGGACCGGCCTTCTGACGACGAAGGGCCTCCGGGACGCGCTCGAGATGCGCCGGGGGATACGCGAGCGCCAGTACGACAACCGCTTCACCAACGTGGCGCCGCTGGTCCCGCGCTACCTGCGCCTGCCCGTGAAGGAAAGGCTGGACTACGCAGGGAAGGAGCTGATTCCCCTCAACATGAAGGATGTCGAGGCGGCGGTCAAGAAGTTCAAGGCCGAGAACGTCCAGTCGCTGGCCGTGTGCTTCATGAACTCCTTCGCCAACGACGCCCACGAGAGGAGGGCGGCGGCTATCCTGAGGAAGCATTTCCCCGGCACCTATCTTACGGTCTCCAGCGAACTCTTGCCGGCCATCCGGTTCTACGACCGGATAAGCACGACAGCGCTGAACTCCTACGTCGGCCCCATCCTGCGCAGCTACCTCAACAGCCTCGTCAAGCGGCTCAAGGACGCCGGGTACGCGGGCGTGCTGCTCATCATGCAGTCCAACGGTGGGGTCATCTCGCCCGGCATCGCGATGGACCGGGCGGCGGTGACGCTCCTTTCGGGCCCGGCGGGCGGCCCGGTCGCCGGGATGGTCTACACCGCGGTACAGGGGTACGACGACTGCATCACCGTCGACATGGGCGGCACGAGCTTCGACGCCGCGCTCATCAAGGACCGCACGCCGCTCCTCACCACCGAGGGCGAGGTGGACCGCATGAGGCTCGCCCTGCCCATGCTGGGCATCGTCACCATAGGCGCCGGCGGGGGAAGCATCGGCTGGATGGACGAGGGCGGCCTGCTGCGCATGGGCCCCAAGAGCGCCGGCGCCAAGCCGGGCCCTGCTTGCTACGGTTTTGGCGGGAAGCTGCCCTGCTGCACGGACGCCGACCTCGTCCTGGGCTACCTGGACAAGGACTACTTCGCCGGGGGCCGGATGCCCCTTTACCCCGACCGCGCGGTGAAGGCCATCAAGGACAACCTCTGCGGCAAGCTGGGCATGGACGTGGAGGCCGTTGCGGCGGGCATGTACGACATAATCAACGTCAACATGGCCGCCGGCGTGCGCGAGGTGTCCGTGAAGCGGGGGCAGGACCCGCGGGAGTTCCCGCTGGTCGTCGCAGGAGGGGCGGGGCCCATCCACGCCTGCCAGATAGCCCACGAGCTCGAGATACCCGTCATGCTGGTGCCCAAGGAGTCGTCCATCTTCTGCGCCTCCGGGATGCTGATGTCCGACCTCAAGCACGACTTCGTCCGCACCTACGCAGTCCAGCTGGAGCAGATGGACAAGGCGAGGTTTAGGCGGCTCTTCGACGACATGGAGAGGGAGGCGACCCGGCTCCTGAGCTCCGAGAACATCCCCGAGGACAGGGTCCGCCACTCCCACTTCATCGATCTGCGGTACGTGAAGCAGTACCACGAGGTGTCGGTGCAGATAACGCGCGAGGAGCTCATGCGGGCCGAGCCGGCCGTCCTGGCCTCGCGCTTCCACCCGGAGCACAACCGCCTCTACGGCTACAGCCTCGAGGACGAGGGGACGAAGGTGGAGCTCATCAACATGCGCCTGACCTCGCTGGGCCTTTCGGACAAGCCCCGCCTCCCGGAGGAGAAGTACCACGGCGAGGACTCCTCCCACGCCCTCAAGCGCAGGCGGCGGATGTGGCTCCCGGTGGAGAAGCGGTTCGAGTCAGTTCCCGTTTACGACGGGCACAAGCTCGCCTTCGGAAACCGCCTGCAGGGCCCGGCGCTCATCGAGCAGGTCAACACCTCGACCTTTGTGACGCCAGAGTTCGACGTCGTAACTGACCGCCTGGGGAGCTACACCGTGTACCTCAAGGGGCGCGATGAGTTCGCAAGGAGGGTGGGGTAGATGGGCGAACGGGAGGCGGCGGGGCAGCAAGGCAGCAGGCAGCAGGCAGCGGCGGGGCAGCAAGGCAGCAAGGCAGCAGGGCA
>VGTL01000156.1 GCA_016874675.1 Methanobacteriota archaeon | reverse complement strand
GAGGGGCCAGGCCGGGAGCGCAAACCATTAATGCGGCGTCGGGCATTCCATTGCCGAGCGGGGGTACCCGAGCGGCCAAAGGGGCAGGCCTTAGGAGCCTGTGCGTAGAGCTTCGCCGGTTCAAATCCGGTCCCCCGCAAAAATTACCCGATCGGTACAATTACCCGGGGGACCGGATATTGAACCCTTGGGTTCATCGAGAATTTCGAGCGAAGCGAGAAATTGGAGAGAGGAGGACGACGCTTGCGACGGTCGCCGGCCGGTCATAGGCCGGTCTCGGTACCGCCGGTACTATCGCTGCTCCCCCGAGACGTCCAGTATTATCGGCGCCCCCGACGCCGGGACCACGACGAACTTGACCTTCGTGTTGGGGTCGGTCAGGGCCTGGATGTAGGCCCAGGTCAGGTAGTCCTTGGTCCGGTTGCTCAGGTCGGTGCTGTTGAGCGCGGCGATTATCCTCTCCATCGCCTGGGCCTGCCCGACGGCCCGGACCACGGTCCCGTTGGCGAACCCGGTCTGCTCGATGATGTAGGCAGTGGCGTTGGCCTGGGCGTTGACTATGGTCTGGTTGGCGATGTACTGCCGGGCGATGAGGTTGTACTGCTCGGTGAGCACGTTCTGCTCGGCCACCTTCTTGTTTATTATGGCCGACTCCAGATTGGCCGGGATGCGCACGTCGCGCATCGGCACGCCCTCGACGATGATGTACTTCTCGGCGAGCTTGGTTATGATGTTCTGCTGGATGGTGGTCTCCACGGCGGAGCGCTTCTCGCCGATGATGTCCAGCGCCTGGTAGCGGCTGGCGACGTCCCTGGCTATCGACCGGACGTACGGGTAGATGATGCGGTGCTGGTAGTCCACCCCGTTCTCCAAGACGAGGTCGGCGACCCTGTCCTCCTGGATGTGGTATATCACGGAGAGGTCCAGGAAGATGGGCATGGAGTCGTTTGTGATTATCTGCACCGAGCCCTTCTCGTCGTCGGCGTAGTCCTGCCCGATGAAGTGCACAGTCTGGGTCCTGTACTCCACGACGACGACGTCGGCCCAGATATAGCGGGTGTCGAACTGGTAGCCCTCGTTGATCTCGATGTCCGACGGCCCTCCCGGCGAGGTGATGATGACGCCCTTGTGGCCCGCGGGTATGACCTCGAGCATGTCGAGCACGATGCCCAACACCGCGAAGATGATCAACACCAGGCCGAGCCCAGTTCCTATCACCCTTCCAATTCTCCTCTCGCTGGTCATGCGAACCCTCCTCTCTCTCCGACTCGAATCCCCCGATGAGTCTGCGATCCTGTCCTTTCCCGCCCCGCCGGCGCGCCAGAAGCCGGCGCCTTCATGGGCCGGCCTCGCAGACGCTGGCGGCGGCGGTGCCGGGGACGCAGGTGCCGGCGGTAGCCCGGACGCAGGAACCGGCGGTTCCCGGGGCGTTGCCGCCGGGGCAACCGGAACCGCGGCCGCGACCCGCCGGGCCTTCCTTGACCGCCGGGCCCGTGGCTTCCTGCCGCCCTCCTCCTTTCCGGAGGGCTCCGATTCCCCCTTCTCGCCGTCATCCGCCTCCGTCTCCTCCTCCGCCCCGTCCTTGCCGCCGGCGTCCGCTTCCTCCTTCTCGTCTTCCGCCGCTTCCTCCTTGCCGCCAGCCTTCGCCTCATCCCCCTCTTGCTCCTCCCCCTCCCGGCCGCTAGCGGGTGGTCCCTCCGGAGTTGACCTCGCAAGGGCCTCCCTCTTGAGGCGGGCGATGGTCTCCTCGAGGGTCTCCCTCGGGCCTTCCGGCTCCCCGCCCCCGTCGGGCCGTGATCCCGAACCGGCCCCGTCCGGGCCGTCGTCTTGGCGCGGCTTTTCCCCGTCCTCCATCCGGGCCCCTCAATGGCCTGACTCGTACTCCTTTATCCGGGCGCGCAGGCTCTCGTTCTCGGCCTCGAGCTCCTTGATGATCTTGGCGTCCCGGCCGAAGATGCCGTCGAGTATGTACTTCACCATGAGGCCTATTCCGATTCCGATGAGGATGCCCGCGCTCAGTATCCCGATGGTCATCAGTATTCCCCTGCCCATCCGCATCTGGGTCCGGTGATTTTATATTATCTACGTGTCAGGGTATCCGGAACCATGACTGTTTTATTGATGGCACAAGGCGGAAGGTGTGACGACCGGCATCCGCTGCCCTTGTGTAGGGTGTTGAACGCTCCAATTCTTCCAGATGACCATCTCCCTTCCTGGATATGGGGCCATTTTTCGGGGTAAATCCACTATCGGTAGAGGCGCTCTGGGTTCGGGAGAGGGACCCCATCTGGGCGATCGGGCCATGGCCGTCCGGAGGACGGCCACCGGCGCAACCGCGCCGGTCGGAATTCGTGGTATTTTCGCCAATGCTCCGAAGATGAGCGACCGAAGGGAGCTCATCGAGGCAAGGAGGACGCAGAAGCGTCCTCCGGGTTGGGGCATGACAACCGTATGGGTGGGGCCCCGAAGGGCTGATCCCCTCGCGCCCGAACGATTTTTTGGCCGGCCGGATACCGGCACCGGCACGGAACGACCCTAGCCCCGGCGGTCCTCCATCGCCATCCGCCTGACCCATCCTCTGATGGAATCCTTCACCTTGCCCCACCTGATCTTCCAAAGCATCCTTGGCATCGGGTCCCCCTCGGCGTCGTCGAAATAGACCAGGGCGTTCATCAGGTGGGCCGACCCCGCGAACCCATGCCTTCTCTCGTAGAGCCGGACAAGCTCCCCGAGCGGCCGGTGCTCCCGCGCCAGCGCGAATACATCGATGAAATCCTTCCTTGCGCCCCGCTGGGCGACAGCCGCCAGCTTCATCGCGGCCAGGTCGTCCAGGGCGGCGATGCGGCAGCCGAAACCGGGCAGCTCCAGGGTCGGCCGCATCAGCCTGTAGGGAAGGGCGATGAAGCTGCACCGGACATTGCGGACGCTGCAGTTGAGCGCCTGCCGGGAGAGCTTCTCCACGGCAAGCCGCGGCGCCGCCTCCCTCAACTGGCCGGCCAGGCGGGATTCGTCCTCGATCCTTCCGTCGGTGAACCAGTCCAGGTCGACCGACAGCCTGTGGCCCAGATACAGGGCCACGGCCGTGCCGCCGGCCAGATAGAATCCCCTGGCCTCGGCAATGCCGCCCAGGTCCCGAAGGGCCAGTTTCTGGGAGGGCGCCAGGGCCTCCGGGTGCCATTTCATGCGCCGGGCCTCCGGTGCCAGGGGCCCTTCCTCATCGAGCGAATCCACCCGTCGACCTCCTTTTTGGGCAGCCCCAGCACCACCTCCCAGTAGCGGAGACGGGGAGGGTCCAAGGCCCGGCCTCTGGTCTCCCGGAACCACCGCCTGAGCTCCCCGTCCGTCATGTTCCTCCGGAGCCATCGCAGGGCCCTCGACTCCCCGTCGGAAAGGATCCTTTTCACGATGAATCCGCGGTGCCGGCTCCAGCTGACGCCCCGTGGTCCGTACTCCCAAAACAGCTCCCTCACGTATGGCGGCAGTCTCGCACTTTTCGGCCTTCCGGACCCGGCCCTCGCCATCCTTTTCCGACCCTGCAGTCTGGAGGCGTCGGTGGCTTTAAAACCTTTCGCCTGCAGGGCCGGGCCGGCCTCGCTCCTCGCGCCTTGAGCCTTTGCGCTTTGCGATGCGTGGCTAGCTAAGCGCCTTCCTCAGCTCCTCCTCGCTCAGGTCCATCGTCCGCGTCCCGTCCAAGCGCCTGACCAGCCCCGCCTTCTTCGAGTAATAGTCGATGACGTGCTCCGACTGGCCCAGGTAGGTGTTCCACCTCTTCTCGAAGGTGTCCTCGTTGTCGTCGTCGCGCTGCATGAGCTTCGTCCCGTCGTTGTCGCAGAAGCCCTCCCTCTTCGGCCTGAGCCTCTCGTTGTAGATGTTGTATATCTTCCCGCACTTCGTGCAGGAGCGCCGGCCCAGTATGCGCTTGCGCAAATCCTCCTTCTTTATGTCGATGACCAAGACGGCGTCAATCCTTGCGACCTTGTCGAGGGCCTGCGCCTGCTCCACCGTCCGCGGGAATCCGTCGAGCATGAAGCCGCTCTTTCTCGCGTCGTCCTTTCCGATGCGCTCCCTGACCATCGCGATGACGATGTCGTCGGGGACGAGCTTCCCCTGGTCCATGAATCCCTTGGCTTTCTTCCCGACCTCGGTCCCGCGGCGCACGTTCTCGCGCAGGAGGTCCCCCGTGCTCACGTGGACCACCGGGAATACCTTTTTTATCTTGTCGGCCAGCGTACCCTTGCCCGCGCCCGGGGCCCCGAACAGGACTATCCCCCTCGCCATTCCGTTCCCACCGGGCGGGAAATCGCGCACCTGATGATAAAGCTTGGTATTATTGGTGAAAGGCAGCAAGGGAGAAAGGCAGCAAGGGAAGGCAGGAAGGCAGCAAGGCAGGAAGGCAGGAAGGGGCGACGGCCGTCCCATTGCTCCCTTGATGGCATGCTGAAAGCCGGCCGCCTCCATAAGGGGTATGGAGGCACATGCCATGGAAATGATAGGGTTGGACATACACAAGAAGAATTGTTGGGCAACGGTTTTGGATGAAAGC
>VGTL01000155.1 GCA_016874675.1 Methanobacteriota archaeon | reverse complement strand
CACTGGGCCTCCAGGCCGGGCAGGAGGGCATCTACATCACCCTCGACGAGAGCCCCGAGCAGATACTGTCCGAGGCGGCCGAGATGGGCTGGGAGGACATCCGGGACTACGTGCGGCAGGAGAGGCTGGTCTTCATCGACGCCAGCGGAAAGCAGTTCTCCGACTTCATCAAGAAGGAGCTCGCCGACTTCGTGCGGGAGTGGGAGGGCTCCAAGGCCAGGATAGTGGTCGACCCGCTCACACCCGTGCTGTGGTCCTCCCAGACGAAGTACGAGCAGCGCGACCTCGTCTCCTACCTCATGCGCGAGGCCAAGAAGATGGGCACCGTGCTCTGCACCCTCGAGGAGCACGGCACCGCCGGCGACCTCTCCACCCTCGAGACCATAATCCCCATGTACATCTCGGACGCGGTCATCCACCTGCGCTACGTCGGCCGCGACGGCGAGACCAGCCGGATGCTCAAGATAGTCAAGTGCCGCTCCAGCCGCCACAGCCACCGCCTCCACCCGTACTTCATCCTCAGGGGCCCGGGCCTGGTGGTCCAGCCCGACGACGAGGACCGTAGCGGGGAGATAATCGCGCCCGGAAAGCTGCGCGAGTTCTACAAGAGGCGGGTGGCCGTGCTCGCACCCGACCGGCGCGGGCGCGTGGGGGAGCGGACCTGGGCCGACATAGACCGGATAATCGACCATCTTTCCAAGGAGCGCATCGAGGGCATCGAGCTCTCCCAGATAGTCTCCCTCATACTGCAGGAGTTCGAAATAGAACCGTAAGGAATATAAACGAAAAACCTATAGGGGCTGGCGCGACATGACGATGAGGGGCCAAAAGCAGGTCAAGTGGAGCGACGAGCTCGTCTTGGAGAAGATACGGGCCCTCGCCCAGACCGGCAGCGTCAACCTCGAGAGGGTCCGCCGCGAGGACAACCGCCTGCTCATGGCCGCCCGCCACCGCTTCGGCTGCTGGGAGAACGCCGTCAAGGCCGCCGGGCTCAAGTACGATGAGGCGCGCCTCACCCCGCCCCCGAAGTGGAGCAAGGAGACGATACTCAAGGAGGTGCTCGAGGTAGTCCGGACGCGCGGCGAGGACTTCCGCGGAATCACGCGTGTCAATAAGTCACTCTACACCGCGGCCCAGACCCACTTCGGGAGCTGGCAGAAGGCCATCGAGGCGGCGCGCTCGTTCGAGAGCACCGGGGCGCTCCCGACGATGAAGGTGTTCACCCTGAAGACCTCATTCGGCAAGGAGGAGGAGGTCGCCGAGGCCGTCCAGATACGCGCCCGCACGCACCGGGGCATGAAGATGGGCAAGGTCATAAGCACGCCGAGGCTTCGGGGCTACCTCTTCATCGAGGCGATGGACGAGAACGAGCTCATCAACCTCACGAGCGGCATTCGCCACGCCCGGGGCGTCATCGGCCAGGCGTCCCAGGACGAGATACGCAACTTCCTCGTGCCCGAGGTCCCCACGGAGGACCTCAAGGAGGGCGATCTCGTGGACGTCATCAAGGGCGACCTCAAGGGCGAGGTCGGCCGCATCAAGCGCATCGGCCCCGGCGACGACGTGGCGCTGGAGCTCGTCAACGCGATAGTGCCGCTCACGGTGAACGTGAAGCTCGAGCAGCTGAAGAAGTCCATTCACGGTTGAGGCTGATGGCGCAGAAGAGCGGGATGGGCCCCGCGCTCCGCAGGATGATGGGCCATCCGCCGCCCCCCGTCCGGGGGACGGCGCCGGCGCGCGACACGGCCCTCATGAACGGGACCCGGTTGCGCCTTTTCGAGGCGATCTGCAACCTCCCCTGCTCCCACCTGCGGGCCCTGGCCCGGGCCTTGGGCATCGCCCCCCCGTCGGTGCTCTGGCACCTCGACCGCCTCATATTGCGCGGCGTGGTCCTGAAGGTCCGGTCGGGCAACCGGAGCGTCTACTGCCTGCCGGGGATGCTGCAGCAGGACGACGTCGGCATGCTGGCGTTCCTGGGAACCGGCGCCCGGTTGCCGGCGGTCCGGTCGGCCCTCGAGAACCCCGGCCTGCGGCAGGGGGAGCTCCTGCGCCTTTCGGGCGCCAACAGCCACACCCTCTCGGCCCTGGTGGCCCGGGGGCTCCTCGAGGTGCTCCGGGACGGCCGCCAGCGCCGGTACTACCCCGCGCCGTCCCTCGTACAGAAAAGGGAGCTCTACGGCAGGCGCGCCCGACGCTTCCGCCAGAGGCTGCTCTCCCGGCTTGCCGAGGAGGGACTGGAGCCCGAACCGGGCCGCTACGACGGCACGTTCCTCGAGGTGAGGGTGACATTGGGCAACGGGGTCTCCGGCCTCCGGCTGCGCTGCAACCCTTTCGCGCTGGGCCCCGAATGAGCGCCGCGGGATCGGGCCGCGACGCCGGGCCTCCGTCCCCGCTGCCGGGCCGGCCTCATTCCCTGATTATCATCATCGTGCGGCAGGAGGGGCAGTTGACCTTCACGGGCCGCTGGGGGGTGCCTATCGTGAACTGGGCGCGGCAGCTCGAGCAGGTGTATTTTTTCGGCGCGGGCGGAGACGGCTCCTCGACCGGGGGCTGGTACTGCGGGAGCGCCGCCTGCTGACCGTAGCCGGCCGATTCGTCATACCCGGGCTCCGGGGCGGGCTCGTACTGCGGCCCGGGGACGGACTCGTACTGAGGCCCGGAGTCTCCCACCGGTTCGTAGCGCGGCGGGGGCGCCGAGATGTACCGGGGCCCGGTGTCGGGCTCTCCCGCTCCGGGCGTTTCCGGAGGCCTGGACGGGGGTGGCGCAGCGGGCGCCGGCATCCAGGGCCGCTCCCGGGCGGCCGGGGCGGCCGGCTGGGGCAGCGGCGCACCGGCGGGGCCCGCCCCGGGCGGAGCGCCACCCCCGGCGTCCGGGCCGGGGAGCACGGGCCTGGGAGCGAGGCTCTCCTGCTTCATGAGGTCGCGCGCGATGTACTCGGCCTCCTTCGCGAGGCCCTCGGCGGTCCGGAAGTCCTTCTTGGCCATCGCGGCCCGGGCCCGGGCCATGTGGCCCTCGGCCTCGGAGACGTCGAGGCCCCGGGCCGCGGCCTGCGCGACGGTGTTGCCGGCGCTTGAGACGATGTACTGGACGCCCTTCACCAGGATGTCGTCTCGCACCGACTTGAGCTCCGAGATAAGACCCCGGGCGGACTCGAGCGCCTGGCTGTAGGATTCGCGCTTGAGGTGCTCCTGCGCCTTCTCGAACTTGCGCTCCTGCTCGGAGAGGTCCAGCCCGAACGAGCGCGCCTCGTCCATCATCTCCCGTATCCCCTCGAACTCGTAGCGGACGTTGCAGTAGGGGCATTCCTTGATGTCCATCTCCATGGCGAGCACGGCCTGCTCGCGCAACCGGAGATCCTTCTCCATCGAGCGGAGGCCACCCTCCTTCTGGACAATAGCCCCCTCGCGGGCGCGGAACCCCTCGCTGAGCTTGCGCCGCCGCGCCTCCTCCTCGGCGAACAGGCTCCTCTGCTGGGCGAGGGCCCCCTCCTTCTCCGCGACGCGCTTGGCCTGCTTCTCGAGCTCGCCGGCGATGGTGCGCAGCTCCACCTCGCGCGCCTTGAGGACCTCCTCCTTCCGTGCCATGCCATCCCGCTGTTCGAGGAGCAGGGCGGTCCCCTTGCGCAGCGTCTCCTCCCTCTCCCGCAGCTCCGCCTCTTTGCGCTGGTTCTCCTCCTGCTGGACCTTGACCTGGGCGGCAATCGAGCTCAACTGGCTCATCTGCTCCCGGGTCAATGTGACAGTGTCCGCGGCCGGCGCGGGAGAGGGGGCCGGCTGCTGGGAATATTGCTGGTCGGAGTAGGCGTCGTGGGCCCTCTGCCGGGGCGCCGCGCGGGCCTGGCGGTCGCCGGGCATCGGCTCCATGTGCTCTATCGGCCGGCTCTCCGGCTGGTAGCCCCCGCGTCCGGTCCCCGCGCCGGTCTGCGCGCCAAAGCCGCTGTCATAGCCGGAGGACCACTGCGAATCATATTGAGAAGGTCTGCCCCTGCGCTGCTCGACCATGGAACTCACCTTTCCCCGCAACAATAACGGACAGGTGATATTTAATGATTATAGCACGCGTAGAAAAAACCGTATAAAGTCGGGGTGCAGGGCGCGGGGTGCGATGAGGAAATATGAAGAATTGTTAGAGACCCGGGAAATGTTGTTAGGGATTGTCCAGGTTTCAGAATATAATCTATATAATGATCCAAGCACAGAATGACAAAGGACGATGGACCCCGACCCGGCAAGGCGCCGCAAGGAATCGATGATACGGGACTTTCTCTCCCGCTGGGGCAAGGTCGCCGTCCCGGCGAAGGGCGCCTGCCGCGCCTGCGGCTCGCGGCTCGTCTCCGAAGACCAGCCCTGCCCCGTCTGCGGCATTCCCTCCGACATCACCGCTCCGCCCCGGCCGGTGCCGCCGGCGGTCCCCCAGAAGGCCCCTCCGGCCGATGCGGCCGGGATCCTTGCGCCCGTCCCGCCGCCGGAGATAGCGCCCGCGGAGGGACCCGCCGCCCCGTCGGAGGGCCGACCCCCTCCCCCAACGCCGGAACCTGCCGCCCCCGCGCCACCTCCCCCGGCCGTCCCAACGCCGGCAACAGCGTTCCTCGCCGCCTCCGGCGGCACCACCCGGCGCAGCG
>VGTL01000154.1 GCA_016874675.1 Methanobacteriota archaeon | reverse complement strand
GGTTGAGATGGTATATGAAAAGCGGATTACCCCTTTTGGCAACTCGGCTAAGCTGGATGCTCCGAGAAAATACAGAGGGTGGCGGGCCTATGTTGTAATCGTTGGGGAGAAATAGGGGTTATTGTCCCAAGGCCCACCAATCGGCAAGCATTATATCCCCGTTCCACCATCTTGCGGCGGACCGTCATGAAAGCCTATGACCCGGGTGAAATCGAGCGGAAGTGGCAGGCCCGGTGGACGGAGCGCGGGGCCTTCTCGGCCCGCCCGGACCCCGGGCGCGAGCGCTACTTCGTCACGGTGGCCTGGCCGTACCCTTCCGGCCCGATGCACGTCGGCCACGCCCGGACCTACACGGTCCCCGACGTCATCGCCCGGTACAAGCGGATGAAGGGCCATAACTGCCTGTTCCCGATGGGCTGGCACCTGACGGGCAGCCCCATCGTGGGCGCCACCCAGCGGATACGTGACCGGGACGAGCGGTACCTCTCCATCCTGAGGGACAAGTACGGAATCTCCGAGGACCTCTATCTCACCATGACCGAGCCGATGCAGTTCGCGGACTACTGGATAAACCGGAGCCGCATGGGCTACAAGACCGGCATGACCGCCCTGGGCTACTCCATCGACTGGGGCCGGGAGTGCACCTCGCTGGACCCCCATTTCTCCAAGATGGTGGGGTGGCAGTACCGCACCCTGAGATCCAAGGGGCTCGTGACCACCGGCTCCCACCCGGTGAAGTTCTGCCCCCGCGACAACCAGGCGGTCACCGACCACGACCTCCTGGACGGCGAGGGCGTCGGCATCATGGAGTTCACGCTTATCAAGTACCGGCTGGAGGGCGGCGAGGGCGCCCTGTTCCTGCCCGCGGCCACGCTGCGCCCGGAGACCGTCTTCGGGCTCACCAATATCTGGCTCCATCCCGATGCAGCTTACGTTGTAATAGAGACCGGCGGGGAGCGGTGGCTGGTCTCCCGGGAGGCGGCCCCAAAGCTCGCCCACCAGGACAAGGCGCTCACGGTGGTCCGGGAGACCACCGGCCGCGAGTTCATCGGAAGGCGCGTCCGGGTCCCCCTGACGGACGCCTCCGTGCCGATCCTGCCGGCCACGTTCGTCAAGCCCGACCACACCAGCGGGGTGGTCGGTTCGGTGCCGGCGCACGCCCCGTTCGACCTCGTGGCGCTCCGGGACCTCCAGAGGGACGGGGCCGCCCAGGAGGCCTTCGGCCTGGACCGGTCCGAGCTTTCCTCGCTCTCGCCGATACAGATGATAGCTGTGGACGGCCACGGGGCCGTGGCGGTCGACCTCGTGGAGGAGGCCGGCATCCGCTCCCAGGCCGAGACCGCCAGGCTCGACGACGCCACCAACCAGGCCTACAAGCTCGAGTTCTCCCGGGGAGTGATGGCCCCAAACACCGGCCGCTGGTCCGGCCTGAGGGTGTCGGCGGCCAAGGAGCAGGTCAAGCGGGAGCTCCTGGCATCGGGCCTGGCCGACACGATGTACGAGTTCTCGGAAACCCCGGTGACCTGCCGCTGCGGGGCGCCCTGCGTCGTCAAGACAGTCACCGACCAGTGGTTCATCCGCTACTCCGACCCGGAATGGAAGCAAGAGGTCCTCGACGCCCTCGAGCGCATCCAGCTCGTACCGCCCGAGAGCCGCACCTACTACCGCAACGTCGTCGACTGGCTCAACGACTGGCCATGCACCAGGAGGGTGGGGCTGGGCACCCGGCTTCCCTGGGACGAGACCGGCTGGATAATCGAGTCGCTTTCGGACTCGACCATCTACATGGCCTACTACACCCTCGTGCCCTTGATGAGGAGGCTCCCGGCCGAGCGGCTCTCGGACGCGGTGTTCGATTTCGTTTTCCTGGGCCGGGGCGACCCGGCCTCGATAGCGGCGCAGACCGGCCTCGAGGCGGAGGCGCTGCGCGGCATGCGGACCGAGTTCGCCTACTGGTACCCGCAGAACCACCGCGTCAGCGCCAACGAGCTCATCCCCAACCACCTGACGTTCATGATCTTCCACCACCTGGCGCTCTTCCCGCGGCCGCTCTGCCCGGAGGGCATCGTCAACCTGGGGCTGGGCGTGCTGGAGGGGCGCCGCATGTCGAGCTCCAAGGGCGTGGTGTTCGCGGTCGCCGAGGCGGTGGAGCGGTTCGGGGCGGACGTGACGCGGCTTTACCTGATGTACATGTGCGAGCCCTGGCAGGACTTCGACTGGCGCGGCGTCCAGGCCGATGCCCACCGCCGCCAGATGGAGCGCTTCTTCGCGGCCGCCCAGGAGATGCTCGCAATGGAGGCGACCTCCGAGCAGCCCGTCGACAGCTGGCTCGAAAGCCGGCTCCAGCGGCACGTCCTGGCGGCCGGCCAGGCCCTCGAGGGCTTCCAGACCCGCCGGGCGCTGCAGCACTCGTTCTTCCTGCTCCAGCAGGATGTGCGGTGGTACCTCCGGCGGGGCGGCCGGAACCGCGACCTCCTGCGCAGGGTGCTGGACGCCTGGGTGAGGCTCCTTGCCCCGTTCGTCCCCCACGTCTCGGAGGAGATATGGGAGATGCTCGGAGGGAAGGGCTTCGTCTCGGACGCGCCGTTCCCGGCTCCGGACGAGGGCCGGCTGGACCCGCTCGCCGAGTTCCGCGAGGAATACCTGAGCAACCTCTTGGGCGACATAGCCGAGATTATCAAGGTCACGAAGATCGGGCCCAGGCGGATGGTGCTCTACTGCGCGCCGCAGTGGAAGTGGGAGGTCTTCAGGCGCGCGATGGCAATGGCGCGCGGCGGCCACCTTTACATGTCGGGGTTGATGAAGTCGGCTTTGGAGGACCCCGCGATCGCCCCGCACTCCAGGGAGCTTGCGCGCTTTGCCCAAAAGCTCGTCGCGGACATACCCAAGCTCTCGGAGGACCAGCTCGCCAAGTACGCCCTGCCTTTCGAGGAGCACGCCACCCTTGCGGGAGCGGGCGCCTTCCTCTCCGGCGAGTTCGGCTGCGAGGTCGAGGTCCACCGCGCCGACGCGCCGGACAGATACGACCCCCAGGAAAAGGCCGGCAAGGCCGTGCCCCTGCGGCCGGCGATATTCCTCGAGTGACGGCCCCGGCAGGGAGCACCGGCCGGGCACCCTGCCCTGCTAACGCACGGTCCGGGATAACCATTTAAACAACCTCCGTGCTCCACCGTCCTGGGGGGGAAGGTACGGCCGTTGCGCCCAGGGTGCCGAATCGATGGGTCTTCGTCCTGGTGGGGTTCGTGGCGAACATCTGCCTGGGCACGCTCTACGGATGGTCCGTCTTCAAGCCGTTCATCCACGCCGAGCCCTACGACATCCCCCTTCCCGACACCACTATACCATTCAGCGTCTCCATGCTCGTCTTCGGCGTGACCTTCGCCCTGGCGGGCCGCATGATCTCCTCGATGGGCCCGAGGGTGCCGGCGCTCATCGGTGCGGTCTGCGCCGGTGCGGGCTACATGCTCTCCGGGGCCATCATGTTCGCCCCCTCGGCGGCGCTGCCCATCCTGACGGTCACGTTCGGAGTCGTGGCGGGGACGGGCTGCGGCTTCGGCTACAATCCGCCCATCGCGGCGGTCGGGCGCTGGTTCCCCGACAGGCGCGGGCTGGCGCTGGGCATCACCGTGTCGGGCTACGCCCTCTCCCCTCTCATCACCGCCCCGGCGGTGAACTTCCTGGCGAGCACCTACGGCATAGCCTACACCTTCGTCATTCTGGGGGTGGTATTCCTGGTCCTCCTGCTCGTGCTGGGCGGCATGCTGGTGTTCCCCCCGGCGGACTGGAAGGCCCCCCCGGTGCCGGCCAAGACCGCGTCCAAGGCCTGGGTGGCCGGGAGCCGCGACTACACCACGAGGGAGATGCTCGGGACCCGGACGTTCTACCTGGCCTGGTTCATCTACATGGTCGGCGCCGGCGCCGGGCTGATGGTCATCGGGCTCACGGCCCAGATCGCAAAGGACCTGACCGGCCTTTCGGGCGCCCTGGCCTGGATGGCGGTGCTGGCGGTGCAGATATACGCGGTCGCCAACGCCAGCGGCCGCGTCGCGATGGGCGTCGTGACGGACCTCATAGGGCCCAAGCGCACCATCCTCATAATGATGGTCCTGCAGCTGGTATGCCTTGTCGCGCTCTTCCCGTTCGCGACCTCCGTGGCCGTGCTCTTCGTGGTCATAATACTCTACGGGGCCATGTACGGGGCCTACCTGTCGGCGATGCCGGCCCTGAGCTCCTACTTCTTCGGGGCCAGGAACATGGGCCCAAACTACGGGCTGCTCTTCGCGGCCTGGGGCGTCGGCGGCGTGGTGCTGCCGATGGTGATGGCCCGGGTGCTGGGCAATGCCCCCGCCCACTCCGATTACATCATGGGCTTCCAGGTCACGGCCGCCTTCGTCGTCGCCGGACTGGCTCTGGCGTTGCTCATGAAGCCCCCGGCCGCCCCGGCCGGAGAGAAGACCCCGTCGACGGCGGGAGCGTGAGACGACAGGGTGCAGGGTGCAAGGCGCATGGCGCAGGGCGCAAGGCTTGACCGCAGGCGAGCAAACCGCAGACGAGCGAAGCTCGTCCGGGGGCGCACGGGTCAAGGCGCAAGGGCCAAGGTGCGAAGTGGGAGGGCTCCTCCTCCTCCGTCCTCTCCCGAAACCCGCCATCCATCCCCTTTCCCTTGTCCCTTGCGCCCCTTGCCCTCGTCCCTTGCGCCTTGCGCCTTGCGCCTTTCTCCTCGAACATAATCACAATCCATATA
>VGTL01000153.1 GCA_016874675.1 Methanobacteriota archaeon | reverse complement strand
GAAACGCACCGGGAGGGCCGGCTGAGACGGGCGGGAATCCGCATCACTGCACCAGGGCGAACCTGCCCGCCCGGGGCTCGTACAGCAGCCCCGCCCGCCGGAGCGCCTCCAGCCGCTTCTCGAGCTGGTCCGGCTGGCACTTGACCGGCAGAAGAGGCCGAAGCTCCTCGGCCGTCAGCGCGCCCCTCCCCATGAGGCAAATCACGATGGCCCGGTCCAGCTTGTTCGTCGGGACGGCCCGGCCCGACTGCCGAAGGCGCTCCCGCTCCCTACGGGCCTGCTCCTCCCCGCCCCCGTCGCTCCCGCGCGGAGGGCACGCCGCGCCGGGCTTTGCATCGGGCAGGGAGGAGCAGAGGTCGTCGAGGTAGATGTCCAACCCGCCCTTGAGTCGGGCATTGAGCCGGCCCACGGCCTCCCGTATATGGTCCAGCGACTCGGAGCGGCAGTACTTCTTCCGCCCGGCGAGGCGCATCCTACGGCCGCAGTTGGGGCACGAGGCCGTCCTGGCGGTCTCGGAGGCGCCGCGGGCGAGCCGGCAGGACGAGCAGACGATGACGACGTAGGCCATCGGACCGGTATCCATCCAAACCAATTAATAACCATGGGGGGATTCGGTGGACGTCGCAACCGGAGGCGCGGGATTGACCGGCACGAAGCGGACGGAGTTCTGCCTGGCGGGAAGGCCCATCGAGCCGGCCAGGGTCTCTCCCGGCATGACGGTGGAGCAGCTCGTGGAGTGCTACCGGGGCATGGGGTACAACGCCCGCCGCCTGGCGGAGGCCTGCGAGACCTTCCAGATGATGATAGAGGAGGGGGCCACCGTCTGCCTGACGCTCTCGGGCGCGATGACGCCGGTGGGCATGAGCGGGGTCCTCTCGACCCTCCTGGAGGCCGGGTTCGTGGACTGGATGGTCTCCACGGGCGCCAACCTGTACCACGACCTGCACCGGGCTTTCGACCTGCCCATGGTGCAGGGCCGCTTCGACCTGGACGACAACGTCCTGGGGCGCGCCGGCATCGCCCGCATCTACGACGTGTTCATCCACGACGGAAAGACCCTCCTCCCGACGGACGAGATAGTGCGCCGGGTGTTCGAGAGGCAATCTCTCCCGGCGCGCTTCTCCACCGCGGTCGTCCACCACGTGCTGGGGGAGGAGGTCCGGCGGACGGCCCCCCACCCGGAGAAGTCCCTCCTTGCGACCGCTGCCGAGTTCGACGTGCCCATATATGTCCCGGCGCACGCCGACTCCTCGCTGGGCATGAACCTGGCCCTCAACTATCTTAAGGGCCGCCCGGCCGAGCCGACGCCTAGCCTGGACATCCTCGAGTCCGCGGCCATCGTCGCCGGGGCCGCCAAAAACGGCGCCCTGGAGGTCGGAGGGGGGGCGCCCAAGAACTTCTTCATGCAGACCCAGCCGATGCTCTGGCAGGTGCTGGGCCAGAACAAGGGCGGGCACGACTTCTTCGTCCAGCTCACGGACGCCCGGGCCGACACCGGGGGCCTTTCGGGCGCCACGCCGTCCGAGGCGAGGTCCTGGGGCAAGCTCAAGGACGCCGTGCGCAACAACGTGGTCGTCTACGGCGACGCCACCGTCGCCCTGCCGGTGCTCACCGCCTGGGCCCTGACGAGGTGCCGGCGCAGGCCGCCCAGGCGGCTCTACGCGCGTCGCGAAAGGCTCCTGAAACGGGTCGTGGACCGGTTCCACCAAAGCGAGTGCAAGAGGGGGAAGTAGGATGGGCCTCACGTACGCCAAGTCCGGGGTGGACATCGACGAGAAGTCGGCGGCCATAGCGGCGCTGGTCAAGGAGCTCCGGTTCGCCCGCAGGGGGTTCGGGGCGCCCGTGGACATCGGGGGGCACTTCTCGGGGCTTTTGGACTTCGGGCGGCACTACCTGTCGCTCTGCACCGACGGCGTCGGGACCAAGCTGCTCGTCGCCGAGGCGCTGGACCGGTGGGACACGGTCGGCATCGACTGCGTCGCGATGAACTCGAACGACATGATCTGCGTCGGGGCCGAGCCCCTGGCCTTCGTGGACTACATAGCGGTCGACCGGCCGCGGCCCGGGACCGTCAGGGCGGTCGGGAGGGGCCTCTCGAGGGGCGCGCAGCTTGCCAACCTCTCGATAATCGGCGGCGAGACCGCCGTCCTGCCGGAGATGGTCCGCGGGCTCGATCTTTCGGGCACCTGCCTGGGCTTCGTCAGGAAGGGCGACCAGGTGACGGGCAGCGCGGTCCGGCCCGGGGACGTCGTGATAGGCATCGAGAGCTCCGGAATACACTCAAACGGCCTCACGCTCGCCCGCCGCGTCTTCAAGGACGCCCAAATATCCCTCCTGGACAACCTGCCCGGGTTCGACCGAAGCGTCGGGGAGGAGCTGCTTTCGCCGACCATCATCTACGTGCGGCCGGTGATGGAGCTCCTGCGCAAGGTGAGGTTGCACGGGCTGGCCAACATCACCGGCGGGGGGCTGCGCAACCTGCTGCGGCTCAGAATCGGCGTCCAGGTCCGAATCGAGGAGCCCCTGACCCCCCAGCCCATCTTCGCCGCAATGCAGAAGCTGGGCAGGATCTCCGACCGGGAGATGCACCAGACCTTCAACATGGGCATGGGGTTCGCCCTGGTGGCGCCGAAGGCGTCGGCGGGGCCGGCCATCGACATATTGGCGCGCCGGGGCCTCCGGGCCCAGCTGGTCGGCCGGATAGCGAAGGGCTCCGGCGTGGTGCACGCCCCGAAGAAGCTGGCCTACACCAGATACTGAGGACCTATTGCAGAAGGCCGCAGCCGGAGGCCGCGGCTATTTCTTCCCGCCCGCCCAGAACTCGTTGAGTATCTCGGCGACCTTGTCGCGGGTCTGCTCGGCGGTGCGGTTGTCCGGGTTGAGCTTGAGCGCCTCCTCCAGGCAGCCGAGCGCCTCGCGGTACCGGCCCATCGCCGCCAGCGCCGCCCCCTTGGTCTCCCATATCCCGTCGTCGTTTGGGTTGATGGCGATGGCCTTGTTGGCGGCCTCGATGGCCTTCTTGTGCTGGGCCTGGTTGTTGAGCGACATCGCCAGAACGGAGAGGGCCTTCCAGGTCTTGATGTTCTTGGGGGGGTACATCTCGAGGATGTGCTCGGCGACCGCCTGGGCCTCCGGGAAGCGCCCCATGTTGTTGAGCGCCGCCGCCTTCCCCTCCAGGGAGATGCGGTAGTGCGGGTTCAGCTGCAGCACCCGGTCGAAGCACTGGATGGCCTCCTCGTTTCGGGCCAGGCAGTAGAGCGCCTTGCCCTTGTTGTGCCACATGTCGATGTCCATGGGGTTGAGCTGGAGGCCCCGGTCGTAGCAGTAGATGGCGTGCTCGTAGTCGTGGAGGTGCTCGCCCAGGGCGATGCCCTTGTTGTACCACCCGTCCACATAACTGGGGAACCGCCGGAGGAGCTCGTCGTAGCAGGCGATGGCCTCGTTGTAGCGGCCCTCGCGCAGGAGGATGAGGGCTCGCGAGGCTATCTTCTCGTGGTCGGTCTCGGGAGCCGGCTGGCCCGGCGGGGCGGCGTAGCCTGCCATCGTTTCTCTCGAATGGGGTGCCAGAAGTTAAAGGTTGTGCAGAATCCGCTGGGCAACCATTTTATGCCCGCAGGCGGATATCGAGGGCGCGCCCGGGGCGCCGGTGGAATTTCCATGGCGAGGCTTGCGGTCGGGGAGACGCTCAGGTTGCGGGTGACCGGGGTGGCGCCGGTTGAGGGGCACGGCAAGTTCCGCACCGTGCTCCGGGACGAGGAGGGACTGGAGAGCGTCCTCGTCTTGGACGTCGAGCTCCCGCCGGGCATGGCCGAAATCAGGATAATGCACCTGGGGGAGCGCGAGGGCTTCCGGCCGCCGAGGCCCTGAGCCGCCCGCTCACAGGATCTTCCCTATCTCGGCCAGGCAAAGCTCGACGACACCGTCCAGCGGCCCGGAGCCGTCCACGACCTTCATCCGCTGGGGCTCCGCGGCCGCCAGGGCGTCGTAGTTTCGGGCCACCCTCCCGAGGAAGGCGAGCCTTTCGAACTTGGTCCGTCCCTTGCGACCGGATATCCGGGAGAGGCCCAGTTCCGGCCTGACGCGGATGTAGATGGTCAGGTCCGGAAGGAGCAGGAAGGGAAGGTGGGCCCGGCGGAGCCAGTCCATCATCCCGGCGGTGAGGTCTTCGTCCACCCCGGCCGCCTGGTAGGCCAGCGTGGAGTCGAGGTACCGGTCGCAGAGCACGGTTTGGCCCTTGCCCATGCGGGCGCATATCTCGTCGACGTGCTCGGATCGGTCGGCCATGAACAGGAACGCCTCCGTGAACACGCCCGCCCCCTCGGCCCAGCCGCGCCTGACCGCGTTCCCCAGCCAGGTCCTCGTCGGCTCGCAGGTCCAGACCGCCCGGACCTTCCGCTTCCGCAGTCGGCCCAGCACCTTCTTCGAGACCGTCGTCTTGCCGCAGCCGTCTATGCCCTCGAACGTGACGAACCTGCCGCGCATCGGCAGGGAAATGACCTTCCGGTTATCTATACCTATTGAATCGAAAGGCCCGCGAACCCGCCTTTCGATTCACTCCAAAGTTGCACTTTACCATCTATACGCAACTTTCTCGTCCGCGCCAAATTATTATATTGCCGGGACCATTCCCTACCTGCACCGGGGCGCGGGTGTAGTCTAGTGGCTATGACTTTAGCCTTCCAAGCTAATAGCTCGGGTTCAAATCCCGACACCCGCACTTCCCCAATCGCTTAGAGTGCGGGTGGAGGGATTTGAGAGTAAGACCGCTCGCCACGGAGAGCGAGCGGTCTTACGAATCTGCGATTTGGGCGAGAGTAACGAGGCCCAAATCGCATCGCATGTCGCATTGTCGTTGA
>VGTL01000152.1 GCA_016874675.1 Methanobacteriota archaeon | reverse complement strand
GCCCGCAGGGAACCTTCTCGATTAGGGGCACGCCGCAGCGCGCGCACCAGTGGAGGGTCATGCGGCCGAGGCGGAGCTGGGCCATGCGAGCTCACCGATCGTATGCGGGGCAGCAAGGCAGAAAGGCAGCAAGGCAGAAAGGGACGGACGGCACCGTGTCCCTCCGTCCCATTCTGCCTTTCTGCCCTTCTGCCTTTCTGCCTTTTCCCGGCATTCCCATTCCCGTTCACCGCCTGAAGCCGTGGACGCCGATGAGAGGCACGAAGACGCAGCCGCCGTGCTCGGTGGTCACCGGCCGGCCGTTGTGCTTGTCGACCATGACGAGCTCCTGGCCCAGGTAGACGTCCCCCACCGGCACGAGCATCTTGCCACCCTCCCGGAGCTGTTCGAAGAGGGGGGGCGGGACGCACGGCGAGGCGGCCGCGACGAAGATGCGGTCGTAGGGGGCGTGCTCCGGGAGGCCCAGCGTCCCGTCCCCCACGACCATCGTCACCGTCTTGGAGTATCCGGCCTCCTCCAGGTTCCGGCGCGCCCGCCCGGCGAGGGGGGCGATGCGCTCGACCGAGAAGACCCGGCCGGTCGGGCCCACGATGTGCGCCGCCACCGCGGCGTGGTACCCCGACCCGCCCCCGATCTCGAGCACCCTCTGGCCCGGCCCAAGGTCGAGCTTTTCGGCCATGATGCCGACCATGTGGGGGGCCGAGATGGTCTGGCCCTCCCCGATGTCCAGGGGCCGGTCGTCGTAGGCGTCGGGGCGCAGGCGCTCTGGGACGAAGAGGTGGCGCCGTACGGCCTTCATCGCCTCCAGCACATCGGGGCTTGTCACGTATCCCCGGTGCGCCAGGCCGTCCACCAGCCTCTCCCTGCGGGCCCTGAAGGCCTCCTCGTCCAATTCCTGCCGCATCGGCGACCATATTCGCGAATCGACAGTTAATCATTTGGGAGGAAGGCGCATGGCGCATGGCGCAGGGCGCAGGGGAAGGCCCAAGGCGCAAGGCGCAGGGCGCAAGGCTTGAGGAGCGAGGGTGAAGGCGCAAGGAACAAGGGGGATAAGAGGGGGATTTCCCTCCTTGCTCCTTCCCCCTCGCGCCCCGTGCCTTGTCCCTTCCCTTGCGCCTTGCGCCCTGCGCCCTGCGCCTTGCTCCTTCTCCGCCCACCATGCGTGTATTTCTCTATCGTTGCCCGGAAAACCTTTAATATGGGAACGGGCGATAGGGCCGCTGGGAGAATACCGATGCCCCTCGAAATCGACCTCTCCAAGCTCAGGCACGGGACGGAGCTCCTCAAGCGGGGGTTCGCCCGGATGCAGAAGGGCGGGGTCATAATGGACGTCGTCAATGCCGAGCAGGCCAGGGTGGCGGAAGGTGCCGGGGCGGTGGCGGTCATGGCTCTGGAGCGCGTCCCGGCCGACATACGGGCGGCGGGCGGCGTGGCCCGGATGGCCGACCCCCAGAAGGTGCAGGAGATAATGGACGCGGTGACCGTCCCCGTCATGGCCAAATGCCGGATCGGGCACTTCGCCGAGGCCCAGGTGCTCGAGGCCCTGGGCGTCGACATGATAGACGAGTCCGAGGTGCTCACGCCGGCGGACCCGTTCTTCCATGTCGACAAGCGCAGGTTCACCGTACCGTTCGTGTGCGGCGCCCGGGACCTGGGCGAGGCCGTCCGGCGCGTCTGGGAGGGCGCGGCGATGGTCCGCACGAAGGGCGAGGCCGGGACGGGCAACGTCGTCGAGGCGGTGCGCCACCAGCGCACCATCAACGGCCAGGTCAAGGAGCTTTCGGGCAAGGACGACGACGAGCTCTTCAAGGTGGCCCGCAGGCTCGAGTGCGACTTCGAGGTGCTCAAGGAGGTCGCCCGGCTCCGGCGCCTGCCGGTGGTCAACTTCGCGGCCGGCGGCATCGCCACTCCGGCGGACGCCGCCCTGATGATGCAGCTCGGGTCCGACGGCGTCTTCGTCGGCTCGGGGATATTCAAGTCCGACGACCCGGAGCGCCGGGCCAAGGCGATCGTGGAGGCGGTCATGCACTTCGACGACCCGCGCGTGGTGGGCGAGGTCTCCAAGGGCCTGGGCACCGCCATGAAGGGCCTGGAGATACCGGCCATCCCCAAGGAGCAGCGCCTGCAGGAACGAGGCTGGTAGCTATCGGGGCTATTTGATAAGGGCAGCGGGGAGCGGGCCGCGGGGAGCAGTGGACGGGACGGCGACCGTCGTCCACCGCTCCCCGCTGCCCTTCCCCGTCCTGTCACCAACTATTTATCCCCGGCATGAAATCCCCCCGGGGCTGGTGGGGGTCATGGACATAAGGGAGATAAGGACGGAGGATCTGAATCCGGAGCAGTTCATCAACGAGCAGGTGGCCAAGATCAAGGCCGAGGTGGGCGACGGGCTGGCCATCAACGCCCTCTCGGGCGGTGTCGACTCGTCGGTCGTGACGATGCTGGCCCACCGGGCGCTGGGCAAGCGGCTAATAACGGTGTTCGTCGAGAACGGCATAATGCGCGAGGGCGAGCCCCGGCACATCGTCGGACTCTTCCGCTCGCTGGGCGTTCCGGTCCGGCTGGTGGACGCCCGCAAGGAGTTCTTCTCGGCGCTCAAGGGCATCACCGACCCCGAGGAGAAGCGCGAGGCCATCACGCAGACGTTCTACAAGACCGTTTTCGGGAGACTGGTCAAGAAGAGCCGGGCCCAGTATCTCTTCCAGGGCACCAACTACACCGATGTGGAGGAGACCGTGGCAGGGATAAAGCGCCAGCACAACATTCTGGGGCAGCTGGGCATCGACACCAGGAAGCGCTACGGCTACAAGGTCATCGAGCCGGTCATCCAGCTGCGCAAGACGGGCGTGCGATCGGTCGGCAAGGCGCTCGGGCTCCCCGAGGAGATCTACAACCGGCCCCCCTTCCCAGGGCCGGCCCTCACCACGCGCGTCATCGGCGAGGTCACGCCGGACAAGATCAAGCTCGTCCGGAAGGCGACCACCATAGTCGAGCAGGAGCTCGCCTCGTCGGGCGCGTTCCAGTACCTGGCGATCCTCCACAACGACCGCGTCACCGGCATCCGCAAGAACCGGCGCGACTTCGGCCACCAGATAGAGGTCCGCTGCTGGGAGAGCACGGACGCCGTGACCGGCACGCCCACGCGGCTGCCCTACGAGACGCTCGAGAGGCTCGCCGGCCGCATGGTCTCCGAGGTCCCGGGGGTCGTCTCCGTCACCTACAACATCACGAAGAAGCCGCCGTCGACCATAGAGCCCATCTGAGGACCGGGTGCCGGGAGCCGGGTGCCGGGAGCCGGGTGCCGGGAGCCGGGGCGACGATCTGCCGTCGTTCGTCCCCGTTCCCGGCACCCGGCACCCCGCACCCTGCACCCGGTCGCATGGAGTGATGCAGATGCTCAAGGCCGGCGTGGTGGCGGTCCAGGGCGCGGTGACGGAGCACCTGGAGGCGTTCGAGAGGGCGTTCTCCGACATGGGCAGGAAGGGCCAAGCCGTCCCGGTCCGCCGCCTCCGGGACCTCGGGGGCGTCCAGGCGCTGGCCATCCCGGGCGGCGAATCCACCACCATCTCCAGGCTCCTTCAGAAGTTCGGGCTTTTCGACGAGATCGGAAAGAGGGCGCGGGAGGGGATGCCGGTTTTGGGCACCTGCGCCGGCCTGGTGCTGCTCTCGAGGGAGGGCGACGAGGAGGTGAGAAGGACCAAGACCCGTTTGCTGGGGCTCGTCGACATGGCCGTGGCGCGCAACGCCTTCGGGCGCCAGAAGGAGTCCTTCGAGGCGGACATCGCGGTCGACCTCCCCGGGGAGGAGTGGAGGAGGCCCTACCCCGCCGTTTTCATCCGCGCCCCGGTCGTCACGAGGGTCTGGGGAGGGTGCCGGGCCCTCGCCTGCGTCGAGGGGCGCATCGTGCTCGCCGGGCAGGGCAACCTCGTGGCGGCGGCGTTCCACCCGGAGCTGACGACGGACACGCGCCTCCACCGGCTGCTCCTCGGGATGATCTGATGGCCCCCCGCCGGAAAAGCTTCTATCCATGAGGCCCATACGGGAATGACGGTCGGTCGGGGGGAAAGATGGACCTCCACATTCCGCTCCTGCTGGTGATCATCGCCGTGGCGGCCCTGGCGGCGGGCGCCTGGGCGCTCAGGAACCGCAGGTCCGGGGCAGGCCGGGGCCCGGCGGCCGAGTTGAGCGCGGCCCGGCCAGGGGCGCCACCCGCGGAGCCGGCCGACGGGCCGTCCTTCGTCCCGGCCCCGCCGGGCTTTTCCGCCTGCCAGAAGAAGATCGCGCTCATCGGCGACGGGGGCGTGGGCAAGACCAGCCTCGTCAACCGCTTCGTCAAGGGCCATTTCGACGACAGGTACATCCACACCATCGGCACCAACGTGAAGAAGAAGCCGGTCCTTTTGCCCGAGGAGAAGGCCGAAATCACGCTCATGGTGTGGGACATGCAGGGCCAGCGCAACGACCCTACCGTGATGACCCACATGTTCCGTTCGGAAGGGGCCATCGTGGTGTGCGACGTCACGCGCGACCAGACCTTCAACAGCATCCCCGAGTGGATCGCCCTGCTCGAGAAGGAGCTGGGGCACCGGGTGCCGATGGTGCTTTTGGGCAACAAGGCCGACCTCGAGGAGCAATCCCTCATCGGCCAAAGCCAGCTCCAGTACATGGCCTCGCGCTACGGCGCCTCCTGGCACCTCACCTCCGCCAAGACCGGCCAGAACGTCGAGGAGGCCTTCACCGAGCTCGCCCGGCGGACGCTATCTGGGAAATAGGGGATGGAAGGCAGCAAGGGAGCAAGGCAGAAAGGCAGCAAGGGGGGCAGCAAGGCAGGAAGGCAGCAAGGGGGGCAGCAAGGCAGGAAGGCAGGAAGGCAGCAAGGGACGAAGGGACCCGGGCCGCCCATCCCTCGCTGCCTTGCTGCCTTGCTGCCCCGTCACCCCCT
>VGTL01000151.1 GCA_016874675.1 Methanobacteriota archaeon | reverse complement strand
CAGCATGGCAGGAAGGCAGAAAGGCAGCAAGGGAGGCAGCACCGTAGAAGACCGCTGCGGCGGTCTTCTCGGCCTAGGCGAGCGAAGCTCGCCTGCGGAGGCAGCAAGGGAAGGCAGCATGGCAGCAAGGGAGCAAGGCAGCAAGGGACGATTACGGTTGAACCGTTTTTCCGACTGCATCTATGGTGCATTACCGGATACCGGGCTGTTTTCGTCCTCTCGACCGGGTTTTACGACGAAGAGGCTGACCGGCCGCAGGACGTGGCGAAACGGCCGCCGGACCCCGGCCATCTACAAAGCTGATAACAGCGACCCCGGCTTGCCGAGGTCTATCTAATTTGTCGTCCGCGAGCGGAGGCCTGCGTTAAGCAGGCCGGAGCGAGCGGGCCGGCGCCATGCTCGGTCGGCAATTCAATTAATAACGGGTGGCCATTAGGCCGCTTGGTAAATGAAGCACTTCCTGAACGCAGTAGGGGCCGGCCCGGGCTCGCCACCGGAGGATTTCGCAGACCTTGGCGCTCCCTTCACCGATGCGGCCGTCTTGCCCTTCTCCACCGTCAACACCGGGGGCGATATCGGCCGGGCGGGTGATAAAGGTTTATGGGGAGATTTCCGGGATTGCCTATAATGGACGATCCTTGATCCGTTCGCGAGGCAATGCGGGTTTCCGATCATTTCCGGCGCCCACGGGAATCAGGGCACGCATCTTTGCGCACGAGCGCCATCAAACGCCCTTTCACCCTTTCCGAAGGCACACGCGATCCTTCAGGAACAGGAGGTCATATCGTTTGAGGATATCAAGCCGCCCGAGTATGAACGGGATGTCATCCCGGTCCGAAAAGACGCATCTGACCTTCTCCGCCCGTTTTCCGATGCGGACGGTGATATTCGAAGCACAGACCGCCCCCCCTCCCCGTCAATCCCGTACACCCGGGCCTTCCTCGTCGTGAGCTCGCAATCGAGCCATTCGCTGGCATGGAACGGCAGCATCGTGATGTCCGCCTCGGTGTCGACCAGGAACCACTGCCTGGCCCAACCGTATTTCGTCCGCACCTCGAGCGGGATCTCCGGGACGGGCACCCTGACCGGAAAAAGCCCAAGACGCCTCGACCCGTACCTTTCACATCTGATAGACACAGATGCCACCGCGGGGAAGGATGAACCTGAAGGAGAGCTCCGGGCTGGACATCTTGCCCATCGACTTCACGCGGTCCATCACCGCCTTGAAGGTCTTCCCGTGGGCGATTATCCTGCCCCGAATCGTGGCGATGTACTGCCCGCCGTACTGCGTCTGGAGGTGGGAATAGTCCATCCGCGCACCGTCACAAATATGCGCGGAGGGCATTATTATACTTTTGCCGGGACCCGGGGTTGCATGATCCGACAATATTGACATCCGATACCTGCACGCAGAGGGGCTCCACGCCCTTTCTCCGGGCCTCCTGAAGGACCGTCTTCAGGGAAAATCCGGATGCGATGATGGATTTATGGGCAATGGCTATCCATTTGCCCTTGTACGGCGCTAGATTTTGCAAGACCAGCCATCGGTGGTCCTCGCTCGCTCCGGCGGTTTCCTTCGCCATGCTCCCCTCCCGTCGATATCAATCAACCGAATGATAATATATTAAGCCACCGCCATCGGATTTTCTTTCGGCCCCGGCCTTCTGCGCCTCAAGGAAGGACCCCGGAGGCAAGTCCCGGGTTTCTTCCCAGATCTCGTAGGCAGATGTATCATTGCCGTTGTGCGCCATTTCGCTCCTGAAGAAAAGGCCAAGATCATTCTCGTCAGGAAACCGAACTTCATTCCGGTCTCATTCGATATGAGCGGGCACCACGTTGAAAGCGGGTCCGTGCGGGGACTGAATGAGGCGGCGTGGTAGTTGGGGCCGGCCGGTCGAAAAACGCGCTGGCCGGCGCCCGTGCGCCGGCGCCGGCTTTCCTCGAACCGCCTAAAAACAGTTACCCCGGCGGCGCACCGCCGGGACAGAGAAGCCGCGGCCCCAGCAAAACTCCCCACGCAGGTCCCCCGCCGGCCGACACGGGACCCCGAACCTCACCGCTGGGGCGCGTAAACCCCCAAACCCCCACCCCGGACACATTCGATCTGCCGTTGTCAATCCTCTAATCCGTCGCGAGCCCCGTCCTGGCGTCCCGCCCGGACGGGGCGCCATCCAGCCGCCAAACCCAGTGGCACGTCCCGTGACGGGGTCCCGAGGAACATTCGGGCCGTGCCAGCGCTTATCACAGCCCGCCCGGAGGCCGTCCCGAAACAGTCCCTCCAACAAACTGGCCCGCCGGTCAATCCGCCCCAGTCGACATGCCGTAAATATCAATGAATTCCAAAAGAGATAAGTTTATTAATGCCGCCGGCCAATAGATATGCGGCAAGAGGAGTGAATCGCTTGGCCACTGGCGATCTGGAGAACCGTCTGCGGGACCTCCCGGAAGACCTCCGGAGGCAGATACTCGATTACATGGAGTTCCTCCTGTCGAGGCACCCGGCCGGGAAGGCCAGGGCGAGAAAATTCAGGTTCGACTGGGCCGGAGCGCTCGCCGGATACGCAGGCAGGTACACTGCGGTCGAGCTCCAGCATAAGGCCTCCGAGTGGAGATAATGTTCCTCGTCGACGCCAACATATTCCTTGCGATCCTGCTTCGGGAGAGCAAGGACGCCGCCTGCAGGGATTTCCTCTCCGCCAACCCGGGGCAGCTGCACATCTCGGACTTCTCCCTGCACTCCATAGGTCTAGCATTGCAAAGGCTCGGCAAGGCGGATGTTTTCAAGAAATTCGTCGAGGACGCGCTGCCCCTCGTGAGCCTTGTGACCCTCCCAATCGAGCTTTACAGGGAGATGCCGTCCGTCGGGGACACCCTCGACCTGGACTTCGACGATTCATACCAGTACCTGATAGCCAAACACCATGGCATGTGCGTCGTGACCCTTGATCGGGATTTCCTGAAGGCGAAAGGGATAAAGGTCAAGTTCCTTTGAACGGACATCGGTACTGCTCGTGAATCCATCTGGGTCTCCCCCGCCCTCCGGTCTAGGCGGCGCACCGCCGGGCCAGAGAAGCTTCGACCCCAGCAAAACGCCCAAAAGCAGGCCCCCCGCCGGCCACCACGGGACCCCGAACCTCACCGCTGGGGCGCGTAAACCCCCAAACCCCCACCCCGGACACATTCGATCCGCCGTCGTCAATCTTGCGTATTCTCCTTCCCTCCTCCCCCCGCCGCTTTTCCGGGGGCTATCCGTTCCTGGAAAGAATGCCCAGACACCGTCTGGGAAATCCCGCTTCGTTTCCCGTGCCCGCCACCCCGGCCGGACCATGTCCGACCGGCATCTTTATATGATATCACACTGATATCAATATGGTGATGCCATAATGACCGACACGCAGGTGATCCTAAGGGTCGACAGGGAGACCCTGAAGGAGCTGGACCGGCTGCTTTCGGCCCACGGGTTCAAGACCCGCAACGAGTGGTTCCGGGCCACGGTCCGCGAGTTCATAGAGGAATCCAAGAAACAGGAGATGCTCGGCAAGCTCTCAAGGCTCGATGCCGAGGGCATCGACGAGCGGGAGATCGTCGCAATGGTGCGGGACTGGCGCAGGGGGAAGAAGGCGGCCAGATGAACATCCTCCTCGACAGCAACGTCCTCATCGCGGCACTGATAAAGCCCGGGATAGTTAGGGAAACGGTCATCGGCCATCCCGGCGAATGGCTGGTGCCGGAGGCGATCTTCGAGGAGATCTGGGAGCACCGCGAGGTCTGGAACAGGAACCGTCTCCCCGATTCCGGGCTTCATGCCATCCTGGGAGCGCTCTCGGACGGTTTCGTGAACATAGTCTCGGACAGGGTCTACCGCCCGAAAGAGAAGGAGGCCAGGCGCCTTGTCACGGATGCCGATGACTGGCCGCTGGCCGCGCTGGCGCTGTCTGTGGAGAACGATGGCATATGGACATTCAACAAGAGGCACCTGGACAGGGTCAAAAAGCATTCCATCCGTTTGCTCAATACTTCGGATGTGGTCAGGATGTACCGGAACGGACATCAATGACAGGACATGCCTCTCCGAACGCATGATAGTAGTCCGTCTGTATTGTCCGCAAATCCATCGGAGCAACCCCCCAGCCCTCCAGTTTCCCCGGCGGCGCACCGCCGGGACCGGTAGGCTTCGGCATCGGCAATACTCCCATAGCAGGCCCCTCGCAGGCCGGGGATCGCGCCAAAGACCGGAGCGCTGGGGCGTTCCAAGCCCCTGGCCTACACCCCGGCCATCGTTTACATAATGTCGTCTATCCTCCTATCCGTTTGCGAGCGGAGGCCTGGCGTCCAGCCCGGCCGGAGCGAGCAATACGCCGGCACACTCGGTGGTGCGTCCCGTGGCGGGGTTGCAGGGGACAATCATGCCACGCCAGCGCTCCATCGGAACACACCTGGAGGCCTTCCTAAAACAGGCTCCCCCGACATCCGGATTCGCCGGCGCCTCAGCGCTGGCTCTCGGATGCTCGGCTCCTTTGAAATCATCGTCAACGTTTCAACCGAGACCGTGGACTGTTACATCGAGCGGCAGCAGGGAAAGCGCTGGATGCATGACGACCCGGACGCCTGGGCGGAAGCCGGAAAGGCCGTGAGGACAGCCCAGGTCCGCCTGGACGCGTTTGGGGGCTAGCTGCGTGGGTTAATGACGCGTAAACGCCACTCCCTTCCACGGATAGTGGATTACGGGATTCCGGGAGAATATAAAAGATCAATCCATATCGAGTCGGTGTAGTGGGGATACGACGATAGGTAGGAGCGCTCTAAGTTCAATTTCCTCAATTATTGTAATTTGCTGTGTTGCATAACTCAGCGTGATTTCCTGACTATCACATAGACTTTTTTGTCCAGGAACTGGAGCGGACAGTCGATTTTCGCACCGTTCCCAAACCGCGTTACCCTCTTCTCAAAAATCGTCTC
>VGTL01000150.1 GCA_016874675.1 Methanobacteriota archaeon | reverse complement strand
TGGAGGCTCCTGGACACCCCGCCGATGAGCGCGGCGGAGAACATGGCCCTCGACCAGGCGATGCTGCGGGCGCGGGCCGAGGGGAAGGCCCCGGACACGCTGCGGTTCATGCAGGTTCGGCCGCGCGCCGTGCTCGTCGGGTTCCACCAGAGCGTCGAGCAGGAGGTGCGCGAGGATTTCTGCCGGCGCAACGGCATCGAGATCAACCGGCGCATCACCGGCGGAGGGGCGCTCTTCTTCGATGAGAGCCAGATAGGCTGGGAGATATTCGCCTCCCGCGACTGGCCCGGCATCCCGCGGAGGGCGGAGGCGCTCTACCGGAAGATGTGCGAGGGGGCGGTGCTCGGGCTGCGCAGGCTGGGCGTCTTGGCGCGCTTTCGGCCCAAAAACGACATCGAGGTGGGCCGGCGGAAGATATCGGGCACGGGCGGCACCTTCGAGGGCGACGCCTTCCTCTTCCAGGGCACGCTGCTTGTGGACTTCGACGCCGGCACGATGCTCCGGGCGCTGCGAATCCCCCTCGAGAAGCTCAAGGACAAGGAGGTGCGCGCCGTCAAAAGGCGCGTGACCTGGCTCTCCGAGGAGCTGGGCTCGGCGCCCCCCGCGCCCGTGATAAAGGCGGCCCTCGCCGAGGGGTTCTCGCGTTCCCTCGGTGCCGACATCCGGCCCGGCCCGCTCAACGCCCACGAGAGGAGGCTCTTCAGGGCGGCGAGGTCGCGGTTTTGCTCCGACGATTGGATATACAGCGCCCGGCGGCCCCCGGAGAGCCGGCAGGTGCTCCGCTCGTCGCTCAAGACGAAAGGGGGCCTGATACGGGTCTCGCTCGTCACGGACCCGCCGGCCCGGCGCATCAACTACGCGCTCGTGACCGGCGACTTCTTCGCGTTCCCCAAAGACACCATCATGAACCTCGAGGCGCGGCTCAAGGACCTGCCCCTGGACATTCGGAGCATCCGCCGCGCGGTGCTGGCCTATTTCCGGGAGGAGAGGCCTGAAATACCTTTCACCGGACCGGAGGACTTCATCGCCGTCCTCACGGAGGCGGCGCGCAAGACCGAGCTCACCCGCTACGGCATACCCATGGAGGACGTGAACAATGTGTACTTCGTGGCGGAGCCCCCGAACCGGCAGAAGGGTGCCCGGTACCTACTGCTCCCCTACTGCGCCAAGCCCCTGGACTGCAAATGGCGCAAGCGCGACGGCTGCGCCGGGTGCGGCCGGTGCGCCATCGGGGACATGTACGCCCTGGCGCGGGAGAAGGGCATGACCCCCATCTCCATCAACAGCTACCACCACCTGGAAAGGGTGCTGGGGGAAATCAGGAGAAAGAAAGAAGGGCAGAAAGGCAGAAAGGGTTTCGTGGGGAGCTGCTGCGAGGCGTTCTACATCAAGCACCGGGAGGACTTCGAGAGGATGGGCGTGCCGGGGGTGCTCGTGGACATCGACAGCCGGACCTGCTACGATCTATACAAGGACGCCGAGGCCCATCAGGGCAGGTTCGACCGCATGACCCGGCTCAAGGCGGGCCTTTTCCGGACCGTGGCCGACCGCTTCGGGGCCAGGGGGCGGCCTCGGGGAAAACGGAAATGAAAAAAGGCGCAAGGCGCAAGGCGCAGGGCGCAAGGGACGAAGGCGCATGGGATGAAGGCGCAGGGTACAAGGTGGAAGAATCAAGGGGACGCCCGTGGATTCCTACCTTGTTCCTTGCGCCTTGTCCCTCGCGCCTTCAGCCTTGCGCCTTGCGCCTTGCGCCTTGCGCCTTGCGCCATAATCATGTAAAACAATGAGATTGAAACAGAAAAAAAACTGAGCCCGGAATCGCTCCGGGCGTCTTTCGTTCTTTCGGCCCGCGGGTGCGGGCCGGCTCAAGTTCGATTAGAACTTTCGCGGAGGGCGATGCTTCTGGAAGCAATCCCTGCAGTATACCGGGCGGCCCTCGGTGGGCTTGAACGGTACCTCGCAGTCCTTGCCGCAGTCCGAGCACTTCGCCGGGTGCATCTCTCGGGGGCCACCGAAGCCCCCTCTCCTCTCTCTCCTGTCTCCGAACTCCATGTTCCTCACTCTCTATTTTTTTGACATCGCCCTCGAGAATCCTGTTCGCTTTCTGCGCCCCCTTTCGGGGGCGGCATTCTTCGAACCACCGTCCTCGATGGTTTGTCGGCGAGTATATGAATCTTCTAGTATCTAAATTCATTACATAATGTTCTTAATCGGCGTTCCGGCAAGGATTGCCATGACAATGCCTGGCGCGGCCGGTTTCGCCTACCCCCGGGCGAGCCTTTTGTATACGGAATGCATTGGACGGGACGGTGGACCGATATGCTGCCCAGGGTGGTCATCCACAACGCCGTCAGCCTTGACGGGAGCATCCGGCTGCGCTCCCCCGACCTGGAAACCTACTACGGCCTGGCCCCGATCTGGAAGGAGGACGCCACGCTGGCTGGGAGCGGGACGATTCTTGCTGGCGAGGAGGAGGCGCCTCCAGAGGGGGCTGGACACGTCGGGCCCTGGAAGGTCGATCCTCGGGACCGCCGGCCCCTGCTGGTGGTGCCCGACTCCCGCGGCCGCATACGCTTCTGGCACCACCTTAGGAGGGCGGGCTACTGGCGGGACATCGTGGTGCTCTGCTCCCGCTCGACGCCGGCAAGCTACCTGGAGCACCTGCGCGAGAGGCGCATCGACTGCATCGTCGCCGGCGACAGGAAGGTGGACCTCCGGGAGGGCCTGGTCGACGAGGTCTCGCTGCTCGTCCACCCCGAGCTCGTGGGCGGGGCGCGGCCGGAGACCTTCTTCTCGGGACCGCCGGTGCCGGAAGCAAGCGGCAGGCTCCGGCTGTTCAAGGTGCAGAGGGTGAAGGGAGGGCTGGTCTGGCTCCGCTACCGGGTGGTCCATTAGGGCAGGATTTGTAGAAACCGTTATCTTCCCCCCCGTCGACATAGTTTCGCTGAACGGGGGTGCAAGCATGGATGGCCAGAGAGGGGTTGTCTCCGGGGCGAGGAGCCGGCCGACAATCGAGGGGGCGGGCGTGAGGCTCAGGCGGGCGTTCGGGTACCACGACGTGCCCCGCTTCGACCCTTTCCTGATGCTCGACGATTTCCACTCCGAGAACCCCGATGACTACATGGCCGGGTTCCCCTGGCATCCCCACCGGGGCATCGAGACCGTGACCTACATGCTCGGCGGGCGGGTCGAGCACGGCGACAGCCTGGGCAACTCGGGCGTGATAGGGCCCGGGGACCTGCAGTGGATGACCGCCGGCAGCGGGATCATCCACCAGGAGATGCCCCAGAGGACGGAAGGCCGGCTCGCCGGGTTCCAGCTCTGGGTGAACCTTCCGGCGCGGCAGAAGATGATAAACCCGCGCTACCGGGATGTCAAGGCGGCCGACCCCCCGGTGGTGAGGCTCCGGGGCGGCGCGACCGTCAAGGTCATCGCCGGAGAGGTGGAGGGCGCCCGGGGGCCGGTGCGCGATATAATGGTGGAGCCGCAGTACCTCGACGTGACCGTCCCGGCGGGAAAGGGATTCGAGCACGCCATCGCCAGGGGACATACCGCGTTCGCGTTCGTGGTGGAGGGCGAGGGGAGGTTCGCTCCCGATGCCAAAGCGCCCGTCGGACCGGAACACGTCCTGCTCTTCGGCGACGGGGACGGCGTCTCCATCAGGGCGCTGGACGCCCCCCTGCGGTTTTTGCTCGTCTCCGGAAAGCCCCTGGGCGAGCCGGTGGCCTGGGGCGGGCCGATCGTGATGAACACGCAGGAGGAGCTCGACTTGGCTTTCGAGGAGTACGGGAACGGGACGTTCCTGAAGCAGAAGAAATGAGAACAAGGCGCAAGGCGCAAGGGGGATGGATCAAGGGAACGACCGTGGATTCCTCCCTTGTTCCTTGCGCCTTGTCCCTCGCGCCTTCGGCCTTGCGCCATGTGCCTCGCGCCTTCGGCCTTGCGCCATGTGCCTCGCGCCTTCGGCCTTGCGTCATGTGCCTCGCGCCTTGCGCCCTGCATCATTCCTTCAGTCGTCCCAGCTGTACTTCTTCTTCTTGGCCTTGAGCCTCTTTTGGTCGCAGGAGAAGCACAGGCCGTTGTGGACCGAGATCAATCCGCCGCACCTTGTGCACCGCCACTTCCTCCCCTGGGAGGCCAAAAACGACCTCATCCCCCGGTCGCGCATGTGGACCAGGTTCTCCACCGGGCTCGTCCGGTAGCGGGAGCGGTAGCGGCCGTCCAGGCCTTTGAGGTGGCTGCAGGGGAAGTCGGGGCACTCGTGGCAGAAGCGGACGCGGCCCTTTGCCAGCAGGGTGCACCATTTCTTGAAGTAGGCGCAGTTCTTCGGGCGCGGGAGGCAGCCGGGGCATTCGGGAATGCGCAATCCCTTTTTCCACCCGCCGTGCATGAAAGAAAGGTAGCAGGCGCAGACGGCGCAGTTGATGCCGCAGGGGGCGACGAGCCCGGGGCGCATCGGGATTTTCATCGGAATGGCATTGGCCGGGGGTTATGTCAAGGTTGCGGGGGCGGTCAATACATTTCCGGGCTGGCTCCGATTCCGCCTTCCTCGCACCATAATCTCGATGCGATCTGCTCCGTGCGAATGCGAATTGCGGCTCGATACCTCCCGCAATTCGCAGCTTCGTGCGAGCGCCCGCTCTGCCGTGGCGGGCGCTCGCACTCGCACCAAATTCTCATCGATTTCATTGAAGAATTTGGTGCTCCCGTCGGGATTTGAACCCGAGTCTGAGGCTCGAGAGGCCTCGATGATTGACCGGACTACACTACGGGAGCATCGCGGCGGCGCCCGAGGGCGCCGCCGCCATGTGGGTGCGCCGGTGGGACTGCGCTGCACTCGAATGCCGGTCCCCTTTTAATAGATTTCGCCCTTGCTCGATGGCCGGCGCGCCGGTCCAATCGCGTAAATTCAAATACCCTTGCGGCATTTAGCGTTGGCAGGCGGGCCTGTAGCTTAGCCCGGTGGAGCGTCCGGCTCA
>VGTL01000149.1 GCA_016874675.1 Methanobacteriota archaeon | reverse complement strand
TCGTCGGGCTCGTGTCCCACATTATCGAGTACCCCTTGATGCCGCTGATGTCGAACGGCGGGAGGTCCCAGAGCATCCGGACCCGGCCCTGGTTGTACCAGGTTCCCGGAACGGGGTGGGTGTCGCTTCTGACTTGCGGATTTGCCGGCGGCGAGACGTCGGTGTAGAACTGGTAGAGGTGGCCGTCGCGGCAGGCGGCGTATATCTCCTTCTGGTTGGGGTCGCCGGCTATTGATCCGATCGCCAGGGCATTGATGCCGGAATTCGCCGAGCCGAGGTAAGCAGATGTCCATGTCCCGTTGATGAACGAGAGCCGATATAGGTAATTACCCCTTGAAGTGAACACTTCGTTCTCGCCATCCCCGTTCCCATCGCCGATGATTATACGATGATCTCCCACGCCATAACCAGGAAGATACCCGGCCATCACGACGCCATCCCACGATTCTGAGGAAGAGTTCCATTTATACATAATGGTCGATGAATTGGAACCAACCGCAACTACGCATATCTCCTTTTCGCCGTCGTTGTCCGCATCGCCCAAAGCCAGGTCGCTTCTCACTGTGTTTTTTTGTATGCCTATCTCCGTCCAGTTCCATCCGTATCCGGCATACTCGACCCGGAAGGTGAGGCCATCATGATTGGACACATAGACCTCGTTCCTTCCGTCGTTGTCGCCGTCTCCGACGGCAATACCGCGCATGATGGCGTGGTCTTTTTGATATTCCGAGCCGTTTCCTACATCCTGGCAGTTCCAAGTCTGGGTCTTGCAATACATGTAGACATGACCATCCACGTCGGAACTGAAGAGCTCGTTTCGATTGTCGTTATTCCCATCGCCTATCGCATATCCATTGCTGGTGTTGCCGGTGGAGCCGAGTAAATCTTTTTCCCAGCCGTCTTTCCCCTTGTTCAGTTGAAATATGTAATTGTTGGCCCCGTTAATAGTAGTTCCGGCATACACCTCGTCATATCCATCGTCATCGGCATCACCTATTATTATATTAGTCCCGTGGGAATCTTCCAGCAATCGCCCGATGTCGTCCGCCACCCAACTGTTGTTGTCCGCGGAATATCGGTATACATGAGCGTTGTAATTGGAGTTGACGTAGACCTCCGATTCACCATCACGATCTCCATCTCCTGCCGCCAGATCGTAGAGCCCGTAACTAGTATCAGAAGAGGAGACATTGTACGGGCGTCCCAAGTCGTTGACGATCCAGGATTCCGACCTGGCGTTGCATGATTCCGGGCTGGCGCCAACATGGTGAGGAGGAAAGAGGAAGCTACTCATGACTAGCAATCCGCTGAACAGAATCGGGCCGAATTTCCTATTCGCTGGATTGCTTTTCATAATGAGGCCCATTTATCATCCACCTAGCAATATAAATACATTACGTAAACACCGAAATAGGACCTACAAGTCGACCACTCACCTAACAGATCACCATGGCTGTATGCCAGAGATATCCAGCGGAAAACACCCCCCGTTGTGAAAAAGCTGGTTGCTCCGAAAAAAGATGGAGTAAATCCGAGGAAGCTTTTACGCGTCACAACCACCCGATTCGGACCACGCAGACGCCTTCTGTCGTGAGATCGTCATCTCCGGCGACGAACTCGATTTTGTATTGGACATATTGGTTTGGATCAAGACCGGGATTCTGGCTTCCATACCCTTGATCCACCCAATCGCTCCAGCTCCCGTCTGGAGATGAAGTGGGTCCGGCGCGGACAGAGAACAGCAACGTTCCACCTTCCCTGTGCTCGATGAAGGTCTCCGAGAATGTTACCGGGCTCCCGCAATTATGGACTGACGATACAATCTCCCCGGAATGGACGAAGTTATGGACATACACCTTGAACGGAAAATCATACGAGATTGCAGTCCATTCAGTCTCATTGTTCTGATCATATCCCTTTTGACATCCATCGGTCCCTGAAGTATCCTGATTGAAATCGGCATCCCAGAAATAACCGACACCCTGTTGTTGATTTGAATCTGCGTCGGTCGTGACAACAAGGTCATATACTGTACCGGCCTCGAGGGGAGTGCTATGGCAGGAGTCATATTCAGTCAGGATGTATGTGTACAACCCCGAATTCTGGGGTACCTGCGATGGCGCGAAATACCACTCCACAAGTACATTGTTCATGATCGGTTCACAGTCACCGCTCTGGACAGCGTCGGTTATCCGGATAATCAGTTTTGCATCCTCATTTGCCGGTGTTTTTGGATACGTCTGCCCAGTACGATATACCCTTAAATCCACCTTGTCCACAACGCCATCGATGTCGGGCGTGAATGATTGAGAATAGATGTGAACATTCGCAGATGGTGATACCACGTCCCATAATAGGACCGGAACAAGATTCGATGAGTAATCGAAATCATATGTATCTGATTCGTTGTCTTCAAGGTGGACGAAATAGAACCCGGGATTGACGTTGCAGACATGCACATTTGTCATTGTATCCCCTGCGAAGTCCTGTCCGGAGTTCTGTTCCCACCAGTAGTTCGCAGTTCCTGATGTCTTTGACGGAACCGACGTCAACAGCATCATCACACCCACCATCGATACTCCGAGCAACTCCAGCCAACCATTTCTTGCCATCCGATTCCTCCCGGGACGAAAAGGTCCCGAATCGGCATATTGTTGGATCGATATATTCCTGGCTCACCCGGGATGAGCATTTCGAATGAGCATCCCGGATGAGCATCCCGAATGGATGTCATTCGTCATCCAGAAGCCTAGAGAAAATCTCGTCATAGATTCTCAAGAGCGCGCGGCCTTTATCGGTTATCCTGACGAGTTCATGACCCGGCTTCGCCTGGACCAGAGACACAAGATCATTCAACAACAGGAGTTCCAGGTAGATTTGGAGGACATCGTAGCTTATCTTCCCCGCCCACGCCAATTTCGTCTTCTTCATATCGCCAACCAGGAGTGCCCTGAGTATCCTTACGATCACCCCGAGATGCCTGCATTATTTCCTGGAATTTCCTGACATCATCGCATGTTCCGCATTAAGGCCATGCCCCGGTCCGGTGCTCGAGGACGGTCCGGCCCGGTTGCCCGCTCGCCTCGCATCAGCGGCCCGGGAACGCGAAAATCGTCCCTTGCCTTGCTGTTGCGATTATGGCCTCTTCCGCCCGTCGCCCCCGCAGCCGCCGACGATCCCCAGAAGGAAGCTTCGTCCCCTCCAGCTCACCGGCGAGAACTCGAGCCCGGCCCGCTTGTAGGACCCGTCCGCCGCCTTCACCCGGGCCGTGCACCCGCAGGGCTTCCCGCCGAGCGCCCTCCGCATCCGGGCCGACACGGCGCTGGCGTCCGAGGGATGCACCCGGAACCGGGCGTTCCCCCGCACCCAGTGGCGGTCGCTCAGGCCCAGAAAGTCCTGGCACCTCTTCGTGAGGTACACTATCCGCGAGCGGCCGTCGAGCAGGAAGACGCCTCCCGGGGTGCTCTCGAGCATGGTGTCGAGGAACTCCTCGTGCTCCCAGATGCCCTCGTCGAGCGCCTTGCGATTGGAGATGTCGTGGACCGCCCCGACGATCTCGGTCGGCCCTCCCGCCTGGTCCCGGAGGAGCACGGCCCCGTCGAGCACCCACTTGTAGGAGCCGTCGGCGCACTGCAGCCGGTACTCGCACGAGACGCTGCCCTTGCCGACCAGGACCGCCATCTCGCGCATCACCCTTCTGCGGTCGTCGGGGTGGATCTTCTCCCCCCAGAAACCCGCATCCTCCCTGGCCGGCGAGCAGGAGTAGCCCAGAAGCTCGAGCCCCCCGTGGCAGGCCCGCCTTCCAACTATGTCCCCCGGCGGTGCCGTGTAGAAGACGGTCGACGCCGGAACCGGTGCCGATGCCGGGAGCGCCGCGTCCGCCGACCTGGCCCGCCCCGCGCCCTTATTCTTGCTCAACATGCTGCATCTCCCCGTTATCTAACATGCCCTCCCGCGTCGCGGGCCGGACAGCGGTTTCCTGCCGGCCAGTTGATAGGCAAGCTCCCGGAAGACGTTGTCGACGTTCGCGCCGTTCCGGGCGCTGGACATCCGGAAGGGGCACCGGAACTCGTGGGAGATCTCGTCCATGAGCTCCAGGTCGAATTCCGTCTCGTCCATAAGGTCGGTCTTGTTCACAACCAGGATTATCGGCACCCGGCCGGCCGCCGCCCGGAAGCCCTCTATCCACTTCCACAGGTTGACCTGCGTCTCCACGCGGGTGGCGTCGCCGACTATAATCGCCCCCTCGGCGCCCAGGTAGTAGGACGGGTAGAGCTCGAGGTGCCGGTTCTGCCCGGAGATCTCCCATATCTTGAGGTGGAGCCTGAGCTCCGCCGACTGCCCGGGGAACCGGAGCACCTGGGTCCGGTTCAGCACCCTCGCCCCGATCGTGGTCAGGTACCCCTCGTCGAAGCAGTCCAGGGCGTAGCGGCGGATGACGGAGGTCTTGCCCACGGCGGGGTCCCCAAGGACGCAGATCTTCTTGGTGGCCTCCAGCACCCGGTACCATCCGGTGGAGTGCCGGTCGAGGGTGCGCGGGGCCCCTTTGCCCTCGAAAGGGCGTCCGAGCCCCGCGCCATCCCCGCCATCCTTGAGGAACAGTTCCGCGGCCATCCGTCCTGCACCGTTGCCTTTCGTATCAGGGGACATCATGCCTGGCACCTTCCCGTCGATAGGCTCGCCTCGCCCCCACCCTTGGTGCCGGACGCATATAACCGTTGGGCGAAAAGTTACTGGTTAGCTTTATATACCAGTTAAATTCACCGTCGAGGAATCCGGCGAAAAGTTTCGGCGCTCCCTCGGGGCATAATACCCACATGTGGGTGATTTGGTCCGGTTGTATCCCATACTAGGTTCAGGAATTGTAAATCGTTTAGGGTGCCTTTACCATTTTGTCTATTGTTTGGGTTCTCTTCAACATCGTGTGGGTAAATTGATATCTCCCGCTATAAGATAGGCAATCGTTTTGAAGTTCTTCAGGGTCTTGAAGCCATATGCCCGCTTGATGGCGGTTCGCATCTTATTAACAAGTC
>VGTL01000148.1 GCA_016874675.1 Methanobacteriota archaeon | reverse complement strand
GGGGAGCAATACGCCGCGCAACCGCAGTACCAGCCGCCCGCCGGGGAGCAATACGCCGCGCAACCGCAGTACCAGCCGCCCGCCGAGCAGCAGTACGCGGCGGCGGGGCAGCAGTATGAACCGGCCCCCTCCGCGGCTTTGGCCGCAACGCTGGACGACTTTGCCCGCACCGCCCCGTCGCGCGAGACGCCGGCGGCGAGGATGGCGCCCTCACGGCCGGAGAGCGCGGCCGAGGCCCAGGCGGCCGGGGCCGCCGGCCAGCGCCTGTCGGCCAGGCAGATCTACGCCGCCCTGTACGGCAAGAAGGCCATCCCGCCCGGAACGGGCGCCCAGCCTCCCGCGGCCCCCGGCACCCCCTCCACACCCCAGCCCCCGTCCGCTCCCTCCGACGACCGCAGGGTGCTCGGGCGCGCCCGCTGCGCCGGCTGCAAGGGCATCATCCCGATCTACAGCTCGGATCGGCCCCTGAGGATAAAGTGCCCCGGCTGCGGCCTGGACGGAATGATAAAGTAGCGATTGTCGCGCAAGGGGGAGCGGGGAGCGGGCGGCAGGCAGCGGTGGGGCAATGGGCAGCGGGCAGCGGTGACGAAACGGGACCCGTCGTCCACCGCTCCCTGCCGCCCGCTCCCCGCTGCCTTTCCCATCACTTCGCCGCCGGCGGCGGAGGCGGCGGGGTGTAGTCCTCCGGCGGGGCCGGCGGCATCGCCGCGGCCTCCTGCGGCTTGGCCGGCTCGCCGGGCTTTCCGGGCTCGGCGGGCTTTCCCGGCCCGCCCGGCTTGGGCGGGGCGCCGGGCTTGCGCACCTTGGAGACGGGGGCCCGCTTCTTGAACTGGGCGTTGCACTTGGGGCACTCCGTCACGTTGGGCGGTATCCAGGAGCCGCACTCCGAGCACTTGACCACCTCGGTCTCGAACTCGGTCTGGCACTTGGGGCACTTCAGGGCGCTCTCGGGTATGAACGCGCCGCACTCGCCGCACTCGACGAGCTTGGCGGCCTCGGCCTGCATGCGCATGACGAAGAAGGCGGCCACGCCCACCACGCCCACGATGAGGATGATGACCACCGCCACGAGCCATATCGGGACGGGCGCAGCGGCCGCCGGCGCCACCTCCTTCTTCACCGAGAATCCCCCGACGGCGGGCGCCCCGGACACGCTGAGGCTGCCCTGGGTGTACGTCGCGCTCACCGTGATGGTGTAGGCCGCCACGGTCGAGTACCGGCCCAGGGGCACGCGGAAGGTCCCGCTGGCGTCGGTCGTGGAGTAGAAATCGCGCGAGCCCGGGTTCACGGTGACCCGGATGGAGGCGTTGGCGGCGACCCCGATCACCTTCCCCGAGCGCACGAACTCCACGTTGCCGTATACGGTGACATTGTCCTTGTTGCGCGTGTATGTCCTGTCGGATCGGTCGAAGCCCTGCAACGTGACCTTGAGGGAGTCGGGCCGGGGCAGCGGGACGGAGAGGTTGAATACCGAGTCAGAGCCGGTCTCGGCGCCCGCCTCGGAGGCCGTGACGGTGACGGTTATGTTGCGGTCGGAGGGCGGCGGCGCCCTGAACGTGATGTTGAAGAAGCCGTTGCCGTCGGTGGTGCCGTTGTACTGCAGGCCGCTGTTGCTCAGGGTGAGCGCCACGGGGAAGTTGGCCGCGGCCTCCGAGTGGCCCCCGCGGTAGAGCTTCCAGACATGGCCGTAGCAGTGGACCTGGTCGTTCTCGGAGAGGTTGGCGTAGCGGCTCAGGTTGCCTATCTGCACGAGGAGGCGCTCCAGCGGGTTGCGGTACTCGTCCATCCGCACCTGGAGGTGGACGTTGCCCCTCATGCTTATGTCGTAGGGCCCGTACTCCGCCGGCTCGCCGGTCAGGGTCTTCTTCGAGACCATCACCTTGTAGTTGCCCAGGAAGAGCACCTCGTTTGCGTAGACGCGCTTGCCCAGGAGCAGGAAGACGACCTTCCCGGTCGACCCGGTGGTCTGCTGACCCCCGGCGATGGTCATGTTGGTGGTGTAGTTGCGCACGGACACCTCGGCGCCGTCCACGGGGGTGCTGTAGGCGTCGAGCACGGTCAGGGTGAACAGCCACTTGACCTCCACCTCGGCGGTGTCTCTCACGATGATGGCCGGGGCGTTGACGTCCGTGAGGGAGCCCGTCGAGGAGCCCTCGAAAACGAGGGGGATGGGATAGTCCGTGGAGGTGGAGATGAACGACTGGGCGCCCAGGACGACCTCCTCGTGGTCGATGCGGCACTCGATGATGGAGAGCGTGGTGGCCGAGAGATTCAGTATGGAGCCGGCCCTCGTCTGCTTGCCGGCCGAAAGGTACGTCCCGTTGAGCTCGCACAGCGAGAACGACACGACGTTGCCGGACGTGGCGAGCCTGGGGATGTGCAGGCCGCAGTTGGTGAACTTGAGGCTCTGGCCCACCGCTATCCGGGAGGCGGTGCCTGCCGGCGAGGGGGCGGTCACGGTGGCGTTGCCTATCTCGGCCGTGTCCACGGTGAACGCCAGGGCACCGTCGATGGTGTTGAAGGGGTGGGGCAGGATGTTGGACACCGAGAAGCGCAGGTCCGAGAAGGTGCCCATTATGCTGCCGTTGAACTCGATGTTCTTGGCGCTGAAGCGCCCCCGCGCCCCGGTCTCGTCCTCCAATCCCACAAGCGAGTTGATGTTCAGAATCCCGCCCATGACGGAGGTGGGCTCGATGAGCATCTGACCGGTGCCTATGATGTAGATGTTGAGGCGGTGGTTGCTCGTTATGCCCCCGCCCGTGAAGTTGAGCCGCCCGGTCGGGTAGATGTACACGCCGCACCAGAAGTCGCTGGGCTGCTCGATGTACAGGGGGATGTTGTAGAGCCTGAAGTCGGCCCAGATGTATATGTCGCCGGACCAGGAGTAGCAGCCCGGCGAGCCTATGTCGCCGCGCACCGTGGGGACGGTGATGTTCCAGGGGGCGTGCCCCGTCTGGTAGAATATCGGCTCGAAGACGATGGTCCGGTACACCGAGTTGGAGGCCGCGGTCATTGTCGGGTAGTACGGCAGCTGGATGTTGGTCTGGGCCTGGACGTTGCCCAGAACGCCCGTGATGTTGTAGGAGCCGACCGGCTTCGCCTCGGTCCCTGCCGAGCCGGGGCGCAGAACGTCCGTGATGACAGTGAAGCGGGCGTCCCCGAGCTTGTCAGTGGTTCTGCACTGGTCCGGCTCCCATTTGAATGAGTTGCGCACCCAGAGCGTGCCGTGGGGAACAGCCAGGCCGGTGTTGTCCTCGGCGTGCATCGTGAGGTGCCGGTAGATGGTGACGATGCTGCCCACGCCCTGCACGTTGATCTTCCCGGAGACGACGTTGGTGAGCTTGAGCACGCTGCCGGAGGTGGCGTTGAGAGTGTCGGCCCCGGCCTGGGGCGCGCCCGCCACGAGCTCGAACGAGGTGTCCTGCGCGGTCACCTTGCTTGCGGCAAAAGAGATTGTCTCGTTGGTGGTGAACGTCACGGCCTGGAACACCGCTGTGGTGGACCTGAAAAGGAAAACGCCCTCGAGCACCGAGTTGGCGATGGAGACGTTGCCGCCCTTGACGGACATCCCCCCGGACAGGGTGCTGTTGGCCATGGTCACGAGCGCCCGATCGCGGGTGATGATGTGGCCGTTTATCCTGCATCCCGGCTCTATGACGAGCTGGCCGCTGCCCCCGACCATGATGCTGAGGGCGTGGTCGCTGCTGATCTCGGTCTGGCGCATGGTCAGCTTGCCCTGGTCGTCTACGATGATGCCATACTGGTAGTCCCGCTCCTGCGGGATGAAGATGTGGGCGTTGTCCAGCGTCAGCCGGCCGCTGCCCCAGACGCCGATGATGTCGGATATGTACTTGGGACCCTCGAAGGTCTCCTCGCGGTCGTCGATTATCCAGGAGAACTGGCCGTTGAGGATTATCTCGCGGGAGGCGTTGTTGTTGGCCAGGTTGGGGTCCGGGTTCTCGGCCGAATTGGCCGTCACCCAGATGTCGTAGAACCCCGACCGCAGGTCCGAGGTGTCCCACGGGACATCGAACTGCCCGGCTCCATAGGCCGCCACGGTCTTTTGTTCCGCGACGCCGATGATGTGGCCGAGGGAGGGGTGGCCGTCCCAGAAGAACACGTCCACGGCGGTCGGAATATAATAGTCCAGGTTGAACACCGTGGCGAAGAGCCTGGCCGTGTCCCCCACCTCCGGGTGGGAGGGTTCGACCCTTATCGTGCCGGCGTCCACGGCTATGTCCACCGCGGGCGCCTCCTCGCGCGGCATGGTCGCCGATGTCGGGAGGCCCGCGGAAACGACCATGACCAGGGTGGACAGGACCAGTAATCTAGAAAGACATACTCCTCTTTTCGGGGGCATTTTCCGGCCTCAAAAACGAAGATTGCCATGGGTTATATTTAATATTGATGTGTCTAGTTCTGAGACTCATGAGCGTGGAGAGGCCCATCAGGCGGCTGGACCTTCGGGCCTACCAGCACGCCACGGAGGACCGCGACAGGGTGGTCCTTGCGCTGAGGTTCGTCGCCGGGGACGGCGAGCCGGCCGCCCGGCAGGCCGAGGGCTACCACGGGAACCCCATCACCGTGTGGGAGGTGTCCGTGTCCGGCCGCGCCGGGATGGAAGGGTTCTGGGCCAGATTGGCCGACGCCGGCCTCTGCGCCGGGCTTTCGGAGAACCTCGAGGAGCGGATAAGCGAGGACGGGGAGCTCTTCGTCCGCTTCGACAAGCAGCAGGCCGTGGGCGGGAGGCTGGCCCTCTCCCCGGGCGACGATGTCATCTCGGCCCGGGGGCGCGTCCTGGCGACCGTCAAGGGCCAGGAGGCCCGCGCCGACCGCGACATTGCGGTCGAGGTGATGAGGGCCTTCCTGCGCGAGCTTGAGAAGAAGAAGGCGCAGGGCGCAGGGCGCGACCGCAGGTGAGCTGGGCTCGCCTAGGCAAGGAGGACCGAAGGTCCTCCGGGGGCGCAGGGCTGAAGGGTCAAGGCGCGAGGGAGAAGGCAGAAAGGGAGCAAGGGAGCACCTATGTGAAAGCCGGCCGTCCCCGTGACGTGGACGGCTTCTCTCCTTTTTAAACCTGTCCTTCAAAATACCCAATCCGGTCAAAGCTATCGCTAAAACGGACCCCGGATGCATCTTGGCCGTTT
>VGTL01000147.1 GCA_016874675.1 Methanobacteriota archaeon | reverse complement strand
CCCCCCAGGCCAGGAAATTGGCGTTGAGCCCCGACAGGCCGGCGGAGACTGAGACGTTGGAGAACGTGACATCGGTGAACATCGGGCCGGGCGCGGCGACCCCGTCGCCCGCACCTCCCGCCGCGCACAGCACCGGAGAGACCTGGCCGACCAGGAGAAGGGCTGCAACCATTGACGGCGCAAATCTCATCCGTGACACCCGGTTTCACATCGGGTTCTTAGTATTTCATATTATTCCAGTCATAATTCCAACGCTTTCCAAGGCACGAGGCGCGAGGCGCAGGGCGCAAGGCTTGAGTAGGAAGGCGCAAGGGGCACGGGACGGGGCAAGGGTCAAGGGTCAAGGGACGACGCGTCGTCTCCCGTCCCCATGCCCCGTTCCCTTGCCCCCTGCCCCGTGACCCTTCAGCCCTGCGCCCTGCGCCTTGCGCCCTGCGCCCTGCGCCCTGCGCCCTGCGCCCTGCGCCCTGCGCCCTGCGCCCTGCGCCTTGACCGGCACGCCTTTCCAGAAACGCCTGAGTTTCCTCTCCGGGTGCCCGAGCAGGACGTACTCCATCGCCTGGATTACCCGCTCGTAGCGGTCCACCTCCCGTACGGCCCTCGCCTCGGGGCTCTTCCCCTCCTCGAACTCCTTCCAGAGGGCCAGCACCTCGCCGTTGCCGAGGGCCGCCACAGCCCTCCCCTCCATCTCCCGCTTCTTTTTCTTCGGCACCTTCGAGCGCGGCGTGAGGTCGCCCACCTCCGATTCGCCCAGGTCGTGGACGAGCGCCATCTTGAGCGCCCTGGCCATGTCGATGTCCGGCCCGGAGACGAAGGCGACCAGGAAAGCGGTGCGGAAGCTGTGGTCCGCCACGCTCTCAACCCTCTCGGCCGGCAGGCCGGCGTCCAGCCAGCCCTGGCGCTTGATTCTCTTGAGCATCCCGGCGGCCCTGACCAGCTCGTCGGCGGACATGGCCTCCCGAACCCCCCCCGGCCGCAAAAACCTTCTGCAAACGCTTATCTACCCTTTCGCGCTACCAAAGCCAGATGGGCCTCGACTACGACCTGCCCCTCTACCGGCCGCCGGTGGAGGCCTTCTCGCTCATACTCCAGCCGACGATCGGCTGCCCCCACAACAGGTGCACCTTCTGCTTCGCCTACAAGACCAAGCGCTTCCGCGTCAAGAAGATGGACGAGATAAAGGCGGACATCGCCGAGGCCCGCAAGTGGTACGGCCCGGAAGTCGCCAAAATATTTTTGGCCGACGGCAACACCATCGCCATGCGCACCGCGCACCAGCTCGAGATGCTCGCCGCGATCACGAAGGCGTTCCCGCGGGCGGCCCAGATAGCCTCCTACGCTGGCGCCAGGTTCGTCCTCAAAAAGAGCCCGGAGGACCTGAGGCGGATCCGTGAGGCCGGCCTGACCAAGCTCTACATGGGCGTCGAATCCGGAGACCCCGTCATACTGGAGCGGATCTGCAAGGGGGTCAAGCCCGAGGACACGCTGGCCGCCTGCCTGCGGCTCAAGGAGGCGGGCTTCCTGCTATCCACGACCGTCGTGCAGGGGCTCGGCGGAAAGGAGCGCTTCAGGGAGCATGCGACCTGCACCGCAGAACTGCTCAACAAGATCCAGCCCGACGAGCTTAGGCTGCACACGCTGATGCTCGAGCCGGGCGCGCCCCTTTACGAGCAGATGAAGAGGGGCGGGTTCGTCCCCTGCGGCCCGAATGAGATCTTCCAGGAGGCGCGCCTTCTCGTCGAGAACCTCGACCTCAAGTGCCGCCTCTACAGCCACGGCTCGAACTACCTCATCCTTCAGGGCCTGCTCCCGCGGGACAAGCAGAAGCTGCTCGAGACCATCGACGCCGCGTTGACAGAGGAGGGGCAGAGATCGTTGCGCGGCCTTGGCATCCTGCAGGAAGAGGACGAGCGCGCGATATAGGTCAGCGTTTGATTTCCCTGACGGCGTCCTTGGCCTTGTTGATCAGGCCTGGTGTCACGAAAAGAGATGATTTGACCAAAAGATCGTCCAGAGCGGACAGCGTTTCCTGTTTTGACAGGGTTTTTTCCCGGCAGGCGCGGAGAACGAGGCCTATCGAGCCGGCCGGCCGAAGTCCCCGGCTTTTGGCCACATCCCGCAATCCGAGATCATCTGTAAGAATGGTATCCAGTCCTTTTGCCCGGGCGCATTGAATGACGCTCGAATCCGCAATGCTGAGCGTATAGCGGTGGGCCGTGTATTCTACCGAGACCTTGTCGGCTTCCCGGACCGGGACTTTCTCGAACAACTTTCGTTTTCGGACGCAATCGACGATTGTATCATTTTCAATCTCCTCGAGAACGGGTCCGGGAACGAATATCCTGCCGAAGACCGAAAAGCATGCGGTCCGGCCTATCTCCTGGAGATGTAGGAGCGGCCCGGCGTCGCAGGCGGCCCGTTCACTTCGCATGCAGGCCCCACTCGATGTCCTCGTTCACGGCCTTCTCCAGCCGGGCCAGGTTCTTTTTGTCGACAAGATTCCTCACGGCGTCCCGGATGGCCTCGGAGCGGTTGGCATACCAGCCCTCCTCGACCAGGGCGTCTATCTCGGCGGCCAGCCTCGGGGTGAGCTTGGCCGTGACCGTCTCCAGCTCATCCTTCCCGCTTATTGCCATGGTATCACCTTGGTATACCATGGTATTACTATTATTTATTCTTATTGTCTCAGCATCAATCCATATCCTTCGAGCTAAACGGCTCCACGCCCTTCTCCCTAAACCAGGCCTCCATCTCCCGCAGCATCGGCGTCTTTATGGCCTTCTTGTGGAAATAGACCAGCTTCGCGCCTGGAGTCGCATCAAGCATGAGCTGGAGCGTCTCCGGGGACCAGCCCTGCTCCAGCCCGTAGGACGGGAGCATGTGCCCGAAGGCCACGCTCTTCTCCCGCGCGACGTCGGTGATGCGCGGTACATAATGGCCCCCGCCCACGCCGACTGCCACCGGCGCCTCCGGCGCATCCTTCGTCAGCACCTCGAAGACGGCCTCCGCGATGACCTGCGCGGGCTCCGGCTCCCTCCAGGCGGCCTCGTCCGAGCCTATCTCGATGTAGAAGGTCGGCGTGCGCAGGAAGGGCCCGTGGTGCGTCGCCTCCAGGGAGATCTGGTATTTCAGGCCGCCGACGCCCTTCGCAATCGTTCCGTGAAGAGGCGGGGCATCACCGCCCGCCCTCTTGACGATCTCCTTGAACGCAAAGGCCATCTCCCGCGGCGCCGCCGGCACCAGCGTCCGGTCCCTGCCTCCCATCTCCGCCTGCCCGTAGTTCCCGATGGGATGCACCGTCAGCGTCCTTAAATTCGACGCGCTCTTGTGGCGGGAGGCGAATATCACCAGCGAGGGCCGCTCCCCGAGGGCCTTCTCGACCTTGTCGTCGATATCGTCATAATACAGGTGGTGGACCGGGATGGTGACGACGACCGAGTCGCCCATCCTGTGGACGGGCGCCCCCTCGAACTCCCCGGCCGGCTCCCACTTCCCCGGGCGGAGCAGGTGCTCGACTATGTTTTCGGAGGCGGCGTCCTTGCCGGAGCGGACGACGAGTTTCACTGGATGCCCCTGCCCCTTCAACAATCCCGACCGGATATATGTTTTGGCCCGGCTCTTCATCGGTGTCCCCGATAACCGTAAATACCAACAAGACGATTGATAAGCGATGTCGCGGAGGCGGCCGATCAGGGAACGCACGGATATCCGGGCATCGATATTGCGCGAGAGGCGCCTGAACAATGCGCGCCGCGAGCGCGAGGTCGTGAGGGAAGCCATCAGGATGAGGGCGCTCTCGCCGCCGGCAAGGATACAAGTGCTGATGGACCTTTCCAATTTCTGCGTAAAGCTCGGCAGGAGCCCGAAGAATGGATGAGCTCGAGCCGGTACTGAGGAAATTCGTCCGGACGATGGCGACGCTGGACATTCCCTACGTGATTGTGGGGGGATTCGCGGTGGCGGGATGGGGCAGGCCCCGGGCGACCATGGATGTGGACGTCATAATGCAGCTTGGGGAGGCCGATGTCCCAAGAATCGTAACGGCCCTGCGGGATGGCGGTTTCTCCATCGAATCCGAAGACATCCACGACGCATTGCGCCGCAAGGAGCATTTCTCGATCTTCAATTCCGACACGATATTCCACATCGACGCAAAGGGCGTCTACGGTAAAAAGGAGGCCCGGACCCTCCAGAGCCGCATCACGGTCAAATTCGCCGACTACGAAATACCGATATCCGGCCTCGAGGACACCATCGCCAACAAGCTCCGTTTCGGCCGGGAGCAGGACCTGGAGGACGCATTGGCCCTTATTATCGCAAATCGCGCCGCCCTGAAGATGGACGTACTGCAGGCGCTCTGCGGCGATTACGGCCTGCTCAAGGAGCTGAGAGCGCTCGTACGGAAGGCAGACAGCCGACTGGCCCGGGAGACCGGGCCGGACCGCCAGCGATAATATTTATCTATGCTATGCGGTTCAAGAGGGCGGCAGGGCAGCGCGGGCCGGTAGATCAGCTCGGCAAGATCGCCACACTTGCAATGTGGAGGCCTGGGGTTCAAATCCCCACCGGTCCAATGAACCCACAGCACCGAATAACAGGGTGGGGATTTGAGAGGGGCAGCGCCCGATACGGTAGAGAGGGCGCTGCGCCGAATCCACAACGAGCGAGAGCATATGCGATTCGCTCGTTGTGGCCGCAGGCAAATCCCCACCGGTCCAATGAACCCACAGCACCGAATAACAGGGTGGGGATTTGAGAGGGGCAGCGCCCGATACGGTAGAGAGGGCGCTGCGCCGAATCCACAACGAGCGAGAGCATATGCGATTCGCTCGTTGTGGCCGCAGGCAAATCCCCACCGGTCCATATACTCAGTTATTTTGATCGGAATGCAGCTAGATGATGCTCCAATGCAATTTGCCTGGCTCCAGCATAAAAGTGGCATTGGACGCGAATCTGATGAGAAAGGCGCCACACCGTCAGAGACAGGTAGGTTTGGTATATATTCATCCCTATTTACCTACAGGTAGGCTTTATATTTAAGTAAGTCGTTTTACCTACATATGGACCGGAAGAATGTCAAAAACATCCGAATCGTGAAACGTCTCCTTGAGAAGCCTGACGGCGGATGGACAAAGTACGGTCTCGCAAAGGCCGCAGGATGCTCCCGCCCTTGG
>VGTL01000146.1 GCA_016874675.1 Methanobacteriota archaeon | reverse complement strand
TTCAGGGAGAAGGAGGCCGTGCCCCCGGCGCCGACATTCCCGGAAACGGAGCCGCCCTTGCCCGAGCTCTGCCAGTCAGAGCCTCCGTTGCCGCCCCCGTAGCCGCCGCCCCCGCCCCCGCCGCAGAAGTACATGTTCGGGTAATTGCTGCTTCCTGAGCCGGTCGTGCTCCCGGACCCTCCGTTGCCGGCGTCCCCGCCCCTGCCTCCGATGCAGTTGATCACCGCGTCGCTCACCAGGGCGTTGAGCCCGTTCACCTCGACGCGGCCGTCGCCGCCGGAGCCCACGAATTCGGATACCATGCCGCCGTTGCTGTAGCCGCCGCCGACGCCGCCGTCGGCGCCGCTGCCGTCGCGGCCGTCCGCGGCCCGCCCCCCGTTCCGCCCGGTCGTGACGAGCTGCGCCCCGCCGGAGATCTCGACGTAGGGGGTCGCGGGGCCGCCCAGCGAGATGAGGCCCTGGCCGCCCGCCGAGACGTGGCCGCCCAGCGCCGTGGTGGTCCAGGCGGTGGTGCGGCCGTAGCCGTTGCCGCCCGTGCACACTATCTTGCCATTGCCCGTCACTACAACGGACTCGGAGGCGTTGACGGACACGATGGCCTCGCCTCCCCGGCTCAGGTCGATGCTCGTCCCGCCCGCGGGCGCGGAAACGGTTATCATTCCGTTCGCAGAGACGTTGAACTGCTTGCAGTCGCCGCTCACCACCGCGTCCAGGCCCAGAATCGTCTGGCTCACCGAGATCGTCCCGCCCCGGACCAGGAGGCTCCCGCCCTGCAGGAACACGGACTTGACATTGAGGGTCGTCCCGGACGGCACGGACAGCGTCCCGTCCGTCTTGACGAACACGTTCTCCCAGGTCTCGGTGCCCGATACGGTGTAGGGTTGGTCCACGGTCAGGTTCTGGCCGGGTGCCCGGGCGGAATCCGTGGCTGCGGGAACGGCCGGCGAGATGGCGACGAGGACCATTGCGGCCGCAACAAACATAGATAATACAGCAGGACCACTCTTCATGTCTGGCTCCCTTCCCCTATTAGCACTCACTATGAGGTGCTCCCTTTTTAATATTTTTGTTTCGTAACATAAAATTTAAAACGGGTTTTCGACCTGGTATTTAATAATCTAGTTCCTCCTGGCCCTGCGGCCGGAGACGAAAAAGAACGTCGCCGAGCCCCCTACCAGCAATGCAGCGACCAGAAGCGCGGGGAGGACCGGGTCCGGGGCCGGGACGGCCTCGGAGGCGCCTGTCGCCTCCGGCCGGGTTATCCGGACATCGAAAGTCCAGCTGGAGGACTGGCCGTCCAGGTCGGTCACCGTGACGGTCAGGTTCGTGGCGGCGGCGTCGCGCCCCACCGACCTTGCGCTCAGAAGACCGTTGCCGTCAATCCTTGCGTCCAGGAGCCCGGGGTCGGGCCGGTCCAGCGACCAGCTCAGTCCAGAGGTCCCGTCCTCGCGGTCGAATACGAACCGTGAAAGGTCCTGGAGCACCGAACCCCCCGCCGGAACGGAGATGGAATCCGGAGCCCCGGTGAAGAGCGGGGGGAACAGGAGCCGGACGGACAGCGCCCCCCTGCCGGTGGCCTGGCCGTCGCTGACAGTGATGCCGATGGTCTCGCTCCCCAGTCTCTCGTCGCGCGGATAGGCGAGCGTGATGACGAGGCCCGACACGCTGGCGCGCTCGGATTCCACCGATATCCGGAGGGAGCCAGGCGGGCTGTCGACATCCGAAAGGTAGGGCTTGACGTCCACCTTCAGGGGTGTGCCCGCCTTCACGACCGCCTCGGGCAGGCCCTTTATCGCCGGCGGGTCGTTCACCGGGTCGACGCGCACGCCGACCGTGACGAAGGAGGTCGCGTTCGACGTGTCCGACACCGCGAGCACCAAGACCCCCTCGCCCGAGGCATCGGGACGGGGAACGAGCCTCAGGAGGTTTTGGCCGTCGACGATGACGTCGTACGGGCCCTCTCCGGCGCCCTCCACGCTCCACCGGAGCCGCGCCGGCGCGTCCTCCTCGTCGGCCCCGTAGGGGGTCAGGTCCAGCTCCAGCACCGTGTCCTCGGCGGTCCTAAGGTCCGGCACCGGCAGCGCCAGGGGCGGGTCGTTCACGGCGATGACCCGGATCTCGAGCGTGGCCTCTGCCGAAAGCCGGCCGTCGGTGAGGGCGATGGCCAGAAGGTCCGTCCCGACCTCGGTCGAGTAGTGGAGGGTGATGTTGTGGCCCTCCACCACCGCGTGGGGGGACCGCACGGAGAGGCCCAGCTGGTCCGGTCCATTGTCGATGTCTCCGACGTAGGGGGAGATGTCGAACCTGAAATCACTGTCCTCCGTCACATTCAGGACTGGCAACCCGGTGAAGAAGGGGGCGTCGTTCACGGCTGTCACCGTCACCCGGAAGGTGTTGGAGAGCCCGGATATGCCGCCCCGGTCGGTCGCCCTCACCCTGAAGTCGCAGGTCCCGTGCCAGTCCGCCTTCATGGACCGGAGGTCCAGCCACCGGCCGTCGATGGTGGCGTGGACCAGCGCCGGGTCCTCCTCGTAGGCCACCTCGAACGACAGGTCCTCCGGATAGAGGTCGTCGGTGAAATAGGTGCCCAGGTCAACCGCGTGGCGCAGGGATCCGTCCTCCTCAAACGAGAGAGGGGGGATGTCCGCCACCAGCCGCGGCGGGCCGTTCTTGAGGAAGCTGCGCGGCCCGGACCAGCCGGGGCTCTCCCCGCCGGAATAGACCGCGCACACGCGCCAGTAGTACTGCCCTCCGAGCAGGGCCGGGGGCGAGAATGTCCGGTCCCAGGCCGGGATGTCCAGGACCGAAAGCTCGGGGGAGGAGAACCCTGGGTCGTCATCGAGGGCCACTCCGTAGGCCTTCACGGGGTCCGGCTTCGACGGGAAAATGATCCCGTCCAGGCATCCCGTCCAGGAAAGGAACGGCTCCGGACCGTTGAACATTGTTCCATCGGGAGGTCCCAGGGCGATGGGCACGAGCCTGGGGATGCTCCGAAGGATGGGGCCGTCGGAGGTGGCCCGGCCCTTGCCGGAGCCCCCGGCACCGCTGCCCTTCTCGGTCAGGCCGTCCCCCCTCCGGCCCCCGGTGGCGCCCATGCCCAGGCCGCCCGGGGGGATCGAGCCGCGCCCGCAGTAGAGCTCGAGGGCCACCTCGCCGCCGTCGCCCGAGAGCTGGCCGGCGGTCCCCTCGCCGCCCGAGCCGTACCATCCACCGCCCCCGCTCCCGGCGTATCCGCCGCCCCCGCCGCCGCCGCCGGAGCCCGTCCCGGCCGCGCCGGCGTTCCCTCCGGCGCCACCCGTCACGTTGACGGCCGAGCCGTTCGCCCACAGGTCGCCGGCGGACAGGCGGAAGAGCGCCCGCCCGCCCCGTCCGACGTTCTGGCCGCAGCTTCCGGGGCCGGCCGGACTGTTGTAGTTGTAGTACCCGGCGCCCCCGCCTCCGCCGAAGCCCCCGCCGCCCCCGCCGCCGTAGGTGCCGCCGTTGCCGCCGGTGCCTCCCCTGGCCGCCGCCCCGCCGTCCAGGTCCACCGTGGAGTTCACGAAGCGCACCGCAGAGCCCGACGCGACGAAAGAGGCCCCTCCCGCGGAGCCGACGTTCCCGGAGGTCTGTCCGGAGCCGCCCGTGCTGATGGCTCCCCCTCCGCCGCCCCCGCCGTAGCCGCCGCCGCCGCCCCCTCCGCCGATGCCCGTGCCGCCCCTGGCGCCGTCCTGTGGCCTTCCTCCGAAGCCGCGCAGGACCAGCCCGTCAATGGTCAGGTTGCCCCCGGAGACGGACATGTTCGCCTCCCCCCCGGCACCCACGTTGCCCAAGGCGTTCCCGGCTCCGCCGGAAGCGTAGCACGAGCCTCCGCCCCCGCCCGTGTAGCCTCCGCCCCCGCCACCGCCCGAGTAGTATGGGTACATCGGGTGCGAACCGCCGGTGCCGCCCTGGCCGGGGGACCCGCCGTCCCCTCCGTTCAGCGTGACCACAGCCCCGACCAGATCAAGCTCGGGGGCGCTGATCTCCAGGACGGCCGCTCCCCCGGAGCCGACGAAGTCCTTGACCACCGCCCCTAGCCCGGGGCTCATATAGTCGGAGCCGCCGTTGCCGCCCCCGTAGCCACCGCCGCCGCCCCCGCTGCTGTAATAATACTGGGAGCCGGAGGTGGTCGAGCCGTCCCCGCCCCGGCCGGCGTTCCCGCCCCTCCCGCCGAGGCAGGTTATTTCCGCATCGTCGAGGACCGTCCGCATCCCGGAGAGCACCACCCGGCCGTCGCCCCCGGCGCCGACATGTCCACCGACACCGCCGCCGTTGCTGTATCCGCCGCCGGTCCCCCCGGTCCCTCCGGAGCCCGGCCTCCCGTCGGCGGCCTGTCCGCCGTTCTGCCCCCGCGTGATGAGCCGGGAGCCCCCGGACACCTCGATGTAAGGGGTTGACCCGCCTCCCAGCGATATCAGGGCCTCCCCGCCGGCGGAGACGTACCCGTTCAGAGGGGAGGTTGTCCAGGGCGCGCTCCTGGCCCGCGCGCTCCCCGCGACGCACTCGATGGTGGACCCGCCCGAAACGACTATGGAGTCCGTGGCGTCCACCTTCACCGAGGCCTGGCCGCCGGTGCTGTTCTCGAGGGCCGAGCCACCGGACGGGCCGACGAGGGTGACGCTCGCCCCCCGGGTCAGGTTGAAAACGGAGCACCTGCCCGATATCGACGAGGTACCTCCCGGGACGGGATTGACCACCACGACCCGCCCCCCTGTGACTAGGAACCTCCCGTCCTGAAACGAGATGGATACGGCTGTGAGGACCGCGCCGGACGGGACCGTCAGGGAGCCGGTGGATTTCACCAAGACGTTCTGCCACTGCTCGGTTTCCGAGACGACGTAGGGGCCGTCGACGGTAAGGTCATGCCCGGCCGGGCGCCCGGGCCCGGTAAGGGCGCCGGCGGCCGGCAGGCAAGGCGCAATCACGACTACGACGGCGGCGGCCAGTACCCAGACTCCGCATCTGCGCCCGGACATCGCTCCACCACTCCCCCTGCCGGTCAAATTCTAATATCTTGTCCCATTTCAATTTTTTGATTGGAACCGCAACTCTTAATACCCCCAGGGGGAAGGGAGGAAGGCAGAAAGGCGGAAAGGCATCAAGGCAGCAAGGGGGCAAGGGGCAGGGGGACGGAAGAAACGACATCGTCCCTTGACCCTTGCCCTATTGATCACTTACCCCCTT
>VGTL01000145.1 GCA_016874675.1 Methanobacteriota archaeon | reverse complement strand
GCGCGCCTCGTCGATCGTCGCCAGGACCGCGCCGCGGGTGGCGTGGGGTATCCGGCGGTCCATGGCGATCTCCTGCGCCACGAACTGGGCGAGCTTCGCCTGGTTGTCCTCCGTGTCGGGCATGAACGTCTCCACCAGTATCTCGTAGCCGGCCCCCGAGACGCGGGAGCGCAGCGGGGAGAGGATGTTGGGGAGGTCCTGGATGTTGCAGGCGCCCACGAAGATGAAGTCGCAGGGGACGTTGTCCACCTTGACCGAGGCGCCGGCGCTCTGGGGGTTGCGGCCCGAGATGGGGAACCGCTTCTCCTGCATCGCCGTCAGGATGTACCGCTGAAGGTGCGAGAGGTGGGGCAGCTCGTCGATGAAGAGCACCCCCTCGTGCGCCTCGTGGATGGAGCCGGGCACGACGCGGTCGTAGGGGAGGGAGCCCAGCTGCGGGTGGCCCCCGTAGGGGTCGTGGCGGACGTCGCCCAAAAGCTCCGTCTCGGAGGCGCCGGTGGCCATCACGAAGGGGTTGCGCGCCAATGGCACCAGCACCTTGCGCGGGTTGGCCCTCTCCTGGGCCCGCCGCTGCTCGAGGGCGACCTGGTCGAGCACCCGGATCATCTCGCCCTCGCGCTCGAAGACGACGACCTCCTCGGCCCCGCCGCGCTTTCGGGTGGTGGTGACGCGGTTGCGGCCGGCCGCGCCCAGCTGGTTTATGGTCACCTCGACTATCCCGCCCAGAAGGTCCCCGAAAGGGTTGTTGTTGCCAAGCGACCTTAGCGACGGGTTCTTGGGCCTCTCGCAGGAGGGGCAGACCGTTTCCGTCGGCGTGGAGTACCTGCCGCAGCTTGCGCAGCGGAAGCCCAGCTGCTCGGCGACCTTCTGGGGGGCCTCCCGGGGCTCCACGAGCTCGCCGACCGCGCCCTTCCGGGCGCTCAGCTCCCGCTCGACGTCGGCGAGCGCCTTGACCTCGACGAACGGGCGCTCGGGCGATTCGGGGTTGTGGACCACCTGGACCTCCTCGGTCGGCCGGGGGAGGTGCAGCGAGATCGCCTGGGCTATCATCGACTTGCCGGTGCCCGGCGGGCCCACGAGCAGGAGGTGGCGGTGCTGGCGCGCCGCGAGCCGGGCGAGCTCCACCGCCTCGTCCTGGCCTATGACGCGCTCCAGCGGGTCGCCGGGAATGGCGATGTCCGCGGTGGTCCCGATATCGGAGAGGCGCCCGCCCCTCCGCAGGTCGATCCTCGCCGGGGGGTCTTTCCCCTCGGGCATATCCCGATCACTCCAGGTCGGGCTTCGTCCAGACCTCGACGTTGGCGGGGAGCTTGGCGATCGTGGCGGTCTTCATGCCCACCACGTAGCGCAGCCCGCACTCGGCGGCGGCGTCGAGCAGCCGCTGGGTTATGATGCCGTCGAAGACCACGGCGTTCGTCTCCGGCGGGAGCGACTTGAGGCTCTCGGCCAGGTCGCGCACGGGTATCTCGGACACGACGTTGCCCTTGACGTTCACCAGATTGGCCTTGGCGGTCCCGCCCAGCTTGTCGAGTATCTGCTTGAGCCGGCCCTGCTCGGCGCTCAGCCGCTTGCCCGCTGGCGCGCCCGGCCGGCCGGGCTGGGCCTGGTCCGGCCGGCGGCCCATTATCGACGAGAGCCAGCCGCTCCGGCGCTCCTCCCCGCCTGCGCCCGCCAGGGCGGTCTCGTCCGGGGGAGGGGCCGCCACGGGGACGCCCGGCTGGGGCTGCTGGAAAGGCGCCGGCTGGGCGCCGGCGTGGTCCGCCCCGGGTGGGCCCTGGACCGGCCGGGCGGGCTCGGGCGCCGGTTGGCGCCGGGCCGGCGGCTCGTCGTCGTCGCCGTCGTCCTCGGGGGGCGGCGGCAGCGAGACCCGGGCGTTGCCGTGGAGCGCCTGGGGGCCCCCGACCGACTCGAGGAACTGCTCCATGCTCATCTTGTTGCGCAGCGCCTTCATGATCTGCTTCTGGGTTAGCTCCTCGACCTCCCGGCCGCGGGGCGCCCGGGCGATGAAGTCCACCTCGGCGACCTGGAGGAGCTCCCGCAGAATGAGCTCGCCGCCGCGGTCGCCGTCGACGAACGCGGTGACTATGCGCTCCTTGCTCAGGTCCTGGATGGTCCTGGGGATGTTGGTGCCGCCCACCGCGATGGCGTTCTTTATGCCGTGGCGCAGGAGGTTGAGCACGTCCGAGCGGCCCTCGACCACCACGATGGCGTCCGAGTCCTGCACGTTGGGGCCGGCGTCGCAGCGGTCCTTGCCGTAGGCCACGACCTCCTCGGCCTGGAGCGACTGCCTCACGGACATCGTCAGGTCGGCGCCGCCCACCTTGGACTTCTCCATGAGCTGCTGCAGGAGCACCCGGGCGCGCTCGACGATCTTGTTCTTCTTCTGCACCCGGACGTCCTCGATGTCGTCGACGTCGATTCGGGCCTTGCAGGGCCCGACGCGGTCAATGGTCTCCAGCGCGGCCGCGAGTATCGCGGTCTCGACCTGGTCCAGGCTGGAAGGCATCGTGACCTTCCCGATGGACTTGCCCCGCTGGGCCTCCACCTCGACCTCGATGCGGCCCATCCGGCCGCTCTTCTGCAGGTCGCGCAGGTCGAGCTCGTCGCCCAGCAGGCCCTCGGTCTGGCCGAAAATGGCGCCGACGATGTCGGGCTTCTCCACGATGCCGTCCGTCTGGAGCCGGGCGTGGATGACATACTTCATGGCTGTGGGATCTATGTTCATGCTGCTCCCTCCTCGGTCTTGCTCCCGCTGGAAGAAACCTTCGGGGAACTCGGGCCGACCGGGGCTTTTTGGGCGCCACTTTGGCCCCTCCCGCCCCCTGACGGGCCTCCGGCAACTCTCTGGATCGGTGAGGAACGTGAGTTGGGATGAGATTCCTTTTGAGGTTCTTCCGACCACTCACAAGGATTCGGGGTATATATAGTTTGCCTGTCGGGGCATGCCTGGCCTCAGGGCCCCGGGGGAGGCTTCGGGCCCCCTGCCGGGCCCAGCGCGGGCCGGGCCGGCCCGTCCCCAAGTTATAAAGCTTTAATACCCTCGAACAGTATCGGGAAAAAGGGGAGACAAAATGCCCAAGAGCCCGCCCGCCTCCGGGCCCGAGAAGCTGCGAATCCGGGACTTTCTCATCACCGACGAGTTCGACTGCGTGAGGGCCGGCTCGGAGGTGCGTGAGACCGTGCGAAAGCTTTTGGACATGAAGCGGGGGGTGGTGCTGGTCAAGGGCTCCTCCGACAAGGTGGTCGGTGTTGTCACGGAGCGCAAGATTCTCAAGGGCATAGTGGACGTGAAGCAGGACCCGCTGTCCTCCAGGGTCGACAGCGTCATGGACACCAACATCATGATCATCAGCCGCGACGACGAGCTGGTGGAGGCGCTGGAGGGCATCAAGAAGAACCGCCCGGCGGCCGTGATAGTGAATGACAAGGACGGCAATTTCGTGGGCTACTTCTCGCCCATCGACTTCATCGAGGCCGAAAGCAAGCTCAGGAACATCCTGAAGAGGTGACGGAGGGAAACGTTTTGAAGTTCATGGACTACGACTGCCCCGAGGAGCTGTACTACCACAAGGAACACTCCTACGCCCGCGTCGAGGGCGACCTGGTGGTGTTCGGCGTCACGGACTTCGCCCAGAAGCAGGCCGGGACCATCAAGCGCATCCAGACCCTGGAGCCCGACGACGAGATTGAGCAGCACAGGCCCTACGGCACCCTGAGCTCGGGCAAGTGGACCGGCAAGCTGCAGTCGCCCCTGGGCGGCGTCATCGTGGAGACCAACACCGTCCTTGAGGACACCCCCAAGACCGTGAACGAGTCCCCCTACGGGACCGGCTGGATAGTCAAGATCAGGCCCTCCAACCTGGAGGAGGGGCTCAAAAACCTCATGCGCGCCGGCACAGCGGAGTTCGGGCAGTGGCTGACCGCCGAGCACAACAAGTACAAGAAGCCGGCGTGATTGGGTGGGGGCAGGAAGGCAGCAAGGGAGGGCAGGAAGGCAGCAAGGCAGGAAGGCAGCAAGGCAGCAAGGCAGCAAGGCAGCAAGGCAGCAAGGGACGACGACCGTCCCCATTCTCCCTTGCTGCCTTCCCGCCCTCCCTTCCTGCCTTGCTGCCTTGTTGCCCTCCTGCCTTTGCTAGCTCGCGAGGCGTTTCATGCTCTTCCTCGACCTTCCCCCGATGCACTGGGACGCGACCCAGCTGCTGTACCACGCGCTGGGACGGCTGGGGGTCGAGGCGCTGGCGCTCACGACCACCATCGAGCCCTATGTCTGCGTGGGGTTCTCGCAGGGGATACCGGTCGAGGTCGACGCGGACTACTGCCGGGGGAACGGGATAGGCGTCTTCCGGCGGGAGATCGGGGGCGGCACCGTCTTCATCGACCAAGACCAGCTTCTCATCCAGCTCGTTCTGAGGCGGGACCGGGAGGGCATGCCCGCCGGGCAGGCCAACCTGTTCCGCAGGTTCCTGGGGCCGGTGCAGGAGGCCTACAGGGCCATCGGCATGGAGGCGGAGTTCCGTCCCATAAACGACCTCCTGGTGGGGGGCAGGAAGGTCTCGGGCACCGGCGGGGGCCAGGTCGGGGAGTGCAACGTCGTGGCGACCAACATCCTCCTGGACTTCGATTTCGGGAAGATGGCCGGCGCCCTGCGCTGCCCCTCGGAGGATTTCCGCCGGGCCGCGCGCCGGATGATGGGTGAGAACCTCACCACCGTCAAGCGGGAGAGGGGCCCGCTGCCGCCCCTTCCGGCATTGCGGAGGACGGTCCGGGAGCGCTACGAGGCCCTGCTGGGGCCGATGGAGCCCTCCGAGCTTCCCTACCAGGTGGAGGCCGAGATGGAGCGGATACGCGTGGAGCTCTTCCACAGGCGCTGGGTGTCCGACCGCGGGGCGAAGAAGGCCTGGAGGGAGGTCAAGGTCCGCGGCGGGTGCTACGTCGCCCAGGTGCCCTACGAGGGCCGGGAGGTCCTGCTTGAAGTGCGCGATGAACTGATCATCGCGGCCTCCGTGGTTGGGGCGCACCGGCGCGAGAAATGGCTCGACCGGCTCGTCGGCCAGCCCTACTGCGAGGAACAAATTATGGCTCTTCTCCCAATTTAGGTACTTAGGTGTACAGCCTTGCCCATCTGGTATTGGTGATAACAGACGAGAGCAAGGCAGTACGAATACAGTCAGGTGTTCCGCAATATATATACATTCTGCTGTGTTGCATAATCTTCCGGGTAAATAGGATATCCGTGGAAAGGGCTCACACTTCTCCATACCTCTTTATGATGCGATATGCCCAGACCTTGCTTTTTGCCTCCTGAACAAGGCCGACCTCGCT
>VGTL01000144.1 GCA_016874675.1 Methanobacteriota archaeon | reverse complement strand
GTAGCTCTTCACCGAGAAGAACATGTCGGGCTTTGCCTTCGGAAATGCGTCGTAGAACCTGGGGGGCTGGCCGATGCATATGCCTATGGTGCGGAAGCCCTCGCGGCGGGCCCCGTCGAATATCTGGAGGCTCGTGTGGGAGCAGACGGTTGCGACGGCCATCTTCTTCTGGTCGTACGAAGAAAGCAGCCCGGTTATGCCGGCCTTCGGTACCATTGGACTTGAAACGGGTTGCGGATTTATATCTTTTCTTCCGGGACGGATACCATAGCCCCGACCAGAGTCGAACTGGTGCCTAGGGATCCAGAGTCCCTCATGCTAGCCATTACACCACGGGGCTTTCGTGGTCGGTCCCGATGATTGCGGAGCCGGTATTTAACCAAATCGCAGTCCCGTTCCCGGACGGGGCGATCGGTCCGGGAAGGCGACAACCCTTATCTATCGTAACGGCGTTGCCGGGCCGGGAGCACCCTGGCGGACGACGTGTACAAGGGGTACAGGGGCCGGACCAAGGGCCGGCTCATCGAGTGCGGCGTGAAGGTCTGGAGCGACGTCGAGGTCAGGACCGGCCATGGCTCGTTCGTGGGGATCATCCTGCCCCGTTCCGAGACGGCCGACGATTACCACCTCGTGCTCAAGCTCCGCAACGGCTACAACATCGGAATCGACATAGACACCATCCAGTCCATAAACGAGGTGGGCTACCGGGAGGGGAAGTACAAGATCCCCGAAAGGGAGTTCCCCCGGGACGCCAGGAAGGGCAACGTCACGCTGCTCGGCACCGGCGGCACGATCGCCAGCCGGCTGGACTACCGCACCGGCGCCGTCATACCGGCGTTCACCCCCGGCGAGCTCTACGGCGCAGTGCCGGAGCTGGCCGACATCGCCAACCTGACCACCATAAAGCTCTACGGTGTCTTCAGCGAGAACATGGGGCCGGAGCAGTGGAAGGGGACCGCCGAGGCCATCGGGAGGGAGGTGGCCAAGGGCGCCGACGGGATAGTCATCGGCCACGGCACTGACACCATGCACCACACGGCCGCCATCCTGTCGTTCATGGTGCAGAACACCCCCGTCCCGATAGTGATGGTGGGCTCCCAGCGCTCCAGCGACCGCCCCTCGAGCGACGCCGCAATGAACCTCATCTGCTCCACGACGACCGCGGCCAAATCGGACATCGCCGAGGTAATGGTCTGCATGTTCGGCGGCACCTCCGAGGAGTACTGCCTGCTCCACCGCGGGACGCGGGTGCGCAAGATGCACTCCTCCTACCGCTCCACGTTCCGGACGATCGGCGACGTCCCGCTTTGCATGGTTTCGCCCAAGTGGGGCTTCAGGCCGCTCAGGGACGACTACAAGAGGCGGCGCAAGGACCGTGACATTCTGATCGACGCCAAGTTCGACGATCGCGTGGCGATAGTGTACTACTACCCGAACATGAAGCCTGACATGATCGATTCGCTCGTAGACCGCGGCTACCGCGGCATCGTGATAGCCGGCACCGGGCTGGGCCACGTGAACAAGCCCCTCTACCCCTCTATAATCCGGGCCAAGGAGGAGGGGATAGCGATGTACATGACCGTCCAGACGCTCTGGGGCTACGTCCAGATGTTCGTCTACGACACCGGGCGGGACCTGATGGACGCCGGGATCGTCCCGGCGGCCAACATGCTGCCCGAGGTCGCCTACATGAAGCTGGGCTGGGCCCTGGGCCACACCGAGAACCTCGATGAGATAAGGAAGCTCATGCTCACGCCCGTGGCGGGCGAGACGACCGAGCGGGAGCCGCACAACGGCTACCTCATCCTCCAGGGCGGCATCCCGGAGGTGGAGGAGTTCATCGCCCACCGCATGCACTGAGGCGGCGCGCCCCGTGCCCCCGGTCGCCCGTCACACGTCGAAGTACATCGCGTGGTCCCAGGACGTGACGGCCGTGGAGTGGGCCTGCACCTCCTTTCGCTTGAGCTCGAGGAAATGCTCGTAGCAGTGCTTCCCCAGCGCCCTGCGCGCCAGCTCGTCGGTCTCCATCTCGTCCAGCGCCTGCCCCAGCGAGGAGGGCAGCCTGCGGACCCCGAGGGCCCTTATCTTCTCGCGAGTGAGGTGGAATATGTTCTCGTTCACCGGGTCGCCGGGCTCCATCTTCCTGCGGATGCCGTCCAGGCCGCTCTGGAGCAGGACGGCGAACACGAGATAGGGATTGGCCGAGGGGTCGGCGTGGCGGGGCTCGCAATTGATGGACCTTGGGTTGCTGTGCCGCGCGGGGATCCTCACGAGCACGGTGCGGTTCACCGGGGACCAGGCGATGTACACGGGGGCCTCGAACTGGGGAACGAGCCTCTTGTACGAGTTGACCGTCGGATTGGTGATGGCCGTGGTCCCGCCGGCGTGCGACAGCAGGCCGCCGATGAAGTACCTCATGGTCTGGCTCATGTTGTATCGTGCGTCCCTGTCGTAGAAGGTGTTGCTGCCGCCCCTCCAGAAAGAGATGTGGACGTGCATGCCGTTTCCGGCGTCCGCCTCTATCGGCTTGGGCATGAAAGTGGGCAAAAGACCGTGCCTCCTCCCGACAACCCGGGCAAGGTGCTTGTACGTCTGGCAGGCGTCCCCCATGCGGACGGCGTCGGGCATGGACATTATCTCGATCTCCTGCTGGCCGAGGCCGTTCTCGTGGTGGTGGAATTTCACCGGGACGCCGATGTCCTCCAGCGCCGTGGCCAGCTCGCCCCGGTAGTCCTCGGTGTCGTCGTAGGGGGCGGGGACCATGTACGAGCGGGCCGGATGGAGGATGTAGCGGGGAGTGCGATCGGCTCCCGAGAGGGCCGCGACCGTTCGCAGGGAGCCGGCGCCGTTGGCGCCCGGTGAGCCCCAGAGGTCGTTTTGGAGCATCGACTCCTCCAGCGAGCGAAAGACCGTGAACTCGAGCTCGGGGGACAGCCCGGCCCCGTCGAACCCGGCGGCCCTCACCGCGTCCATCGCCCGGCGGGCGATGTTGCGCGGGTCGCCCTCGAACCTCTGGCCGGAGCGCGGCTCGAAGATGTCGCCCATCGCCCGCGCCAGCACCACGCCGTCGCGCATGGTCACGACGGAGAACGCACCGGGGTCGGGGACGACCCGGAGGTCGGAGGACTCCACGCGCGCGAACCCCCGAACCGAGGACCCGTCGATGCCGATGCCGTCCTCCCAGACCTTCCCGCTGAGCAGGTCCCGGGTGGGGACCGAGAAGCTCCGGAGCCCCCCGAGCAGGTCGGTGAAATGGACCTGCATCCACCTAAGCCCCCTTTTCTTCAGCCCCTCGCCTGCCAGCCGGGCGGCTGCAGAGCGGTCGGGGGCTTCGTTGTCGGACGCCCGGCCAGGCCTCGGGGATGACTTTCGATAGGTCATGTCTGGGCCACCGGTTCTACGTATTCTAAGCATATTTAAAAGCCTTCCGGGGAACCGGCCGGAAGGTGGGGGGCGATTCCTACCGGCCAAGGGCGGCCTTGACCATATCCGCCACCTCCGCCCCCGCCACCCGCCCCCGCAGGTCATGCATGAGCGTGCCCATCGCGGCCTGGAAGCGGCGCCGGCCCTCGGGCAGATCGGTCCTGGCCTTCTGCGCCGCGCCCCGGACCATCGCTTCCAGGGTCCGGCGGTCCGGTTTTTGGCCCTCCACCTCGCGGATTCGCATATCGACCGGGCCGGGACGCTCGGAAAGGCCCGCGAGCACCGCCCCCACGCCTTCCCGGGTGATGCGTCCGTCGCGGCAGGCGCGGAAGACCTCGTAGAGCTGCTCGTCGGAGAGCTGGTCCACCGGCTTGTACCGGCGTTCCAGGGCCTTCATCTTCTCGACGAGAGCGGCCGCGGCGAAGACCGGCGGGATGTCGAGCTCCTTCACGAGCCGGTCGAAGAGGACGGCGCGCTGGTCTATCGCGAGCTGGAAGGCGACCGGCCCCGGTATTCCCATGCGATGGTAGCGCTCCTCCCGCTCGCGGGGCGGCTCGCGGAGCTGGCGCCGGATCCGCTCGAGCCTCTCCCCGGTGATGACATAGGGCGGGCTGTCGGTGTCGGGGTACATGCGGTCCGGGCCGGGGAGAATCCGCTCGAAGTCGGTGGTCCCGTCCGGGAACGGCTGGCGGGTCTCGTTGGGGATGCCCGCCGTGAGCTCCAGCGCCCGGATGCACACCTCCTGCGCGGCCGTGGTCACGTCCTGCATGTTCCCCCAGACCAGTACCACCGCATCCTCGGGACCGGCCTTGCAGGCCCTGATGGCCCGGCGCATCTCCTCCTCCGTCAGGCCGAGCCTGGGGGGCTCGTCCGAGTGGAGCAGGTTCACCGGGTCGTACTCGATGCAGGCGATGACGCGGACCCTGCCTGCGAGCTCGCTTGCGAAGTTGCGGCCCGGCTGGGTGGGCGCCGACAGGATTCCTTTGAATTTCTCCAGCCGCACGCCGAGCACCTTGCCACCGGCCTCGAGCGCCTTCATGATGAACTCGCACGCCGTGGACCGGAAGACGGACGAGCAGTCCGTGATGTCGCCCTTGAACGAGTCCTTGTCCACACCCCGGCGCAGGAGCTCCTCGCGCAGGTCGAGCAGGGCCTTCTGCCTCAAGGCCTCCGTCCGGGTGAGGGCCTCCATCCAGCCGAGCTTGGGCACGCCCTTTATCTCCACCCGCGTCCCGCCCGTGATGCTGACGTTGACGTCCTGCCGGACTGAGCCGTCTCCACGGCGGACCAGGCCCGTGGAGCGCAGGAGCCTCCCGATGGCGTTGGCGACCTCGGGGACCTCGCGCGGGTGGCGGATGTCGGGCTGGGTGACGACCTCGACCAGGGGGATGCTCAGCCGGTCGGTCTTGAAAGTGATATCGTGGCCCCGGTTGGAAACCTGGCGGCAGGCGTCCTCCTCCAGCCCCAGCTGGATTATGCCCACCTGGCGGTCCCTGTAAGGGATGTGCCCGCCCACGCCTATTATCATTGTCCTTTGGAATCCGGTCGGGATCGAGCCGTCGAGGTACTGCTTGCGGCTCACGTGCAGCTCGTCGACGATGGAGCAGTTGAGCATCATCGCCACGTGGATGCCGATGTCCACCGCCTCCTGGTTGACCGGGAAGGGCGGCGTGTCGTCGAACTCGTAGGTGCAGACCGTGTCGCGGTAGAGCTGGTAGGTGACGTTCTTCCTGGTCTTGAACTCCATGAGGGCGGTGCCGTCGTAGACGCCCAGCTCGGACATCGTCGGGCGCATGTGGCGGAGCACCCGGGCGTGGGGGGCGTCCCGGCGCAGGATGGCGGGGCACCGGCAGAAAAGCTTCTGTTCGGTCCTGATCTGGTGGTGAATCTCCAGGCCGCACTTGAATCCCAGCCGGGCGAAATCGGCGTCGGACATCCAGCGATCGTCCATTGGGGCCATCCCGTTGACGGGTAATGGAAGGACGGTTATTTGAACGTGAAGGATTGCCCCAATCGCTGGACTAATATACATCAAGGCGCTTGGGATGGCCGTGAGTTCCTGGAGGCTCCTGGACACCCCGCCGATGAGCGCGGCGGAGAACATGGCCCTCGACCAGGCGATGCTGCGGGCGCGGGCCGAGGGGAAGGCCCCGGACACGCTGCGGTTCATGCAGGTTCGGCCGCGCG
>VGTL01000143.1 GCA_016874675.1 Methanobacteriota archaeon | reverse complement strand
CGCCCTGGCATTGGCATATGCCGAGCGAAAGCGCCAAGATTTCGGCGCGATTCCACCTCGAACCCCCCTATTAAATGGACAATCCGCCTCATCCGGCGCTATAGGCATTATAACGGCCGACTAACTTACTCGCATTCTCGACAGGAAATGGAGGTACTAACGTTGGAACTCGAGCTACCAATATCATTAAATATCGCCGCCCCCCTAAAGAGAAAAAGCGCAGCGGGAGTGGCAGCGTGGGATTGGTCGATTTCATCAAATCGGTCGCAAGAGACCTCTCCGCCGAGCTCCGCAAGTGGCTCAAGGGCAGCACCACGCTCGAGTTCGGCGGATGGAAGCGGTGCGTCACGCACGTCCAGGGCGTGGTCGTGTTCATGGTCTTCATCGTCATCATGGGCGCGATGTTCTGGAACCAGGCCTCGGCGATAAAGGTCGGTTCGGCCGCGGGCCAGGGCGACGGCGGCGGCGGGAAACCGGTGAGCTACGACGGGTGGACCGCGCAGTCCGGCTCCGGCGGCGCCTCCGGGACGGCCACGGAGGCCCAGCCGGGGACCCCGGACAGCCTGGCCATCGAGGACAAGAACCTCGTCTCGGTCCAGTTCGTGCTCAAGTGGACCGACGAGCCCGACAACGACCGGCTCCACCAGAACCAGCCCGACGAGCTGGGCGTGAGCGTGGTCTCCCCCTGGGGGGCCAACCAGACCGCCTCGGCCAAGAACCCGCAGGGCGCCGAGGGCAGCGTGACGGTCTCCTTCGATGTGGTCCAGACCAAATACGACGGCACCAACGGCACGGGCGAGTGGGAGTTCACCGTGTTCTGCAAGGACGCCGGGGACCACATGCCCAAGCGCATCGGCGTCCTCAAGTGGATCGACAGCGGAAACGCCTACACGCTGGAGATAACTTGGAAGTTCTTCACCAGGCCGGGGAAGTAGGTGGACCGACCCGCAGTATCCATCCGCACCTGCCCCGGCTACGACCATCCCCGCGTCAGGGAGGCGCTCCGCCTCTGCCTGGGTGACCTGGGAGGCATCGGCGCGTTCGTGAAGAGGGGCGAGACGGTCGTCCTGAAGGTGAACCTGCTTCGCGCCGCCCGGCCCGCCGAGGCGGTGACGACCCATCCCTCGGTGGTGCTCGCCCTCTCGCGGGAGGTGGAGGCCGCCGGCGGGCTGCCCCTGGTCGCCGACAGCCCCAGCGGCACCGTCGGCGCCGGCCGGCTCCGGAGGATATACGAAATGTCGGGGCTCCTGGAGCTGGAGAAGAGGGGAGAGCTCCGCCTGAACCGCGACCTTTCCGTCAGGCGGGTGTCCAATCCCCGGGGCAAGGTGCTGAGGTCGGTGGACGTCCTCAAGGTGGTCCACGAGGCCGACGCGGTCATCACGGTCCCCAAGCTCAAGACGCACACCCTGACCGGGATAACGGGGGCGACCAAGGTCCTATTCGGGATGATCCCGGGCCTGGCGAAGGCGGGCTACCACGCCAAGCTGCCGGACCTGCGCGATTTTTGCGACATGCTGCTCGACCTCGCCGTGCTCGTCGGGCCCAGGCTCTCGGTGCTCGACGGGATAGAGGGCATGGAGGGCGAGGGCCCCTCGGCCGGGGAGGTCCGCCGGGGGAACGTGCTCATGGCCTCGGCCGACAGCTTCGCGCTGGACACTGTCATGGCGGCGTTCATGGGCGCTGTGCCCGCCACGATTCCCATACTGGAGGCGGCCCAGTCCCGCGCTCTGGCCCCGGCCTCGCTCGAGGGGATCTCCCTCCTGGGCGACCCGCTCGACCGGGCCCGCTCGGGCGACTGGAGGCTGCCCTCCACCCGCGTGGGAATCCTGGAGCGCCTGTCCGACCGGCTCCCGGCGCCCTTCCTGCGCCGCATGGGAAATCTCCTCGTCCGCCGGCCGGCGCCGGACCGGTCGCTCTGCGACGGCTGCGGCGAGTGCGCCCGCAACTGCCCCCAGAAATGCATCCGGGTAGTCAACGACGTCCCCAGGATAGAATACGCCAAGTGCCGGTCGTGCTTCTGCTGCTCGGAGACCTGCCCGCGCAAGGCGATGCGGGTCAAGGAGCCGCTCCTCGGGCGCTGACCAAAGGATTATTACCGCGATGCCGAAATACCCTGGCGGAATGGCCAGACGAAAGCCGCGCTGCAAGTGCCACCACAAGGACAGGCCCCGGGGCGCCATCCTCGTTTGCGACGCGATACTTGTCGTTTTCATCAGCCTGTGCGTGATCCTCCTGCTGGTCTATGTCGTCCTGCCCCGCACCGGACTGTGCCTGGACCTCTCCGTGGTGACCCGGGCCTCCCATACCGGCCTGTGGCTGGCCATGGTGGCCATGGTGCTCAACATCCTCTGGGCGATCTACTACGGCTGCCATAAGTCCCTTGCCGGCGTCGGGCTGAGCGTCGTCACGGCGCTCACCGTGGCGGGTTCGTACGGGCTGTTCGGTTTTTGAAAGGCAGGAAGGCAGGAAGGCAGAAAGGGAAGGCAGGAAGGCAGGACGGGGATGGCCGTCGTCCCTTGCTGCCTTTCTGCCTTTCTGCCTTCCTGCCTTCGCTTCTAGATATAACCAATAGAAATACATATAAATAAGTGATAGTATTAAGCCCCTTACCTCGGAGGAACAGGTATTGGCGGACAAGGCGAAGGCCGACGCGGCCGGGAAGGATGAGACCCCCGACGAGTCGGGCCGCAAGAAGAAAGACGACAAGGCCCGGGGCAAGGGCCGGGAAGAGGAGGCCGACAAGGAGAAGGAGAAGAAGGCCAAGGAGCCCCGGCATAAGGCCGCCAAGGAGCACAAGCCGGACTTCAAGTTCATCGTCCGCCTCGCCGAGACCGACCTCAACGGGGAGCGCTCCGTGGAGCTTGCCCTCTCCGACATCCGCGGGATTGGCATGCGCACGGCCGTCCTGGTCGCCGACCATGTCGGCATACCCCGCAAGATGCTCATCGGGGACTGCTCGGACGAGCAGGTGGAGAAGCTGGGCGCGGCATTGGCGGCCATACCGGAGTACGTCCCGGTGTGGATGCTCAACCGCCAAAACGACTACGACTCCGGGGCCGATGTCATGGTCTACGGCCAGGAGCTTAGCATCAACATCCGGGAGGACGTCAATCTCATGAAGAAGATCCGCTGCTACAAGGGCATCCGCCACGAGACCGGCCAGAAGGTCCGGGGCCAGCGGACGAAGTCCAACGGCCGCACCGGCCTCACCGTCGGCGTCACGAAGAAGGCGGCCCAGGCGGCGGCGGCGGCGGCCAAGGCGGAGGAGGGCGGCGGGAAGAAGGAGAAGGCCGAGAAGAAGGCCGAACCGGCGGCGGCGGCCGCGGCGCCCAAGAAAGAGGAGAAGAAAGCTGCATAGCGGGGCTTGAAAGATGGGAGATCCAAAGTTCAGCCGGAGCAAATACGAAACGCCTTCCCACCCCTGGCAGGCGGCCCGCATAAAGGAGGAGAACGAGCTCCTCAAGAAGTACGGGCTCAAGAACAAGACCGAGGTGTGGAAGGCCCAGTCCTACATGCGCAGCCTCCGGCGGCAGGCCCGGGAGCTCCAGGCGCGCCTTCGGACCAAGGACCCCCAGGCCGAGAAGGAGTACAGGAACCTGATAAAGCGGGTGTCCAACCTGGCGATGCTGCCGGAGAACGCGGTGCTCGACGACGTCTTGGCGCTCAACATCGAATCCGTACTGGGCCGCCGGCTCCAGACCCTGGTCTACCAGAAGGGATTGGCCGGCACGCTCTCCCAGGCGCGGCAGATGATAGTCCACGGGCACATCGGCGTCGGGGGCCACAAGGTCCGGATCCCGGGGTACCTGGTCACATCGGCGGAATCCGAGACCATATCCTACGGCGAGGCCTCGCCCTTCACGAGCGAGCTGCACCCGATGAGGCCCAAGCTCGAGCCCCGGCCCGAATCCGCCCCGGAGGCTCCGAAGGCAGCGGTCGATTTGGAGAAGCAGAAGCTCTTGGCCAAGGTCGAGGAGCTCGCCAAGAAGGGCGAGCAGATCGAGCACGGTGGGTAAGATGGCTAGGTGGGGAATAGCGCACATTTTCGCCTCGTACAACAACATCATCATAACGCTGACCGACGTGACCGGCGCCGAGACGCTGGCCAAGTGCTCCGGCGGGATGGTCGTGCGGGCGGCCAAGGACGAGGCCTCCCCCTACGCCGCGATGAGGGCGGCCGAGAGAATCGCCGACGTCGCGCGGGAGAAGGGCATCGACAGCGTCCATGTCATGGTCCGCGCCCCGGGAGGGAATCTTTCGACCTCGCCCGGCCCGGGCGCCCAGTCGGCGATACGCGGCCTCGCGCGCGCCGGACTGCGGATAGGGCGCATCGAGGACGTCACCCCGATACCCCACGACGGGACCAAGAAGCCCGGCGGAAAGCGCGGCAGGCGGGTGTGAGCGTGCAGCTGGAGCTTTTGGAGCTTTCCGACACGAAGATATCCTTCGTGCTTTCGGGCTCCTCGCCCTACTTCGTCAACTCGCTGCGGCGGGCGCTGATCACGGACGTCCCCAAGATGGCCATCGAGGACGTCGAGTTCCACCTGGGGCCCATACGGGACGCCTCGGGCAAGGAGTTCGAGAGCATATTCCCCATCTTCGACGAGATGGTGGCGCACCGGCTGGGCCTCCTGCCCATACCGACGGACCTGGACGTTTACACATTCAAGGACAAGTGCAAGTGCGGCGGCGAGGGCTGCCCGTCGTGCAGGATAATGTACAAGCTCAACAAGATGGGCCCCTGCACCGTCTACTCGGGCGACCTGGAGCCCCTCGACGACCCGAAGCTCGCGATACGAGACGACCTCATCCCGATAATCAAGCTCACGGACGGCCAGGCGCCCCTCATCTACGCCACCGCCTACCTGGGGACCTCGGCGATGCACGCCAAGTGGCAGACCTGCATCTCGGTCGGGTACAGGTACTACCCCGAAATCCAGATATCGGAGAAGAAGTGCGACGGGTGCGGCAAGTGCGTCGAGAGGTGCCCGCGCAAGGTGCTCAGGCTCGACAAGAAGAAGGCCGCGGTGGAGAAACTGGCCGCCTGCGTCCTTTGCGAGTCCTGCGAGGAGGCCTGCCCCAACGCCGCCATCAAGGCGCGCGGGGACGAGACCAGGTTCATCATGGGCTTCGAGACCGACGGGTCGGTCCCGGCGGTGCGGGCCCTGAGCTACGCCCTCAAGAAGCTCGAGGACGAGTTCACCGAGTTTAGGGAGAAACTCGGGGAAGAGCTGGAGTGAAGCCCCCCGGCCGAAACCTCTATATTCAACGACCCTGTTGCCCTCCCCAATCCTCGCATGCGGGGGTAGCCAAGTCTGGTCAAAGGCGCAAGATCGAGGGTCTTGTCCCTAGCGGTTCGCATGTTCAAATCGTGCCCCCCGCACCCATTAACCCACAGCACCAATTACCCATGGCTGGGCACGAGTTGAACACAAGTTCGACCTGCACGAATAATCTGGAGGTCGAACGGGTGTTCAAATCGTGCCCCCCGCACCCCAATACATGCAAAGTATTCGTCCCGTCTCAACCTTGGCTAACATTCCATTCCCATGCGGTTGACGGACACTCCCAGATTCGGTAGATTGGCTGCGTCCCCAAATAATTTGCGGTTCCAGAACGCGTCATGCGTCTCAGGCTCC
>VGTL01000142.1 GCA_016874675.1 Methanobacteriota archaeon | reverse complement strand
CGTCGTGCTCGCCGGCGCCCACGTCGAGAAGGGCGCCCGCATCGGGGGCAACTCGACCGTCCTGCCCGGAGTGCGAATAGGCCGCGAGGCCCTGGTCGCCGCCGGGGCGGTGGTCACGAAGGACGTGCCCGGGTACACGATGGTCGCCGGCGTCCCCGCCCGGAAGATAGGGATGGTGCCGCAGGGGCATCGGAAGTTCTGAAGGCGCAAGGCTCACCGCTCGAACCCGTCCATCTCCACGACCTTCCTCTGGCGGATGGACTCGAGCGCCGCCCGGGCCATCCTCACCGCCTCCACGCCGTCGTCGCCGCCCACGAGCGGCTTGCGCTTCCTCTCCACCGCGTCCAGGAAGTCGACGAGCTCGTTCTTCAGCGGCTCCTGCTTCTTGAGCGTGATGTGCCGGTGGTCGTGCTCCTGGGGTATCTGGCTCAGGTCGGCCGTGTCGACGTCCATGGCCGTGGACGACGACACGTCCACGGTCTGGTTCATGTAGTCGAGCTCGACGTACCTCTGCGAGCAGGTCAATGACAGCTTCCGTATCTTCATCGGCGTCAGCCAGTTCACCTCGACGAGCCCCGTGGCGCCGTTCCCGAGCATCATCATGATGTCCGCGTGGTCCTCATGACGCCCCGCCGCCTGTATTCCGCCCGCAGCGAAGACCGCCAGCGCGTCCGAGCCGGTCACGTACCGGATGATGTCCATGTCGTGGATGGCCAAATCCACCACCACGCCGACGTCGCTTATCCGGCCCGGGTAGGAGCTCACCCGCTTGGCCGAGGCGGTTATCACCTTGCCGAACTGCCCCCGGGCGATGGCGCTCCGGGCGTACCGCACGGCCGGATTGTGCCGCTCGATGTGGCCCACGGCGAACGTCAGCCCGGCCTCCTCGGCGGCCCCGGCCACGGCCCGGGCGTCGGCCACGTTGTCGGCCAGGGGCTTCTCGACGAGCACGTGCTTCCCGGCCGCCACGGCCGCCAGGGCGAGCTCCTTGTGGGTGACCGTGGGGGTGCTCACCACGACCGCCTGGAGCTCCCGGTCCGCCTCGAGCATCTCCTTGACGCTCTTGTAGGACGGCACGGAGAAGCGCTTGGCGGCGTTCCGGGCGGCCCCCTCGCTCACGTCGCATATCCCGGCGAGCGCCCCGAGCTCCGCGAGCACGCGGGCGTGGTTCATCCCCATTATCCCGGTCCCGACGACGGCGGTCCTGTACATGGCGCCCCCCACGGGGGAGGGCTCTAAAGAACCTTTTGACCCCGGGAAATGGTACGTACCGCAGCAAGTATTTATATGCCCGGATTCGAATCAAATCCGGCGAGCGCATGGACCTAAGGGGCACATTCACGGTCACGGGCGAAGTCCAGGGCGTCAGGTACAGGGAGACCGTCCGGAAAATGGCGGTCGGGCGCGGCCTCGCCGGCTTCGTGAAGAACCGCAGGGACGGCTCCGTCAAGGTCGTCGTGGAAGGCGACGGGAATGCCGTCAGGGCCTTCCGTCGGGCCCTGGCAATCCGTTCCGGCCGGCTCCAGGTCGAAAAGGTCGAATCGAGATATTCGGCCCCGAAGGGCCGGTTCACCCGCTTCCGGATATGCCGGGGGAAGGGCATATCCGACGGAGAACTCGAGATCCTCGAGAGGCTGGACATGGGACTGGTCATAATGGAACGGTCGGACCAAAAGCACGACGAGACCAACCGGTCCATCCGGTCCATGGACCGCCACATCACCGGCATGGACCGCCACATCACCGGCATGGACCGAAACATCGGCCGGCGCTTCGACCGGATGGACCGCAAGTACGACTCCTTCGGCCGGACCCTGAAGACCGTCTCCAAAGACATGAAGGGGCTCAAACGCTCCTCCGAATCGATGGCCTCGGACATCAGGGGCCTCCGCCGGGCGGCCGGCCCTTTTCGCCCTCCCGCCCACCCAAAGCGGCGAAAAGCGCCGGCGTAAAAGTGGGCGACACCACGCTATCCGATGTCGCCCGCCGCCCCGTCCCGCGGCCGCCGGAAGAGGGCCCGCGCCCCGGCCCGAGACCCGATATTCCGCCCGGATGGCATGACCCGTTCCAGCCGAAGTGCAAACCCATGACGACCATACTCTTCCTGTCGCTGATGGCCCTGCTTCTAGGCTTCCTGCCGGCCTACATCGTGCTCCCGCGCTTCATCGCCGCCACGCCCGGCGACCGCCTGCGGGCGCTCGCCTGCGTCCTCTCCGGGCCTTCGGGCCCGTCGAGGATGCGCCGCGCCGGCAACGTCGGCCCGGACGTCAACAAGAAGGGCAAGCCCCTCGTGGCCGAATCAGGCGGAATGGTGGCGGTCATCGCTGTCGACGACTACTGCGCATGGCCTCTCATGCCAGCTCCACTACCTTCCTGTTCCTTATCGAATCCAGCGCCGCCCCGACTATCCTCAAGCCCTCTATGCCGTCCTCGCCGTTCACCAGCGGCTTCCTCTTCTTCTCTATCGCGTCCAGGAAATCCTTCAACTCATTCTTGAGCGGCTCCTGCTTCTTCAACGTAACGTGCCTGTGCTCGTACTCCTGCGGTATCACTCAGCACGCCCTGCGGGGCGTGCTTTCGTTCCCGAATTGGGCCTCCGGGCCAAATTCGTGATGATACAGATTGGTGGGATCCAGATCAAGCAGCGTCGATTCCGCCGACCGCCTCCCGGCGGTCGGCTCCATCCTCCCGGAGTCTGTGGCTTCCTCGAGGAACTCAAAACGTCAACCGTCTGCCCGATGTAATCGGCCTCCACAGCCCGGCGCCCGTGAAAATAGCTTTATTTATCCGTAATCGGATTAACAACCCGGGAACATGAACGGCGAGATCGCGCGCATCAAGCGAAAGATAGCGCCCATCCTCAGGAGGTACGGCGTCACGAGGGCGGCCCTCTTCGGGTCGGTCGCCCGCGGCCGCTCCCGCGAGGGCTCGGACATCGACATCCTCGTCGAGGTCGGCCCCAAAATCAGCCTGCTGGGCTTCGTCGGCCTCAAGCAGGACCTCGAGGACGCCCTCGGGCGTCCGGTGGACCTCGTCGAGTACAGCACGATAAAGCCGCTCCTCCGGGACAGAATCCTGGCCGAGCAGGTGGTCATCGCATGAGCCGGAAGCCGGGTTCCGGGGGCCGGGAGCCGGGACGGAACCCGGGAACCGGCGGCCGGGACCCGGCCGTGTACCTTCAGGACATCCAAGACAGCATCTCCGCCATCGAGGGCCACCTGCGCGGAATCGACGGGCCGGCCTTCATGGCGGACCCGACCGTCCAGGACGCCGTCATCCGGCGGCTCGAGATAATCGGCGAGGCCGCCAAGCGCGTCCCGCAGGAGCTCCGGGACCGCCACCCGGAAATACCCTGGAGGCACATCGCCGGGATGCGCGACTTCCTCATCCACTCCTACTCCGGCGTGAGCCTCGAAATGGTCTGGAGGGCCGTCCAGGACGACCTTCCGGGCCTGAAGAAGGCCATCGGGGAGATCAGGAAGACGCTCTGAAGGGCCGCAAGCCCGGTCTCCCGACAATCCCCATGGAGGGAGGGATCTGGACAACCAACCTTGTGCGGCAAGGAAGGATGGCCAAGCGGCCCGGGAGGCCGGCCTGGCATGGAGGTCCGGCCGCATGAATGGGCTGATGAGGCTCGCCTCGCCGCATCCAAAGATCACCTGGGCGCTGTTCCAGCGCTGGTACCGCAGTTCCATGCGCGACGAGATGCCCGTCTGGGTCATCGAGAGGTTCGTGGACGGGGGAGCCCATTTCCATCTGTTCGACTACAGCATCCGCGCTTTCGAGGATTCCCTCAAACGGCCGCGCGGCCGCAACGGGCTGGATTTCTCGGTGGAATGGGCGGAGGGCTTCCTCCCGGAAAAGCACCTTTGCATATCGGACAGGACCGGGCCCCTCCTCAGAATCCATGACACCTCCTGCTCCACCGAAACCGAGCCGTTCATATGCGTGCACCTCCCGCTCCGCGATGACTCCCTGAGGCTCTTCGTGCGCATGTTCAGCCACAGCATCCTCCCCCAAGACTTCGCATTCTACCGCAGAATCTACACGAAGTACGCGGGCGGCGATCCGGCCGCATCCGCGAACGAAATCGTCTGGGGAAAGACCATATGAGGCCGGCCGCGCCCGCAAAAGGACCCGGACGACCGGCTCGCCTCGCTCGCCGCTCGTCCTCGCCTAGGACGACCGCACCGGCGGTCGTCTACGGCCTCGCAGCCGTCCTCCTCGCGTTCCTGCCCTGAACCCCGCAAGCGGCGGTCGCCGTCGGGACGGTCGCCGGGGACGCCCGAGCCCTCCCCGGAAATGGCACCCACCGCGCAAGTGATATATATGACGACGAAGAGAAAAGGCGGCATGGCCGACGACCTGAAGGCGCTGATAGACCGGCTCCCGCCCGAAATGGAGGCGGAGGTCCGGGAGCACATCGAATCCCTGTTGCGTTCATCCCGCGGGATGGAGAAATATGACGAGCTATAAACGGGGCGACGTCGTGCTGACTGTCCTTCCCCGTTCCGGCATTTCCCCTCCATGCGGAACCCGTTACGTTCTTTAACCGGGTCGTTGATTGGGACCCGCACATGAAGCCGATACGCAAGGCGAGCCTGGATATCGATTTCCGCCGCGTCGTGGCCGCCGAGCTCGCCTCATCCCGGAAGGAGGTCATCGTCGTCACCGGCGAGGGCTCCGCGTTCTCCAACTACCTGGAGCTCCAGCAGGCCGTCAGGGACGCCTCCGCGAGGGGCGTCAGGTTCAGAATCTACTCCAACTCGTATCTCCCCGGAATCGCCAGGAAGCTGCTGGGCTGGAAGTGCGAGCTGTACACGGGAAGCCGCCGCGCCGACGACCATTTCATGGTCGTGGACGGGGAAAGGGCCGTGGTCTCGAGGTCGCACCCGCCCGGCTCCTGCGGGGACCGCCACGGTTTCGTCACCCGCAGGGGGGTGCCCGGCTACAGCGCCCTGTTCCGGAAGCTCGTCGGGGCGGGCACGCGCGTCGCGAAGGTGCGCGGCCCCGACGCCCTCGAAGCCTGGCTCTCGGCACCGGCCTGGACGGACGTCCCCATAGACACCTCGGGAATGGACGGCGACCTGGGACAGGTGCAGGAAGATGCGGTCCTGCCTCGTCGACTCCTGCGTCTGGATAGCGGCCCTGTTCCCGGGCCATCGCGACCATGCCAGGGCCGCCGCCCTGCTCAGGGGCGCGACGCGGCTGCACACCTCGGACTTCGTGATCGACGAGGTGGTGTCCTTCATACTGGGTTCCGCCCAGCTGCCTGACGACGGCGCCAGGAGGCGCTCGGAGGCCCTCCGTTTCATGCAGATGGTCGAGGACGCCGCCGCCATCGACGTGCTCTCCGTCACCGGGACCCATTTCGGCGAGGCCAAGAGCGCGGCGGAGACATACGGGCTCGGTCTGACCCTGACCGACTGGACGAACATCCTGCTGATGAGGGAGAACGGAATCAGGACCCTGCTCACGTTCGACCGGGGGTTCGCCGGGGCCCGCAACCTCCCGGGCCTCGGTTTCTTCAGGGTCGTCCCTTAGCCTTGCGCCCTTTCCCGCAAAAGGGCCCGGTGCCGGCGCAAACCGGATAAGGCCTCCGGCCGCGGCCAACGCCTTCAACATGGCGGCGGGCTACAACGGGCTCGAATCCGGCATCCCCGTAATCGCCTCGGCCGCAATGGTCGCGGTCGTGACCATCC
>VGTL01000141.1 GCA_016874675.1 Methanobacteriota archaeon | reverse complement strand
GGGCCGACAGCTACTCGGGCGGCGGGGGCGGTGGAGGCGGCGGCGGCGGAACTGACGCGATGGGCACCACCGGCGGAAGGGGCGGCGGGGACCGGGGCGGCGCGGCCGGGCCGGGCACCACCGGATACTGCAACGCCGCGCAGGCGGGCAAGGACGGGGGCTACCTCGATGCGGGCAAGAACGGGGACAACACCACCGATGCCTCGGTGGTGATGGGCAGCGGCGGCGGGGGCGGCGGCGCCTCGTCGGCCCGCGGCGGCGGGGGCGGGGGCGGAGGCGCCGGCGGCGGGGCGGTGACGCTGGTCTCCGAGGGCGGCCTGACCATCGCCGGACTGGTCGGGACCACCGGTGCGGGCGGCGGCAGGGGAGGGACCTCGGGCACCTCGATATCTCCCGACGACAGGGCCCGGGGCCCCCAGCCCGTACAGCAGAACACCGGCGGTCCGGGCGGCGGCGGGGCGGGCGGCGGCATCGCGCTGGTGGGCTTATCCGTGGTCATCACGGGCAATCTGGACGCCCGCGGCCGCCAGGCGGACGCGCTGACCAACACCAACGGCGGCACGATCAAGATATTCTACACCGAGCTCGAGCAGACCGGCACGCTCCAGTACGGCCGGTTGTACAGGAACGGCCGGCCGGCGATGGGAGGCCTGGCCTCGCCGGCCGACAACGCCGTGCTCAACGCCACGCCGGAGCTGGCCTGGAACGCGGCCGCCGACCCCGAGAGGGAGACGCCCGAGTACCAGGTGGTGGTGGCGACCGCCGACGATTTCGCCGACCCCGTGGTGGACCGCGAGGGCGTCACCGAGACCCTGTACCGCACCTCCCTGGTGGACGGTGAGTACTTCTGGAAGGTGCGCGCCCGGGACGCTTTCGGGTACGGCGCCTGGTCCGAGGCGCGCCGGTTCACGCTGGACACGGTGGCGCCGGAATCTTCGGTCCTGGCCCTTCCGGAGTTCACCACCTCGACGCCCTTCCGGGTCACCTGGTCGGCGACCGACGGGCTGGCCGGGGTCTCCAACTGCACCGTCTACATGTCGGACAACGGGGGCGGCTTCGCTCCCTGGCTCGAGCGGACCACCAAGACCTTTGCCGACCTCGACGGGAAGGAGGGCCGGAGCTACCGGTTCTACTGCGTTGCCGCCGACCGGGCGGGGAACGTCGAGGCAGCCCCGGAGGAGGCGGATGCCGGGACCACGCTGGACACCGTGGCGCCGTCGTCCTCCCTGACGGCGCTGCCGCCCTACAGCACGACCGCCTCCATCGACATCGCCTGGAGCGGCAAGGACGCCGTGTCCGGGATAGCGGGCTACACGGTGATGGTCTCCGACAACGGCGGTGAGTTCCGGGCGTGGCAGGACGGCGTGACCGAGAGGTCGGCGGTCTTCACCGCCCAGGACGGCCACGAGTACCGCTTCTGTGTCCGGGCGGTCGACCGGGCCGGGAATCTCGAACCGGAGCCGGGGCCCGAGAAGCACATAGGCACCCGCGTGGACCTGTCGGCCCCGGCGACCCGGCTTGCCGTGGGAGACCCCCAGCACGGGACAGACCCGGTGTACATCACCCCGGGCTCGACGCTGACGCTGGCCGCCAAGGACGGGTACTCCGGCCTCGACCGGACCTGGTACCGCCTGGACGGCAGCGAGGCGAGGGAGTACACCGCGCCTCTCAAGAACCTCCCCTCCGGGCCGCACGTGGTGGCCTACTGGAGCACCGATCTTGCCGGCAACGCCGAGCCGGAGGCCTCGATTCGGGTGTTCGTCGACGGGGAAGCCCCCTTCACCACCGTCTCCATCGAGGGGGCGAACTTCACCCGCGGGACCGTCATTTACATCACCGACCAGACGCTGATATCCCTTTCCGCCAGGGACAACGGAAGCGGGGTGCGCACCACCGAGTTCTCGGTGGACGGGCTGGGCTACTCGACATTCGAGTCGCCTTTCACGGTGAAGCGCGCCGGAGCCCACACCGTGACCTACCTGAGCATCGACCGGCTCGGACAGAAGGAGGTCGAGCGCAGGTTGAGCCTCTTTGTGGACGTGACGCCGCCGTCGACCGTCTCCAGCGAGAGGGAGGATGAGGGGGGAGCGGCCCTGGTGGTAATGCTCAAGACATCCGACGAGCAGAGCGGCGTGGCCGCCACCTACTACCGTGTGCTCCGGGACGGGGAGGTCGTGCTGGACTGGACCTCCGGGACCGAGGCCGTGCTGGAGAAGCCCCAGGACCACTCCGGGGACGGCTCGTACAGGGTCGAGTACTACGGCGTGGACAATCTGGGCAACCGGGAGGGGACCGGATCCCGGGAGGTCCTTATAGACACCGTCTCGGTGCTGGTCTCGGCGCAGAAGGAGAGCTCCACCGTATCGTCGGCCAGGTTCACGTTCACCGGGCAGGCGGAGCCGGGCTCCAGGGTGACCGTGAACGGGATGAGCGTGCCGGTCTCCCGTGACGGGAACTTCTCGGTCGAGCTTGTGCTGAAGGAGGGGCCGAACACCATCACGGTCGTCGCCACGGACAGGGCCGGCAACGAGGCCGTCCAGGTCTACAAGGTGACCTACAACAGGCCGGCCGAATCCGTCGGGCCGCTCCTGCCCCTCCTCGGGCTGGCGGTGGTGGTTATCGCCGCCGCCGTGGGGGGCGTGGTATTCGCCCGCCGCCGCGGGAGGCCGGCCCCTCCGGCCGCCCCCGCCGAAAAAACGCTGCCCAAGACCGAACCCCTGGAGCCCGCCCCCCCGCCCGCGCCGGACGATCCCGCTGCCGGGAAGGGCGCGCCGGACGAGGAAGAGTGAAAGGAGAGGGGCAAGGGTCAGGGGACGACGATTCGTCCGTCCCCTTGACCCGCGACCCGTGACCCGTGCCCCGGTCCCTCGCCCATTTCAATGCTTGGCACCATTTTTTATATTCCCCATTCCCATTGCAGGGTGATATGCCGCCCGTGCAGAGGCCCAAGGGCACGAGAGACTTCCTGCCCCGGGACATGGAGCGGAGGCGCTGGCTGGAGGGAAGGCTCAGGGAGGTCATGCGCCGGTTCGCCTTCCGGGAGGTGGGCACGCCGGCGTTCGAGCACACGGAGCTCTTCACCCTGCGCTCCGGGCCCTCGATCGTCGAGGACATGTACACCTTCACGGACAAGGGCGGCCGCGAGATGGCCCTCCGCCCCGAGCTCACCGCCCCCACGATGCGCCTCTACGCAGAGGGCCTCCTGGGCGCGCCCCGGCCGCTCAAGCTCTGCTACTTCGGCAACTGCTTCCGCTACGAGCAGCCCCAGAAGGGGCGCTACCGGGAGTTCTGGCAGTTCGGCGCCGAGATACTGGGCGCCGAACGGGCGAGCGGCGAGACCGAGATACTGGCCCTGGCGCACGAGTGCCTGCGGGGCTCGGGCGTCCGGGACCCCGTGATGCGCATCGGCCACGTCGGAGTGCTCAAGAGGCTGCTTTCGGACAGCGGCGTGCCGCCGGGGGAGCAGCCGCGCTTTTGGCCCCTCGTGGACAAGAAGGACTTCGAGGGGCTGCGCGCCGCCCTCGGCGAGCGCGGGGTCGACCCGGACCCCATCCTGTCCGTGTTGGAGCGCCGCGGAGGGCGCGAGCTTCTGGAAAAGGTGCCCGGCTCCGGGCTGGAGGAGGTCCTCGACGGCCTCGAGAGCATGGGCGTGACGGGATACACGGTCGACCCTGGCATCGCGCGGGGGCTGGACTACTACACGGGCATGGTCTTCGAGATCGACGTCCCCGGCCTGGGCGCCGAGAAGCAGGTCTGCGGCGGGGGCAGCTACTCCCTCGCGGAGCTCTTCGGGGCGGGCAAGGTGGAGAGCACGGGCTTCGCGCTCGGCTTCGACCGGATTCTCGTGGCCCTGGAGGCCGCGGGGGCCGCGTTCCCGGAGGCGGGGCCGGACTTCTTCGTCGTCCCGGTGGGCCCGGCCGAGAGGGGCGAGGCCCGGCGGGTGGTGGCGGCCCTGAGGCGGGCCGGCCGCTCCGCCGAGACGGATCTTGCCGCCCGCAACCTCTCGAAGGCCCTGAAGCACGCCGCCTCGGCCGGGGCCTCGGAGGCCGTCATCATCGGCGAGGACGAGCTTGGGACCGGCCTCCTCACCGTCAAGAACATGGGGAGCGGGGAGCAGAGGAAGGCGCGGCTTGAAGAATTGCTGAAATGAAGGGGCAGGGCGCAAGGCGCGAGGGTTGAAGGCTGCAAGGTAATAAGGCAGCAAGGCAGCAAGGGAGCAAGGCAGCAAGGCAGCAAGGCAGCAAGGCAGCAAGGCAGCAAGGCAGCAAGGCAGCAAGGGACGATGGAAATTCGATGCCCCTGAAGGAATTCAGAGGGCATCCAGCTGTCAAACGACCGGCTCGCAGCACCGCCAGATGAACTCCGCGCTTCCTGATGGAAGCGCGTTCGTCCCTGAACCAGGCTTGCGAGCCTGTTTCAGGAAGGCGGGGGAATGTCTGCGGTTTCAAATCTCCTGCCGCCCTTGCTCCCTTGTTGCCTTGTTGCCTTCCTGCCATCCGCCCCTTGCGCCCTGCGCCCTGCGCCTTGCCCCTTCCTCTTCTCAGACCGCCTCCGCCGCCACCGCCGCCTCCCGCTCCGCCCTCATCCGGGCGCGACGGCGCCGCCGCCTCCTAAGGTAGATGACGGCGCCCCCGCCGCCCCCGAGACCGCCGATGAGCACCACTGCCAGGATGATGTAAAGGTTCCCGCCGGAGAACACCTTGCCCAGCCCCTCGTCGGGCGGGGGCGCCGGGAAGGATATCTCCATCTGGGTGGAGTTGGTTATCTTGGTGTCGTTGCAGTAGGCCACTCCCATCGTGAGGGTGTAGAGGCCCGACTGCGCCCGGCTCTGCCTGTAGTGCCACCTCCAGCTGACCATGGTGCCGTTGTCGCCCGCCACCACCGGAAGCTGCTGGATGTGCTCCGGCAGCACCGTGGCCGGCCCGGTCATCATGAGCTCGTAGCGCAGGTCGTTGGGGTCCATGCCCAGGCTGTCGTTGACGCGCACGTTTATCTTGAGGGCCTGGCCCTCGCGCTCGTAGCCCGAGGCGTTCATCGTGAGGGGCACGCCGTCCAGGGTCATGGAGACAAGCGAGTCGTGGTCCTTGCTCCCGTAGAGGAAGTCCCCGCCGCTGGACGGGCCCACGATGTAGTTGGGCTCGCTGAGCCACACGAGGCCCACGCGCACCTGGACGCCGGCGCGCACGTTGGTGGTCACGCTGCTGGACAGGGTGAACTTGTGCGGCGAGCTTATGTCGGCCCGGTCGGTGTACATGTCCCACATGTTGTTGCCGACGTAGAAGTTGAGCCTGAAGCCGGCGGCCTTGGCCCCCTGGGGGCTCTGGGCCCAAAGCTCCGCCTTGAACGCGCCCTGTATCCTGAAATCCCCCTTGGGCAGGAAGGCCCACTCGCCCAGCGTCGTGCCGTACACCCGGCCGCCCCAGGGCCGGCCGTTGGCCGTGGCCTTCTCCTCCGTGGAGTTCCCGGCGGCGGGATCGGCAGTGGTGAGGCCCTGGCCCTTGAAATGCAACGTGACGGTGAAGGGCTCGCCCGCGAAGGGGGCGGGAGGCTCCTCGCCCGGGCTCCGGGGCACGAAGCACAGGCAAACCAGCAGGACCGTAACCGACAGCACCCCGACGTTCGCTGCCCTCACCCGACCACCCCGGAATCCCCGTCATTCGATACATGCACCTTCTACCATAAAATCATTGTGATAAGGGGGCCGTGGTGTAGAATCCTGAATTATGTTCCTCTCGGTGTTTCAGGTAAGACATCCAGAACCCCCTACTTCACTATTTCCTCTCCGAGATTTAAATACTCTGGCGCATGTTGAGCAACGAGAG
>VGTL01000140.1 GCA_016874675.1 Methanobacteriota archaeon | reverse complement strand
AGCGACCGCGTGCCTCCTGGTCGAATACGGGGTCCTTTCGTCCACGGTGAGGCCCTTGGCATGGAGGAACTCCAAAAACGAGAACGGCAGCACGTCGTACGATATCGTCCGGCCCCTCAGGCTCGTCGCGATGTCCGTGCTTAGCACCTTCGAGCTGGACCCGGTGATGAACACGCGGCAGCCCGGCCTTTCGCCGAGGGCCCGGACGGCCCTCTCCCAGCCCCGGAGCTCCTGGACCTCGTCCAGGAAGATGTAGCGCTCCCCAACGAGGCCGGGAAAGAGCTCCGAGTGCGCATCCAGCACCATGTCCATGTCATTCCAGGAGAGCGAGTGGAGCCTCGGGTCCTCCATGTCAAGGTATATCACCTGCTCCTTGTCGACCCCTCCGGCGAGAAGGTCCCCGATGAGCTGGTAGAACAGGTAGGTCTTGCCGCTCCTGCGGGGGCCCACGAGTGAGACGGTTTTCGGCACGCCGAGGTCGACCGGCCGGTCCCTCCTGACGATGCGGGGGAGCCCGCTCTCCTGGAACTCCTGGATGAGCCTTTTCAGGGTCTCTTTCATGACGGGAGGGCATTATTTTCGGGCTATTTAATGTTTCCTATGGGGGGCCGCTTTCCATTGTTCTTGGAGGCATATAAGAAACACTTATGAGAATATCGATGATCGCATGACACCCGCATGTTTCCCCGCAAGGTTGGCTTGGACACGTCGCGGGGACCTCTAAAAACCAGCGAATTGGCCCCTTTTCCGCTATCGGTAACTGCATCCAATCCCGGCGCTCCCGCCTTGCCCCGTGCCGGATCCCCCGGCACGGTGTCCATTTATTGTGGGCACCGGGATTTGACAGGCCGGGCCATCCGGCCCGCGTATAGTTGAATGGCCGGATAGATAACGCCATCCCGGAAGCTCGGCCGGCCGCCCCGAAAAGTGAGCGCACGAACATTCCTTCAGGATCCGGCCTGCCCGCGCCCCGACTTTCGCTCACCCCCCGAACAACACTATGATCACAAATTGATTTGCATCAGCGAGCGGATGGAGAACCGCTGGAGGGATGAGGGATGTATGACAATCGAGTCGTACGATATCGATGCCAAGGTCCAGGCGCTCAGGGCCGGCCACGACAAGGCAGTCGACGGCTTCCGGTGCCATTGCACGGGCTTCCTGCCAGATAATCAACCAGATGAAGACCCAGCTTTCGGAGGAAGAGTTCAGGAAAGTCGTCATCGAGCTCGCCGGGCGTTTCGAGACGGGCGCGCCCTACGACCGGGACATCATCAAGTTCGAGCACTGGAACCGGCCGAGATGAGGGCGTTTCAAACCGTCTCACGTCCTGTTCATCAGCGCCAGGAGCGCCCTGGAATAGAGGATCTTCCCCGCCCTGTCCTCGGCGCCCACCGCGCTCAGGAAGGCCCGCCCCATCGCGCGAAGGATGGTCTTGTCCGCCTCCTCCTCGTCGCAGGCATCTCTCCGGCCGCGCCCGTTCACCGGGACGGACATCGGTAGCGCAACATTCGGGCCCATGGGAGCCAGTAACATTCGCCTTCGTGAGATATCTACATTGGCTTTCGGAAACCGACACGCCGGACGAGGCACGTAGCGCGCGAGTGTTTGGCAATGGGAGAACTGGGCGGCAAGGGAGCAAGGGAGCAAGGCAGCAAGGCAGCGAGGCAGCAAGGGAAGGCAGCAAGGGAGCAAGGCAGCAAGGGAGCCGGGACACCGTTTTTCGGTCCCCCCGCTCCCTTTCTGCCTTGCTGCCTTTCTGCCTTGCTGCCTTTCTGCCTTGCTGCCTTGCTGCCTCTCTTCAATGATAGGATCGGAACCCGCCCGGACAGGTCCCCCGGCGACCAGGGGAAACAAGAGTGGTCGCCGGTCGACCTGCCACAGCAAGGGTGTGGCGGGTTCCTTGAGCCAGGGACCGCCCCGTGGTGATATATAGCTTTTTTCTCGGCGCTAGTCTCGGAAGTTGAGACTCGCAATTGGCGCGAACCGGGCAGCGGGCAGCAAGGCGGAAAGGAGGGCAGCAAGGCAGGATGGCAGCAAGGCAGCGGGGGGACCAAAAAACGGTGTCCCGGCTCCCTTGCTGCCTTGCTGCCTATCTCACCCAATTCGCCTTGCGTTTCTCCAAAAACGCCCTCATCCCTTCCTGTCCCTCGGGCGCCGCCCGGAGCTCCGCTATCTTGTCCAGGGTGTACTCGCGCGCCTCTCCGGCGCCCATCTTTGGCACCAGGCGGATGAGCCTCTTGGCCTCGGCGATGGCGTTCGGGGCCGAGGTGAGCAGGCTCCCGACCCTGGCGTTGACGGCCTCGTCCAGCTTGTCGGGGGGGACGACCTCGTTGACCAGCCCTATCTCCCTGGCCCGCTCGGCCGTGAACCGGTCGCCGGTCAGGAAGAGCTCGCGGGCCGGCCCCGGACCGATCTTGCGCAGCACGTAGGGCGATATCATGGCGGGGATGATGCCCAGCTTCGCCTCTCCGAAACCGAATTTCGCCTCCGACGAGGCGATGGCGATGTCGCAGACCGCCGTGAGGCCGACGCCCCCGCCGACGGCCGCGCCGTTGATGCGCCCGACCACCGGCTTGGGCATCTGCTCTATCATGTCCATGAGGTCCACGAGGACCGCCGCGTCCTTCCTGTTCTGCTCGGCCGTGTAGCCCAGCACGCTCTTCATCCAGTTCAGGTCGGCGCCGGCGCAGAACGATTTCCCGTTGCCGGTCAGGACAAGGACCCTGACGGCAGGGTCCTCCGCCACCTGTCCTACGGCCTCGGTGAGCTCCCGCAGCTCCTCGTCGTTGAAAGCGTTGTGGACCTCGGGCCGGTTCATCGCCAGCCGGGCCACCCCGGCCGATGTCTCGAGCTGAATGGTGTTGTAGGCCATGCCCTCACATCCGGAAGACGCCGAACCTCGTGTCCGGTATCGGGGCGTTGAGGGCGGCCGAGATGCCTATGCCCAGCACCGTCCGCGTGTCCAGCGGGTCGATGATGCCGTCGTCCCAGACCCGCGCGGTGGAGTAGTAGGGGCTGCCCACGCTGTCGTACTTCGACATTATCCCCTCCTTGAACTTCTTCTGCTCCTCCTCGGACATCGGGGGCTTGCCCTTCTCGGGCTCGCCCATGGGCCGCTGCTTGCGCCACATCTGGTCCAGCTTGACCGTGAGAAGCACGTTGGCCGCCTGCTCGCCGCCCATGACCGATATGCGCGCGTTGGGCCACATCCAGAGCTGGCGGGGGCCGTAGGCGCGGCCGCACATGCCGTAGTTGCCGGCGCCGAAGGAGCCCCCGACTATCACCGTGAACTTCGGCACGGCGGCGCAGGCGACCGCGGTGACCATCTTGGCGCCGTCCTTGGCTATGCCCCCGGCCTCGTACTGCTTGCCGACCATGAAGCCGGTGATGTTTTGCAAAAACACCAGCGGCAGGTGGCGCTGGCAGCACACCTCGATGTAGTGGCTCCCCTTGATGGCGCTCTCCGAGAAGAGGATGCCGTTGTTGGCCAGTATCCCGACCGGGTAGCCGTGGATTCTGGCCCAGCCGCACACCAGGGTCGTTCCGTAGAGGGCCTTGAACTCGTGGAACTTCGACCCGTCGACGAGCCGGGCGATTATCTCCCGGACATCGTAGGGCTTGCGCGGGTCGCGGGGTATTATGCCGTAGATCTCACGCGGGTCGTAGGCGGGCTCCTCGGAGGGCGCGACGTCCAAAAACGTCCTGGGCCGGCGGTTGAGGTTGCCCGCGATGGTCCGGGCCAGCCGGAGCGCCGCCCGGTCGTCCTCGGCCATGTGGTCCGTGACGCCCGATCTGCGGCAGTGGACGTCGGCCCCGCCCAGCTCCTCGGCGGTGACCTCCTCCCCGGTGGCGGCCTTGACGAGCGGGGGCCCGCCCAGGAAGATGGTGCCCGTGCCCTTGACAATGACGGTCTCGTCGGACATCGCCGGCACGTAGGCCCCGCCGGCCGTGCAGGAGCCCATCACTACGGATATCTGGGGTATCTGGCGCGACGACATCTGGGCCTGGTTGTAGAATATCCGGCCGAAGTGCTCCCGGTCAGGGAAGACCTCGTCCTGGAGGGGCAGGAACGCCCCGCCCGAGTCCACGAGGTAGATGCAGGGCAGGTGGCTCTCCAGCGCTATCTCCTGCGCCCGCAGGTGCTTCTTGACCGTCATTGGATAGTAGGTCCCGCCCTTCACCGTGGCGTCGTTGGCTATCACCATGACCTCCCGGCCGTGGACGTAGCCGATGCCCGTGACGATGCCGGCGCTGGGGGCCTCGTTGTTGTACATGTCCAGGGCCGCCAGGGTGCTGAGCTCCATGAACGGCGTGTCCGGGTCCAAAAGGCTCTCTATCCTCTCGCGCGCCAAAAGCTTCCCGCGCTCGCGCGACTTCTCCACGAGCTCCGGGTCGCCGCCGCGCCGGACGGTGTCGAGCTTCCTCTTGAGGTCGTCGACGATCTTGAGGTAGAACGCCTCGTTGTCCCTGAACTCCTGGCCCGCCGGGTCTATCCTGGTCGGAATCGCCTCCATGCCGGACCCCCGCAATCGCACAACCTTTGGGGTATAATAACCTTTGTCATGCCGATTTGGGAAGGCGCAAGGCGCAAGGCGCGAGGCGCAAGGGGCGAAGGCGCAAGGCGCAGGGCGCAGGGCACAAGCCGCAAGGGTGGAAGGCAGGAAGGCAGCAGGGCAGGAAGGGAAGGCAGGAAGGCAGGAAGGCAGCAAGGGAGAAAGGGGCCGTGGAGGTCTCGAGACTGCATGCCGTCCGAAATTCCTTCCGGGGTAATGAATTTCTATCGTCCCTTACTGCCTTTCTGCCTTCCTGCCTTGCTGCCTTCCACCCTCGCGCCTTGCCCCTTGCGCCTTGACCCTTGCGCCTCAAGCCTTGCGCCCTGCGCCTTGCGCCTTGCGCCTTCCGACGCGCCCTCGCGCCCGGCGCTTTCCCCTGCGCGACGCCCGGTTCCGGCCGTTCCAGATGCCCGCCGTCCCCAGGGGGCCGAAGGCGGAGCGCTCCCGGTTGAGCCGGTGGATGTAGTTGCATCTCACCCGGAGCTTGCGTATCCTCCTGGCGTCCGGGTCGTACTCGAAGGCGTAGAGCTTGACGAAGTAGCGGTCCGCCACGGTGCCCGTGAGGCTCTGGTCGCTCTCCAGGAAGCGCCACTTGCGGCGCCGGTTGGTGTCCTTGACCAGGATGAGCAGGGAGAGCGGGATGGCCTGCTCCCTCATCTCCTTCTTGTCGGCCTCGCTGAGGTGGTCGGGCCAGTCGATGTGGGAGTGGTAGTCGCCCAGGAACCTGTAGCGCATGATGGTCTGGAGGAGGGCGTCGATGCGGTTGCGGCGGCGCGGGTCCACCGTCACCCAGTCGTAGTGGCGCTTGGCGCTCTGGTAGGAGAAGGCCTGGCGGACGACGTAGTCGCTGCCCTGCCGGCGGCCCATCAGGATGCCGTAGGACTCCTTCTTGTACACCTCGAGCGTCGACGCCAGCATGTTGACGAACGCCTGGTTGCGGAGGATTACCTTGCCCACGGCCCCGCAAGACTGGGAGAGGGCTATATACCTTGTCACAAGGCATTTTCAAGCTTTCGCGGGCTGCCGGCCCGGCAGGGAGCGGGATATAAATAGGCTGTCCGGGCGCGGGATTCCTGCCGGTTCCGCGGGCCCGTGGCCAATTAATGTAATCATCTAAATAGTTTACGGTCATAAGTAAGAGGTTGTAGTGTGTAAGGACAGGAGATATGTCCTAACGGAGGCCTGTTAGGGGAGGATAAGGAGCTCCTCCAGATTTAAACCTTTTACAAGGGCTGTATACCAATCTTCATCGCGCTTCCCGGAGTACCTCACTTCGGGGTAGTTCTTGATCCCCCGATGGTATCGTCCATT
>VGTL01000139.1 GCA_016874675.1 Methanobacteriota archaeon | reverse complement strand
TGGGCGGGCGGCATCCAGATATACAGCGGCCAGGCGAGCATCACGAACAGCACCATCTTCAAAGGCCGCACGGGCGGGATAAGCATATTCGACTGCTCCCCGGTCATCGCCTGGAACACGGTCCGCCAGAACGGCCAGGACGGGGCGAGCAAGGACTACTGCTTCGGGATATACGCCACGAACACCAGGACCGACTTCAACAACAACCTCGTGGAGAACAACAGCTACGCCTTCTACACCTACTACAACGCCTACAGCACCAAGACCCCCACTTCGGGCTCGTATTACTACAACGGCAACTATTACTACTACTCGCCCGGCCTCTCCGGGGGGGACTACTATCGCTACCTGTACGATTATTTGTATGCGAAGGGGAACGTATGGGGCACGGGCATGCGCATCGAGAACAGCCCGGGCGTCACGGTCCGCGACAACAAGATACGCACCAACGGGTGGGCGCCCGGCAGCCAGTTCACCTCCGTGACCAACACACCCGACGGCCCCAACTACCAGATATATTACTGGTACAAGTACTTCTACTGCGGCAACGTCCTCTACGGGACCGGCCTGCTCTGCGTCAACAGCACCGTCAAGATGACCGGGAACACACTGGACCGCAACGGGTTCGACCAGAGCAACACCTACACCGGCGACTACATCTGCACCAACGGCGGCACCGACGTGATGCTCCTGAACTGCTCCGGGGACATCACCCAGAACCAGATATGGAACGCGCCGTGCATGATATACCTGTACAAGTCCAGCCCCAACATAACGGACAACAACATCTACTCGAACTACGGGTCGTACTCGATGATGAGCCCCCGGACGGCCTACGGCATACGCAACGAGCTGTCGTCGCCTTACATATACAACAACACAATCAAGCTGACCGTGCTGGACTACCCGTTCTCCAAGGGGGGGTCCGTGGTGTTCAACGCCGACTACATGATCGGCGTCGAGAACATCCGGTCGCCCAACGTCATCATCGACCGGTGCAAGATCACCGTGGAGTCCACCGGCTACTGCGGCATAACCCTCACGGGCGTCAACGCCACCCTCAAGTCTACGGGCATCCGGGTGACCAACTCCAGCGTTGACATATCGTTCTCAGGGACGAAGTCGTCGTACATGGCCCTGGCGCCGTGGGCCAACGCGCAGCTCGCGTTCCTCTCGGACATCTACTTCAACAACGTCAGCATGAAGGCGACGGGCGACCCGACCCAGCCGGTGAACGGCATGCTCGTGACCTACGGGGCCTCCACGCTGTTTCTGAACTCCTCCATGAGCGGCCAGGGCTTCGGCGTGTTCGTGACCGACTACAGCAAGGCGTTCATCGACCAAAGCAAGGTAACCGGGGCGCTCCGGGTCGGCATCCAGGCAGAGACATTGTCCGAGGTGACGGTGGTCAACTCCGCGGTCCTGAACTGCGCCCGGGGGGTGCTGTCCGTCCAGTCGAGGGTGCTTGTGCGCGACTGCACCTTCTCCAACGGGCATGAGTTCATGCTCGACAAGGCCTCGACGGTCAACGTCTACAACACCCCCCACACGAAGAACGCCGCCAGCATGATGGACAGCGCGAGCTGGATAAACGTCTCGTGGCCGATAACACTGAAGGTGACCTGGCAGAACGGCCTCCCCGCCGAGAGGGCATCGGTGTTCATCCAGACCATCTCCGGCGAGAAGGTGTTTCAGGGCGTCACGGACGAGACCGGGGCGCCGGCCGGCACCATCTGGGTCAAGGAGTACTTCGGGCACCTGCAGACCATAACCCAGTACACGCCGCACCGCATCGGCGTCTCCAAGGGCCGGTCGAGCTCCCTGGACCTGTTCGTGATAGACAAGGCGCTGACCATCGACTTCATGCTGGTGGACACGGTGCCGCCGGACCTCCAGGTCACCTACCCGTTCGACCAGCAGCGGCTGAACACATCGATCGTCGAGTTCCACGGCAAGGCCACGGACCCCGAGGCGGGGCTCCTAGGAGGGACGGTGGAGATCAACATCGACAACACCGGGTGGGTGGGGGTGGAGGTCGACGAGACCTTCCACACCTGGAAGTTCTCCCGGCCGCTCGGCGACGGCCTCCACGTCGTGAGGCTCAAGGCGACCGACATCGCCGGCAACGTCGCCCGGGGGTCTCTGTCGGTGTTCGTGGACACCACCGGCCCCAGCCTTTACGTGTTCTCCCCGACCGACGGCTGCTTCACCAACCAGAGGACCCTCACGGTCAGAGGGATAACCGAAAACAACATGGTGGTGACCGTGAACGGCATCTCGGCCGAGCTCGAAGGGCGCCACTTCAGCAAGCCGGTGTCCCTCGAGGACGGCCCGAACCTGATAACCGTGGTGGCCTCGGACGGGGCCGGGAACGCCCGGGTGGTCCAATTGCGCGTGACGCTGGACAACCTGCCGCCGCTCCTCGAGATCCGGAGCCCGGTCGACGGCTCCTACACCAACCAGGACCCGGTGTCCATACTCGGCAGCACCGAGCCCACGGCCATCATAACCGTGAACGGGGTGCGGACCCAGCTCGTGGAGAGCTCGTTCGAGGCGCTCGTGGGCCTGTCGGAGGGCGCCAACACGATAACCATCTGGGCGAGGGACCTGGCGGGCAACTCGGCGAGCCGGACGCTCACGGTCTACCTGGACACGGTGCCTCCGGACGTGACGCTCTTTTCGCCCCGCGACGGGCTTTGGACCAACCGGTCGAAGGTGCTCGTCTCGGGCGCGACGGAGCAGGGCGCGGCGGTCACCATCAACGGCCAGAACATCAACGTGATATCGAATGTGTTCAGCGGCTACGTCGAGCTCTACGAGGGACCCAACCGGATAGAGGTCCAGGCGCGGGACGGGGCCGGCAACAGGTTCAGCACCGGCCGGACGGTCTTCCTGGACACCCGCCTGCCGGACCTCGTGGTCTCCACGCCCGCCGACCGGTCGGTGTGGGATACGCGCATAATCGAGGTGGTGGGGTCCGTCGACCACGGCTCGGAGGTCGAGGTGAACGGCCGGCCGGTCCAGGTCCGGGACTTCGTGTTCACAACGACGGTCCAGTTCTCCGAGGACGGGAACCAGGTGCTGGAGATATCGGCCCAGGACGGGGCCGGGAACTCGGTGATCGTGACCCGGACGGTGTCGATAGACACCACCCTGCCGCAGATACTGTTCAGCTACCCGCCGGACGGCCTCCGGACGAGGCAGCGGATGATAACCGTGAGCGGGCAGACCGAGCCCCACGCCAGCGTGATAGTCAACACCGAGACGCTGCTTGCGGCCGGGCGCGACGGGCTGTTCCAGGTCCCGGTGGTCCTGGAGGACGGCGAGAACCGCATAACCGTGACCACCACGGACGCGGCCGGGAACGCCCTCACGGAGTCCCGGACGGTCATCAAGGCGAAGCCCGAGGAGGTCGTCAAGGAGGACCTGAGCTGGGTGCTCAACATGACCGGCCTCCTCATCGGGATGGGCATAGGGATACCGGCCATGGCCTTCGCGGTGACCGAGGGCCGGCGGCGGCGCCGGGCCGGAATACTGGCCGAGCTCGAGGCCGCCGAGGAGGCCCGCCGGGAGCGCGAGGCGGAGGCGGCCCGGGTGGCGGCGCTGCCCAAGGTGGAGAAGATGGGCAAGAGGCGGGCGAGGGCCGCCGTGGCGGTGAAGGAGGAGAAGGCGCCGGAGGCGCTGCCCGAGGCCCCCAAGGCCGAGGCGGCCGCTCCCGAGGCGGCCAAGACCGGCCTCAAGGACAAGTCCGGCGCCACGGAGGTCTCGCCCGACGAGATCGACCAGGAGACCAAGATGAGGGCCAAGTCCGAGCCGGAGGCCGGGGAGCCCGGGGGCGGCAAGGCCGAAACGACGGAGGCGGGCCTGAAGGACAAGGGAGGGGAGGCCGAGGGCGAGGCCGGGGAGACGGAAGGCTCCGGCATCACGCCCAAGGACAGGTAGCCGGCCGATGGCCGGCAGCAGGGGCGCCGCCGCCGGTGGCGGCGGCGCCCGGACGCCGACGGGAGGACAATACCGGGAGAGCTGTTCGTTGGTCCACCAACTGACGAAGGCCCTGGAGCGCCCTTTGCGCGCTCGCTCCTTGGTGTCAATCTCCCGCCGGCGTCCAGGAGTTCTTCGCGGGCCGCCGGCCCGGTTCGGGGGGCGGGAGAAAGCTATTTAACCGGGGGCGCATTAGTCGACGGATCGCTGATGCGAGACTGGAAGGGCCCGCTGGAGACGGTTGACGAGTACCGCTACAGGATCCCCCAGGGCTACAAGCCCGGCATGCGCACCTGCGGCATCATATACGCCAACGCGCGGCTCATTGAGGGGGTGAAGCACGACGAGGCCCCGGAGCAGGTGGCGAACGTCGCCACATTGCCCGGGATAACCGGGCCCTCCATGGCCATGCCCGACATCCACTGGGGGTACGGCTTCCCCATCGGGGGCGTGGCGGCCACCGACGCCGAGGAGGGCGTGCTCTCCCCCGGCGGCGTCGGCTACGACATCAACTGCGGTGTTCGGCTTCTCCGGACCAACCTCAGGGCCGAGGACGTCAGGCCCCACATCCGCAACCTCATCGACACCATCTTCGAGGAGGTCCCGTCCGGCCTCGGCTCGAAGGGAAAGGTCCGGCTCGACGTGAGCGAGCTCGACGCGGTATTGGAGGGCGGCGCCGCGTGGGCCGTGGGGAAGGGCTTCGGGCTGGAGGACGATCTCGACCACATCGAGGAGAACGGCCGGATGGAGGCCGCCGACGCGTCGAAGGTCAGCCGCCTGGCCAAGCAGCGGGGAGCGCCCCAGCTGGGGACCCTGGGCGCCGGCAACCACTTCCTCGAGATACAGCGCGTCGAGGAGGTCTACGACGACGCTGCGGCGCGCGCACTGGGCATGTCCGGGCCGGGACAGGTGATGGTGATGGTCCACACCGGCTCCCGCGGCTGCGGATACCAAATCTGCGACGACTGGCTCAAGGTCATGCACCAAGCCTACAGGAAGTACCGGATAGACCTGCCGGACCCGCAGCTCGCCTGCGCGCCCGCGGGCTCGCAGGAGGCCCGGGACTACTTCAGCGCGATGGCATGCGGCGCGAACTACGCCTGGGCCAACCGCCAGCTCATCACCCACTGGGTGAGGGAGGCGTTCGGGAAGGTGCTCGGCCAAAGCTCCGGGGAGCTCGGGCTGGGCACCGTCTACGACCTGGCCCACAACATCGCCAAGCTCGAGGAGCACGAGGTCGAGGGCCGGCGCCGAAGGCTCTACGTCCACCGGAAGGGCGCCACCCGGGCCTTCGGCCCGGACCGGCCCGAGGTGGTCCCGGCGTTCCGCGCCCTGGGCCAGCCGGTCCTCATACCGGGGAACATGGGCTCGGAGAGCTTCGTCCTCCTGGGGACGCGCAGGGCGATGGACGAGACCTTCGGCAGCGCCTGCCACGGCGCCGGCCGGGTGATGTCCCGCAACCAGGCGGTGAGGCAGTTTATGGACCGGCAGGTCATCGCCTCCCTGGGTGAGATGGGGATATACGCCCGGGGGGCAAGCGACACGGTGATGTCCGAGGAGGCCCCCGGCGCCTACAAGGACGTCGCCTCCGTGGTGGATGTTTGCCACGGCGCCGGCATCGCCCGCAAGGTGGCCCGGCTCAGGCCGATGGGGGTCATGAAGGGTTGAGCTGAAGGCGCAAGGCGCAGGGCGCGAGGCGCAAGGCTTGAGGTGCAAGGATCAAGGTACATGGCTCAAGGGGGGAACTCCTGCTCATTCCCGTCGCCCCTTGCGCCCTGCGCCCTGCGCCTTGCGCCTTTGCCCGGCGTGGGCTTTGGGACAAAATTGCGCTATCCCCTATCCCGCGGCGTTGATAACCGGCAGGACTACCAAATCTGCAAGGTAGACCAGATAACATAGCTGACGGATGTTATAACACAATCCCCGAAGACGGTCC
>VGTL01000138.1 GCA_016874675.1 Methanobacteriota archaeon | reverse complement strand
GGAAGAATGGAGACCTGAACGCCTGTTATCACCTGAGGGTTCAAGACAGAGCCGCTATCCATTATCCAGATGACGAGATGTGGCTATCGAGGGGTTTCAGTCGTCTTGCCCGATAGGGCTTTTTTCATCGCGCAGCTGCAACGCATTATCAGGGCACTTGTCCACGCACGCCGGGGCCGAGCTGCGACCGTTCAGCTTGCCAATTTTCATTCATGAAGGACAAAGATTATATTCATCCTGGGCCAATCTATATAAAGCAGGTCACGGGCCATGGTCAAAATGAAGGTCTACGTGGACACCTCGATCTTCGGAGGCTTGTACGACAGTGAAGACAAGCGAAGGGTGGAAATCACCAAGACAATGCTGGACATACTCAAGTTGAGGATAGGCTGCCTCCCGTTCATCTCGAATATCGTGATCGAAGAGATTGAAAGGGCTCCGAACGGGATTCGGACCGACCTGAGAAAGAGGCTGGGGGACACCCGTCCGAGGCTTTTGAACGAGACCCCGGAATGCGCAGGACTCGTCAACGAATATGTCCAGCGGCGGATAATCCCGGCGCGCTACCGGGATGACGCAAGGCACATTGCGGTCGCCATCATCAACAGGATGGATGCCATTGTGACCTGGAATTGCCGCCATATGGCGAATCTTGGGAAAAAACAGGCCATCAACGAGGTGAATCTCAAGGCGGGATACGCCCGGATCGACATCGTCACCCCGATGGAGGTTGTGGAACATGACTAGATGGAAGTACCGTTCTCTTGAGTGGATTCACAAGGTCCGGGAGGAGAATTACAGGCGGACCCGGAACAAGGATCTTAAGGATGTGATGGAGGAGAGCGTCAGAAGGGCGAAGAAATCGCTTGCCAAGGGCTAGTGCCTGACCATATGCGTCCATTGCACCATTCCAACCTTGCGCCCTTGCATATTGCTCCTTGCGACCCGGACGACCCCGCTATGAATGGCGGGGCCTAACGCTACGCGGCGTGAACGACCCCGCATTTAAATGCGGGGCAAACTGTGCGACATGCTCTTTGCGATTTAGCATACCCCGCCATGAATGGCGGGGTTTGTACGCTATACAGCGTGAAACTCCCCGCACTTAAGTGCGGGGCATCCCGATTCGGCTTCCCTAGCTAGAATGTGACCTTCTTTATCTTTATGGCCTTGTCCGGGCAGGCCATGCCGCACTCGTTGCAGTCCTCGCACAAGAACTCAGTGACGATGATCTTCTTGTCGCGCAGCTGCAAAGCATTGTCAGGGCACTTGTCCACGCACGCCGGGGCCGAGTAGCAGCCGCAGAGCTTGCACTTCTTGTCGTCTATCTCCACGACCATATCATCTCCCCCCGTGCTTCTTTCCGGCCGCTTCTGCCATGTGCTTCTCGTGCCGCTTCTTGTGCTTGTCCGACATCGTGAGCCGCCGGGTGCAGGTCTTGTCGCCGCGCGGGATGGCGGCCGTGGTCTCGAGCTTGACATCCGTTCCGAATATCTCGTTGATGTCCTTTATGACGGTCTGGAACCACATGTCGCAGCCCAAAACGTCCTCCTCCATCGTCGCCCCGTACTTTCTGGCGAACTCCGGCCAGGGGCAGCGGTCCCACTCGACGAAGACCTCGTTGGGTTTCTTGCTCTTGACCAGCCGCGCGGTCTCGCCCATCATGGTCGAGCTCTGGACGATGAGCCTTGCGATGTCCTCGAGGAAGGTCGGCTTGGAGAGGTCCAGCGAGTTGACATACGCCTTCGAGGTGTCGTGCCCGACGACCTCCCAGGCATGGAGCGCAAGGTCCATCGGCTTCAACTGGGGGGCAAGGTCCAGCGCCGCCTGGCGGAACTCGTACCAGGTCGCCCGCGTGATGTTTCCGAGCGCGTCGAACTTGACGAGCAGGGTCCTCAGCTCCTTCTCCGGGTCCACTTCCTTGTCAGCCATCATTCACACCTCCATCCCATGTGATGCCCATGACCGTCCCAATCCTGACTGCCCATCCTAAATGCGAATGCCCGTCCGGTAGCCGTCGTGTATGGCGTTCGACAGGCTCCGCGGCACGAGCGCGTCCCCGATGACCTGCACCTCGATGCCCTTCTCCTTGGCGGCCGCCTCCAGGTCGCGCACCGGCTCCCTCTCGGCGTACACCACCGTGTCGCATTTCACCGGGATGCGCGTCTCGTAGAGCGCCTTCACGATGACCCCGTCGTCCGTGAACGCCTCGATGTCGGCCTCCTTGTAGGTCTTGACGCCCTTGTTGCCGAGTTTTTGGATGTAGCGCCAGATGTAGGACGGATTTACATCCTTGCCCACCTTGCGCTCCTTGAACACCATCGTGACCTTCTTGCCCTTCTCGGCCAGTATGAGGGCCGCCGATATCGCGGGCTTCTTGCCGCCCCAGATGACCACCCGGTCGCCGACCGTGGCCTTTCCCTCGACTACGTCCAGCGCCGACACCAGCGGGTGCTTCTCGATGCCGGGCACGGTCGGATGCCCGTACTTGACGCCCGTCGCAATTATGAGGGAGTCGGGGGATTCCTCATCGAGCAACGCGGGCGTCACCTTCTGCCCCAGGTGGAAATCGACGCCGTGCCTCTTGCACATGGCCTGCTGGTAGGTTATCATGCCCATGAGCTCCTCGTCGCCGTAGAGGCCCTTGCCGGCGTACCATATCTGGCCGCCCAAACGGTCCTCTTGCTCGAAGACGTGGACCTCGTGGCCCCGGCTGGCCGCGACATAGGCGAACTCGAGCCCCGCCGGCCCTCCGCCAGCCACGATTATGCGCTTCTTCGTCTCGGCCGGTTTCGCCTGCCAGGACGGGTCGCTCTCGTGGGCGCAGATCGGATTGACATAGCAGGTCATCGGCGCGTCTCTGAAGAGACGCGCCAAACACAGGTTGCAGGCAACGCAAGGTCTTATTTCGTCGAGCTTCCCCTCCAGCACCTTCTTGGGCATGTGGGGGTCGGCGATCATCGGCCGGCACATCTCCCAGATGTCCAGTATGCCGTCGCCGATGGCCTTGTTCGGTATGGCCGGGTCGAAGAGGCGGTACGCCATCGATACCGGGACCTTTACGGCCTCCTTGGCCCGCTTCGCGTTGTAGAGCCATTTCCCCTGCGGAATGTCCCTCGTTATCACGGGCGTGCCGGACTCCTGCCAGCCCTGCGTGACGCTTATGCAATCGATGCCGGCCTTCTCGGCGAGCTTGTAGGAGACCATCGATTCCTCGGGGGTGTTGCCGCCAACCTCGTCGAGGAGCTCCTCGGCGCAGAGCCGTATCATGAGCGGCATCTCCTTTCCGATGGCGTCGCGGACGTTCTCGATTGTATCGACCATGAAGCGGCACCGGCCCTCTATGTCGCCGCCGTACTCGTCCGTGCGCCTGTTCGTGTAGGAGGAGATGAAGTTGGAAAGGAGGTAGCCCACGATGCCGGAGATCTCCATCATCTCGAACCCGGCCTGGGAACCCCTCTTGGCAGCCTCGGCGTGCTCCTTGATGGTGCGCCGGATGTCCTCCCTGGTCATCTCCTTGACCGGACGGAATATCTTGAGCCTCTGGGGCACGAGCGACGGCCCGACGCAGTGGTCGATGTCCACGCCGCCCACCCGGCCGCAGTGCATGAGCTGGTAGTCGGAGACGGCCCCCTCGCCCTTGATGGCCTCGGCCATCTTCGTCAGGCCGGGCAGGTACCTGTCGTCCCAGGCGGCGGCCTGGCCCACGTAACCCTGCCCCTCGCGCTTTGGGTCCATGTACACGCCCTGCATGCAGCAGATGCCGCCCACCACGCCCTTGGCGCGCTCGCGCATGTACTCGAGGCCCGCCGGCGTTATGAACCCGCTCGGGTCGTTGAGGTTGTCCTCCGTGGCCGCGTACTTGATCCGGTTGGGTATAGTCAGGTTGCGTATCTTCACCGGCTTGAACAGGTGCGGGAACCTCTTCGCGCCCGGCTTGTCCGAGTAGTCCCACGTCGGCTTGTGCGCCATGATCGCATCCCCCGGCGGTGAATATCCTTAGTATATAAAACCCTTTTTGGGTGATTACAATGTAGCTAGCCCTGCCCCAGCAGGCCGGAAACCTCGGCCGGCATCGCCACCGCCTTCATGCCGCGCTTGATGTAGATGTAGGTCAGCGTCCCGTGGGCGACCAGGCGGCCCTCCTCGTTGAATATCTCCCCCTTGAAGACCACGACCTTGGGGCGCTTCTCCTTGATGCCTATCTTCACGGTCAGGAGGTCGTCGAAATCGGAAGTGCGTTCGATGCGGCAGGTGTACTCGCCGACCACGAAGCCCTCGTTGAGCGGCTTCCCGTTCAGGGAGAGCCAGCCGTCGGGGTCGAAGACGAGGCCTCTCTCGCGCAGGTATTCCGTGCAGGCGTCGTCGATCCACTTGATGTACTTGCCCAGGTACACGCGCTTTGTGCAGTCGGTGTCGTCCCAGTGGATGCGCACCCGGTAGGAATCCCCAAGCCAGCCCTCGGAAACGGCCTTGCCCCCGGAGCCCTTCGCTGCCCGCTCGCCCATGCCCGGGGTAATGGCAAGATTATTATTAATTGCTCGCCCGCCAATACCCCGGCGATGGCATTCGTGGTGATAGGCGCCGGCGCCGCCGGCCTGGCGGCGGCGACCCGCCTGCGGGAGCTGGGCCGGGAGGTCACGCTCATATCGAGAGAGGTCAGGGCCTATTCGCTCTGCTCCCTGCCGTATCTGCTTTCGGGCGAGGTGGAAGAGGCCCGTATCTTCACCGGCGATGAAAGAATGCTGCGCGAAATGGGCATTGCGCCGTTACTAGGGCGCAGGGCGCGGGAGGTCGACCCGAAGCGCAAGGCGGTCAGGCTGGACGACGGGACCGAGCTCCGCTACGACGGCCTCCTGCTGGCGACCGGTTCGGTCCCTTTCGCGCCACCCCCGCTCGCGGCCGACATTCCCGGCCTGTGCTACTTCAACTCCCTGGACGACACGCGCAGGCTGATGGAGAGGGCCCGGACCGCCCGGAGCGCCGTCGTCATCGGGGCCGGGTTCACCGGCCTCGAGTGCGCCTACGCCCTGCGCAGGCGGGGCCTGGACGTGACCGTCGTGGAGATGGAGGACCGGGTCCTCCCGCGCATTCTCGACCGGGACATGTTCCCGCCGGTGGAGGAGCTGCTCGCGGGGAACGGTGTCGGGCTGCGCTTGCGAAGCAAGGTGCTGGGCCTCGACAACGGCGGGGGGCGCGTCACGGTCCGCTTGGAGGGGCCGGGCGGGGCCGCTGAAGCCCTCCCCGCTGACCTGGCGGTGATGTGCCTGGGGGTCCGTCCGGATCTCGCGCTGGCGCGGTCGGCCGGCGTGAGGACCGGCCGTGGCATCCTGGTCGGGCCGGACATGCAGACCTCCGTTCCCGGCATATACGCGGCCGGGGACGTCGCCGAGTTCGAGGGGCAGATCCCGGCCACCTGGCTCACCGCCGCCATCCAGGGCGGGGTGGCGGCCTCCAACCTGGCCGGCCGGGAGGCCCGGTTCTCCCACCTGGACCAGGTCAACATCGCCACCCTCTTCGGGGTGCCCGTCGTGGGCATCGGGGCGCCGGCCACGTACCAGAAGGGCCCCTGCGAGCAGAGGCTCTGGAAGCGCGGGAATGTCTGGCGCAAGCTCGTCTCGTCGGGCGGGAGGACGACCGGTTTCCAGTCGGTCGGCGACCTCAATTTCAGGGGGCTGGCCTCCCTGCTCTCGAAGGAGCTGGCGCCCCTCCAGGAATCATTCGCCCGGGCCGGATTGCACCATCCGGCCCTCTTCTGCGCTCCCGTTTTCGGGATGCGGCCAGTGTCCGGGGGGAAACGGACGCACATCCGGAAAGGGATGTGAGGCGGCCCGGCCTCAGACCAGGTCAAGCCCCAGTCTGCGCGCGTGCTCGTACGCCTCCAGGAACTCCTGCGGCCTCAGGCGCCGGCAGAGCTCGGGGTACTTCTCCTTCTCCCGCAGCACCATGTG
>VGTL01000137.1 GCA_016874675.1 Methanobacteriota archaeon | reverse complement strand
TGCCTTCTCGCCCCCCTTGCTGCCTTCCTGCCTTCACCTTTCCCAAGGATAGCGTTTATCGAAGAGAAGCGTCAGCGCCAGCGCGTGGTCCTTCGTGAACAGGGCGCTGCCGGAGAGCAGGCGGTAGCCGCGCTTGACCTCCTCGTTGAGGTGCTTGCCCAGGCTCAGGCCGCCGATGCAGTCCCGGATCAGCGAGACCGGGTCCGTGAAATCGCGCTCGACGTCGACGGCCCACACGCCGTCAACGATGTGGAGGGCGCTGCGCCGGCGGGGCGAGGAGCGCCACCGCTCGGAAAACTCCTTCTCGCGCGGGTTCCCGGCCGGGGGGCCCCGGTGGCCGCGCACCGGCGGCAGGGAGAAGACCTCGTACTCGAAGAGGAAGAGCGTGTCCTTCCCGACGGGTTGGAAGGCCGACTGCAGCACGTGGAAGCCGTGCTCCTCGCTCAGGGCGCGGATGCCCCGCTCGAACTTCCGAAGCTGGGAGAAGTAGATGTCCGGTATCACCTCGGGCGTGCGGAGCCTTATCCCGACCAGGCCGGTCCCGCGGCGGGAGAGCTCCTTCCTGAGCGCCGGAACCGGCAGCGCCCGGGGGGGCTCGGGGAAGAAGAACTTCCTGGACGGGGACAAGACGTAGCTCCGGCAGGCGTGGATGAAGAGCGTGTACTTCTCCGTCGAGAGGGCGGAGGCCACGTTGCGCGTGGGGTCCACCGGGTCGACGAACACCATGGGCTCCCCGCGGCCGCGCAGGTCCGAGCCGGCGCCCTCGACGCAGAGCCTGACCGCCTCGGGCCAGCGGGCCGCGGCCTCCACGACCGCTCGGAAGGTGCCCTGGCGGATGACCAAAAGCTCGGCCAGGTAGCCGGAGAAGCCCCTCACCGCCTCCTCGGCGCCATAGGCCCCGATTCCCTTCAGGAAGCGCTTGAGCAGCCGGACCTCGTCGCGCTGCTCCGGCCGCAGGGCGCCGGCCACGAAGCGGGTGTGGAACGGCGTCCGGTCCACCGCGCTCATCCTCTGGGAGGCGTCGGCTATGCGGAAGCAGGGGACTATCTCGGCCTCGAAGCCCTGGAACTCGCCGTGGACGTACGGGTGCTCGGCGTACTTCTTCTCGCCCCGAAGGATCTTCGTCCCGAGGGCGAGGCCGCCCCGCTCCAGCTCCTCGCGCGACGTGCCGGGCGGGAACATGACGAAAACATCGATGTCCGGGTCGCGCAGGAAGGTCCCCTTGGCCACCGAGCCGACCAGCACCGGCTCCACCGGCAGTCCCATCTCCCCGGCGACCGCCGTGACCTTCTCCAGAAGCGCCTGGGCCGCTTCAAGCACCCGGCGGGACTCCTCGGGTGTCGGCGAGATCTCCGAAAGAAGCCCGGATTCGAGCCGCGAGGCCTCCATCGGCGACGAAATGGCAATCCGGGGTTAAAAAGACGACGGGGCAGCGGGCAGCGGGCGGCGGGCAGAAGATAATGCAATTATTCTGTACGCTGCCCGCCGCCCGCTGCCCGCCGCCCGCCGCCCGCTGTACGCTGCCCGCCGCCCGCTGCCCGCTGTACGCTGCCCGCTCCCCTGCTGTCCCTTCCCTCACCTGCCCAGCGCGACCTCTTCGACGTTGGTGTAGGTCGGACCCGAGGAGGAGAGCACGCTCTTTTTCAGAATGATCCTCTCGACCCTCGTGCTGCCCAGGTCATCGGTGCCGTAGCGGTCGAGGAGGTCGAGGAGTCGCTCGCGGTTTCTGGGGGACCTCACGCGCGCCACGGTGAGGTGCGGCGAGAAATTCCCCTCGCGCCCGAAGCCGACCTTTGAGAGCTCCTCGTCCAGCCTCCCGGCGATCAGCGAGAGGGGCTCGGCCCCCTCGAGGCCCATCCAGACCACCCGGATGTGGTTTTGGTTGGGGAACACCCCGAGCCCCCGGAACCGGACCTCGAACGGCGGTACGCCCTGGACGCCAAGCTCCATCGCCCGGCGGATGTCGCGGGCGCGGGATTCCTCCGTGTCGCCCAGGAAGCGGAGGGTCAGGTGGAGGTTTGGCCTCTCCACTGGCTTGAGGTCCGCGCCCGAGGTCCGGAGGGCCGTGAGCACCCGGTCGGCGCCCGGTCCGGCCTCCGCGTCGACCGCGATGAACGCCCGGAAGCTCAACGGCCGGGCCTCCTGGCGACGGCCACGCCGACGGCCAAGGCGGAGAGCGGCACCAGCACCATGAAGCTCGTGCACGAGCCCAGCGAGCCCACCTTGATCTCCACGGTGCCCATCTTGATGGTGGCGTTGTCGCGCTGGACGCTGTAGGACACGAGGTAGCTGCCCTGGCGGGCCGACCTCGACACCTGCATGTCGAAGCTCAGGTCCGAGGTCGTCCCGCCGGGGATTTCGGCCGTCTTGGAGCCGTTGGACATGTCGACGAAGGCGAACTCCGGCCGGGGGGACACGATGATGGTGTAGCTGGCCGTCTGGTGGGAACGGATGGTGAAGGTCAGGGCGAAGGCATCGCCCGGGTCCGGGTCGCGGTCGGCGCGCGCCTCGACATCGGGCTCGCCCGCGGCAGCGGCCGGCGCGGCCGTCCAGAGCAGCGCTAGCGAGATCAGGCAGAGGGCCGGGAGGGAGGACCGGTGCTTTCCCATCGGCACTGCTATGCACCGCCCCGGATAAAAGCCTTGTCTCAGAAACCATTTTAAACCCGACCCCATACACCGGTGCGATGGAGCTCGGGCGCTTCAGGGACCTTTCGAGGATCTACCTGCTCATCGTGGGCGCCTTCTCCGTTGTCTTCTTCGTGCGCTGGGTGATGATAGGCTACCTCACGGGCGGGGTGTCCCGGGCGGTCCTTTGCGGCGCGGTGCTTTTCGGTTTCCTGATATTCGGCGCATTGATGCTTTACTTCGGGCTGGAGCGCTGGGACCGGTTCTACACGGACCTGACCGTTCCCCAGCCGCCCCAGCCCTATGTCATCCACTTCCAGCCGGTCTACTACCCTCAACCGTACTACTATGCTCCGCCGGCATATCCTCCGCCGGCATATCCTCCGCCGGCATATCCTCCGCCGGCATATCCTCCGCCGGCATATCCTCCGCCGGCCTACCAGTACCCCCGGCCCCCGCACGCGCCTCCCCCGGTCTACCACTACGCGCAACAGTATCATTGGCCGTCCCAGGGCATCCCGGCCTACCCCGCGCCGCGCCCGTTCCCCGACCACGTCGGGCCCCAAAGATACTACCACCGATTCCCCCAGCCCCGCCGGGAGCTCGACCCGCGCCGGGCGCTCATCCTGCCCGAGGCGATGAAGCTGCTCGTCATCTTCCTTCTGGCCGTGTTCGTCGGGGGGGTGGCCCTGGCCGTCGCCCCCTACACGGCGCTCCTATCGCTCATCGTCTTCCTCCCGGCGTTCGTCATCGGGTTCTCGTTCCCCTCGCTGATCTGGATATCGTACGTCTACTCTTTCGAGACCGCCCACCGGCTGCCGTCCAAGGTGGTGCTCAAGGCCTTCGTCTACGGTATGCTCTCCACGATACCGGCGCTGCTCGTGAACACGCTGGCCGCGGCCGCTCTGGGGGAGGGCCCGGGCGCCTCTCTGGCCGTGATTTTGGTCCTGGCGGCCGTGGTGGCGCCGTTCGTGGAGGAGTTCTCCAAGCCCTGGGGGGTCTTCCTGGTCAAAGAGGAGGTCAGGGGCCGGCTGGACGGGCTCATCTTCGGCGTCACCTGCGGGGTGGGCTTCGCCCTCATCGAGAACATCACCTACGAGTTCTCGTTCGTGCTCACCGGGGAGGGCGCCGCGGCCATCTGGACCCTCTTCACGCTCGCGCGCGGGCTGGGCTCGATAATGGTCCACGCCGCCGGTGCCGGCCTCATAGGCTACGCCTACGGCCGCTACCGCGCCGGCGGCGGCTGGACCGGGGTGCCGCTGGCCTACCTGGCGGCGGTCGGCCTCCACGCCGCCTGGAACGGCCTCTCGACGGTGTTCGCCACGGTCGACTGGGGCGTGTACGCCTCGGTGGGCTTCATGGTGTTCTTCGTCGCGGGGACCTTCCTCCTCGTCCGGGGCCTGATCGACCGGGGTGTCGAATCGGAGGGGGGACCGGCCCGGCAGGCGGCGGGTCCGGGCAGCCCCTGAGGTCCACGCGAAACCGGTTTCCACCGCGCCCCGCCCACCCGGATCGACCCCCAGCAGGAAAAATATATAAACAACAAGATAATATTGCACACCGAGGGAGATGGGAGGGGCGAAGGACAAGCAGGAGGAGCTCGTCCGGCTGCTCAGCTCGATGGGCCTGTCCAAGAACGTCGCCCGCACCCTGGTGTGCCTGGAGGCGCTGGAGGAGTCCACCTCCATCCAGATAGAGCGGGCGACCGGCCTGCGCCAGCCCGAGGTCTCCATAGCGATCCAGGAGCTGCGCGACCGGGGCTGGGTCACGAAGAAGGACATCCGGCGCACCCGGAAGGGGAGGCCGGTCCACAACTACCGGCTGGCCCGGCCGTTCGCCGAGATAATCGACGCGATCGATTCCGCCGAGAAGGCCCGCATCCGCAAGATGGAGGCGGGACTCGGGCGGCTCCGCGCGCTCATCCGCAGGGGGAGCTGAGGCGCCCGGCGTCCGTCCGGCGCAGCAGGTATTCCATGCAGTCGTGGGCGAAGTTTGCCCCGGCGGTGAACATCGCAAGTGCGAAGAGCGGGGGGTCGAGATGCCAGGAGAAGTCGTCCTCGTCGGGAAGCTCCACGCTCACCCCCCCCGAGGCGAGGATGCAAATGTTGCCCAGCGAGAGCGCCGCCACCAAGACGTTGAGGAGCACCACGAGGCTCCCGAAGCGGCTCACGAACAGCCTGCTAGCGCCCGGCCTCACCCGCCTCCCCTCCATCGTCGGAGTCGGGGGAGCCGGCCTGCGTGTTCAGCCTGATTCCGAAGTCCTCCACCCGTCGATGCCGAGTGTATGACCCGGTTTCCCGGAAATGAATGTTTTTTTTTGAATTCAACCCGTTCAAATGCGCTCGTACTGGGAGGGGACGGCCGGGCCGCCGGTCCCTCCCCGCTTCCGGGGGTATCGGCCCCTCAGGGGAACGAGAGCACCCCGCGCAGCGGCTCCAGGAGCCCGGGCTCGTCCAGCGCTGCCGCGGCCTCCTCGTGGCTCGCGAACGGCCGCCTTACCGCTATGCGCGCCGCCCGCCTCCGGCCGATGCCCGGTATGAGCGACAGTGCGTGCAGGGAGAGGCGGTTGAGCCTGACCGGGAACGGAAGGGCGGTGGCGCTCCGGTCGCCGTGGTCTATGACCGCCCCGTCGAACGCCGGCCCGCCCGGCGCCACGTCTGGCACGGCCACGAGCAGCGGGTAGGTCCCGGCCTGGCGGCAGAACGTCAGCTTCCCGATGGCCACCTCAGGGTGGAGGGCCCGAAGCACCGTTCCCGCCGGGACGAGCCGGAGAAGCATAGGGCGGTCAATCTCCATTCTCACGCGCTCCTTGAAGCGCAGGAAGTCCCCGTGGAAGGCGGGGGGCCCGAACCGGTGGCGGGTGGGCATCACCTGCCTTATGTTGATGCGCCGCAGGAGAAGCCCCTCGGAGGCGACCTCTCTCAAGAAATCCAGGTTCATCTCGTAGGTGGCCGGCGTCTCGCCCTTGAGGCCGCAAAGGAAGTTCAGGCCCGGAAGGAGGGCGGGCAGGCCCGCCGGCGAGGGGCGATTCCCGATCTCGTTTGTCAGCCGGATGGCCTCCAGCGCCTGCTCCGTCGTCGAGTTCAGGTTGTTCGCCTTCATGACGGCCGGGTCGGCGCTCTCCAGCCCCAGCGAGAGGGCGTTCCCGCCGGTGCAGCGCTCCACGACCGCCTCCAGTATCTCGCGCGATTCATCGGGGTGCTCCGCGATGACCGCCGGGTTGGCGTTGTCGGTATGGAGCACCTCGTGCGAGGGCGCCGCCTTCCAGATGCCGCGCAGAAGGCCCCGTATCATGTCGGGGTCGGGCGTCGGCGTCTCGGTCCGGCCGACGCCCCTTGCCTGGTACGTGAACAG
>VGTL01000136.1 GCA_016874675.1 Methanobacteriota archaeon | reverse complement strand
TGGGAAGCGCGATGAAGATTGGTATACAGCCCTTGTAAAAGGTTTAAATCTGGAGGAGCTCCTTATCCTCCCCTAACAGGCCTCCGTTAGGACATATCTCCTGTCCTTACACAAGTGATATTGCATGGCTAGGGGCGATTTGATTATATATTTCATCCGCCATTATTGAAACGCGGCGCCCCGGCAGAGGGGTCAAAGGTGCCCCCCGGCGGCCCGGCCATGGAAGCCCCGTGGTGTAATGGCTAGCATAAGGGACTCTGGATCCCTAGGCACCAGTTCGACTCTGGTCGGGGCTATTGGCGGCGCCCTTCACAGTTTGTGAGGCGCCGCCCATAAGGGATGATGGTATGACGGTGGAACGGGTCGGGGTCTCATTCGAGCCGCCGTTGCTCAGGGACTTCGACGAGCTCATCCGGCGCAAGGGCTATCCCAGCCGCTCGGAGGCCCTCCGTGACCTCGCCCGGAAATCCATAATCGAGGCGTCCGTGAAGGACGGGAACGCCGAGGTCCTGGGCACATTGACCATCATCTACGACCACCACGCCCACGGCGTGACGGACAAGCTCCTGCACATCCAGCACCACCACCACACCGAGATACTGACGACCACGCACATCCATGTCGACGAGAAGGACTGCCTCGAGGTGCTCATCGTGAAGGGCAAGGCCGGAGAGGTCCGAAAGCTCGCCGAGAACATCCAGGCTCTCAAGGGCGTCCGGCACGGCGGGCTGGTCATCACACGCGTATAGACGCGATGCGATACGGGCGGGGCAGGAAGGCAGAAAGGCAGGAAGGGAAGGCAGCACGATAGCAAGGCAGCAAGGCAGCAAGGCAGCAAGGCAGCAAGGCAGCAAGGCAGCAAGGCAGCAAGGCAGCAAGGCAGCAAGGCAGCGGGGGGACGGCCGTTCGTCCCTTGCTGCCTTGCTGCCTTGCTGCCTTCCTGCCTTCCTGCCTTCCCTTCCTGCCTTCCTGCCTTCCTGCCTTGAACAATGGCACCGCCACAAAGCGTGCACGGTGCGCCGTCCGAAATCATTATCAGAGGGCCTGCCCTTTTGCCTACTGCCGGTGGAACCGATGCCCCCCGAGGAAGGCCCCCGCGACTTCATCCGGGACATAATCGACGAGGACAACCGCACCGGCAGGTTCAACGGCCGGGTGCACACGCGCTTCCCCCCGGAGCCCAACGGCTATCTCCACATAGGCCACGCCAAGTCCATCTGCCTGAACTTCGGGATCGCGGCCGACTACAAGGGCCTGTGCAACCTCCGCTTCGACGACACCAACCCGGCCAAGGAGGAGCAGGAGTACATCGACTCGATCATCGAGGACGTGCGCTGGCTGGGCTTCGACTGGAAGGACCGGCTCTTCTACGGCTCGGACTACTTCCAGCAGATGTACGACTGGGCTGTCCAGCTGATTGGGGCCGGCAAGGCCTATGTCGACGACCAGACGGCCGACGAGATAAGCAACTCGCGGGGCACGCTCACCCTGCCCGGAAAGGAGAGCCCCTGGAGGGAGCGCTCCGTCGAGGAGAACCTGCGGCTGTTCGAGGAGATGCGCGACGGGAGGTACGAGAACGGGACGAAGGTCCTGCGCGCCAGGATAGACATGGCCCACCCCAACATGAACATGCGCGACCCGGTGATGTACCGCATCCTGAAGCTGCCGCACCCGCACGCCGGCGACAGGTGGTGCATCTACCCGATGTACGACTGGGCCCACGGCCTCGAGGACTCCATCGAGGGCATCACCCACTCCATCTGCACCCTCGAGTTCGAGGACCACCGGCCGCTCTACGACTGGTTCCTCGACGAGCTCGGGGTCTACCACCCCCAGCAGATCGAGTTCGCCCGGCTCAACCTCACCTACACCCCGATGAGCAAGCGGGTCTTCCGCGAGATGGTGGAGAACGGCACGGTCTCCGGATGGGACGACCCGCGCCTGCCCACGATCAGCGGCATGAGAAGGAGGGGGTACTCTCCCGCCGGCATCCGCCTCTTCGCCAGGCGCATCGGCGTCGCCAAGGTCAACTCCACGGTCGACCTCGATTTCCTGGAGCACTGCATCCGCGAGGACCTCAACCGGACCTCGCCCCGGTTCATGGGCGTGCTCCGGCCTCTCCGGGTCGTCATCGAGAACCACCCCGAGGGCAAGGTGGAGGAGATGGAGGTGGCGGTCAACCCGGAGGACCCGTCGGCCGGGAGCAGGAAGGTGCACTTCACCAACGAGCTTCTCATCGAGCAGGAGGACTTCATGGAGTCCCCGCCGAGGGACTTCTTCCGCCTGGCGCCCGGAAGGGAGGTCCGGCTGCGCGGGGCGTACCTCGTGACCTGCCGGGAGGCGGTCAAGCGGGACGGCCGGGTGGTCGAGCTGCGCTGCACGCTCGACCCGGCCACGCGCGGCGGCAACGTCCCCGACGGCCGGAAGGTGAAGTCCACCCTCCACTGGGTCTCGGCGGCCCACGCCGTCGGGGCCGAAATCAGGCTCTACGAGAACCTGTTCACCGTGGAGGACCCGATGGGCCAGGCGGGCCGGGAGTACACGGAGTTCATCAACCCCGGCAGCCTGGAGGTCCTCACAGACTGCAAGGTGGAGCCGGCCCTCCGGGCGCTTGGGCCCCTCGACCGCTTCCAGTTCGAGAGGCTGGGCTACTTCTGCGTGGACCCCGACACGACGGCGGAGCGGCTCGTGCTCAACCGGACCGCCCGGCTCAAGGACGCCTGGGCGAGGAAGAGGGACAAGGGGCAAGGGGCACCGCAGGCGAGCTATGCTCGCCTAGGCAAGGAGGACCGGAGGTCCTCCGAGAGGGGCACGGGACGGTCGTCATCCCCTTGACCCTTGCCCCGATGTTTTGTGGTTGATGCGTGCAGAAATGGAACTTCGATTAGTCGAGCTATGCAAAGAAAAAAAATTGGGAGGGGGGTAAAAACCCCCCCATCACCCGCTCAGGTGAAGTCCTTCTTCGCCACGAACAGCAGTATCACGCCGATCAGGAAGAAGATAAAAGCTAGCAGGCCCCAGATGTTGGGTAGGACGATGCCGGTGATGAACAGCAGGCCGGAGAGGATACCGGCAATCAGGCCCAGCACGCCGCCCACCATCGCGACGCCGAACTTCTTCCTCTGGAAGATGAACACGCAGCCGACGAAGCCGAAGATCATGCCTATCAGGGGCAGTATGACGCAGACGCCCCACAGGTACCCGAGGATGTCCTGCGCCCCCTTTGGCAACTGATCGGTAGCGCCCGAGGCAGCTACAGCGCTCAGGATCATGGCCCCCAGGGCCATGGTGATCAAAAGGAAGAGCGCACCCAGGATGTACATGACCGCCGCTGCGGTGCCGGCGCCGGACTTCGGCGGGGGCGGGGGCATCATCATCGGCGGCGGGGGCATCATCGGCGGAGGCATCGGCATTCCGGGAGCTGCCAGGGCATTAACCAGGGTTGTCGGGTTTCTCACCTTTAATCACCGGGGGGGAGACAGGATTCCTGACTTAAATACATTTCCTTCGGACCGCGTGCAACCGGGAGGCGGGCTCTCCGGACCGGCCCGATAACGCGGGAGGCCGGCTCGCGACCCCTGAGCGCTTATTCCCCACCCCGGGCGGCCGGGATTGACTATTCGAAGTAATATCGTTTCATCCGGGCTGCGTGACAAGGCGCATGGCGCAGGGCGCAGGGCGCAAGGGAAGGCACGGGGCGCAGGGCGCAGGGCGCAAGGGAAGGCACGGTGCGCAAGATATGGTGGGTTGATTCCCCTTCTCCCTTGCGCCTTGACCCTTGAGCCTTCGGCCTTGCGCCCTGCGCCTTGCGCCTTTCATGAACAAAGTTGATATCTCATGCGGGGATTCGCCTGGCGAGGGGGGTTTTGGGGATGGCGAAGGTCGTGACGGGGAGGCGGGCCTGATGGCCAGGGCAGGGGCGGTCCTCGTTATTGGAGGCGGAATCTCCGGCACCCAGTCCGCGCTCGACCTGGCCGATGCCGGGTTCAAGGTGTACCTGGTCGAGAACCAGACATCCATAGGCGGCGTCATGGCCCAGCTCGACAAGACCTTCCCCACCAACGACTGCTCCATGTGCATCATGGCGCCCAAGCTGGTGTCGGCCGGCCGCCACCCGGACATAGAGCTCCTGACCAACTCCGAGGTCCTCGGCCTGAGCGGCGAGCCCGGCGACTTCACCGTCCGGGTGCGCAAGCGGCCGCGCTTTGTCAACATGGACAAGTGCACCGGCTGCGGGATCTGCGCGCAGAAGTGCCCCTCGAAGGTGCCCAACGAGTTCGACCTGGGCCTTTCGAAACGCAAGGCGATATACGCCCTCTTCCCCCAGGCCGTGCCCCTCAAGTACGCCATCGACAATCGCCACTGCGTGTTCTTCAAGACCGGCAAGTGCCAGCTCTGCAAGAAGCACTGCCCCGCCGGCGCCGTGGAGTTCGACCAGAAGGGCGAGGAGGCCGACCTCCACGTCGGTTCCGTCGTGGTCTCGCCGGGCTATTCGCCGTATCCGCTCCCGCCGGGCAACGAGTACGGCTACGGCGTCTTCAAGAACGTGGTCACCAGCATGGAGTTCGAGCGCATCCTGAGCGCCAGCGGGCCCTACGGCGGCCACGTCCAGCGACCGTCCGACGGAAAGGACCCCAAGAGGATCGCCTTCCTCCAGTGCGTCGGCAGCCGCGACCTCCGGACGCACCCCTACTGCTCGGCGGTGTGCTGCATGTACGCCACCAAGGAGGCCATCATCGCCCGCGAGCACTCGCCCGGCCTCGAGACCACGATATTCTTCATGGACATGCGGGCCTTCGGCAAGGAGTTCGAGTACTATTACATACGTGCGCAGGCCGAATACGGCGTCCGTTACATCCGCTCCCGCGCGCCGTGCGTCTCGGAGCTCCCGGGCGGCAACCTGCGCATCAAGTTCGAATCGGAGGAAGGCGCGCTCAAGCAGGAGGACTTCGACATGGTGGTCCTGTCGGTCGGGCTCGCGCCCCCGGCCGGCCTGGAGGGCCTGGCGAAGAACCTCGGAATCGGTCTCAACCCGGACGGCTTCGTCGCCACCGACCCCTTCTCGCCCGTCGAGACCGGCCGGCCCGGCGTGTACGCCTCCGGCGCGGTGACGGGCCCCAAGGACATCCCCGACACGGTGGCCCAGGCCTCGGGCGCGGCCGCGCTCGCCTCGCGCGTCATCGCCTCGGAGCGGGGGAAGCTCGTCACCGCCAAGGAGTACCCGCCCGAGACGGACTTCACCGGGAGGCGGCCCCGCGTGGGCGTCTTCGTGTGCCACTGCGGCATCAACATAGGGGGGATCGTCAAGGTCCCGGAGGTGGTCGAGTACGCGAGGACCCTCCCGGGAGTGGTCTACGCCGAGGACAACCTCTACTCCTGCTCGCAGGACGCCCAGAAGCGCATCCGGGAGAAGCTGAAGGAGCACGGTCTCAACAGGGTGGTGGTCGCCGCCTGCACCCCCCGGACGCACGAGCCGCTCTTCCAGGAGACCTGCCGGGAGGCGGGCGTCAACCCGGGCCTCTTCGAGATGGCCAACATCCGAGACCAGTGCTCCTGGGTCCACATGCACCTGCCGGCCGAGGCCACCGGGAAGTCCAAAAAGCTGGTCCGCTCGGCGGTGGCCAAGGCGCGCAACCTGCAACCGCTTACCCGAAGCCGGACGGTGGCCAAGAAGTCCGCCCTGGTCATCGGGGGCGGGATATCCGGCATGACCGCCGCGCTGGAGCTTTCGGCGCAGGGGCTCCCCGTCACGCTCGTCGAGCGCCAGCCGAGGCTGGGAGGCCTGGCCGCCCGGCTGCACGAGACCGTCGAGGGCCACGACGTCCCATCCAGGCTCAGGGCGATGGAGGACCGGCTGAGGAAGGACAAGAACGTGACCATTTGCACCGGGGCGACCATCAAGTCCATAAACGGCTTCATCGGCAATTTCAAGACCGAGATAGAAATCCCGGGTGCTGGGGGCAGGGTGCAGGGTGCAGGGACGGAAGAGCCCGGCACCCGGCACCCGGCACCCGGCACCCTGAACCCGCCCGGCACCCGGCACCCGGCACCCGGCAC
>VGTL01000135.1 GCA_016874675.1 Methanobacteriota archaeon | reverse complement strand
CTTGACGGCCTGTTCGTCGCCTTCGCAGACGACCTCGACGGTGCCGTCATCGAGGTTCCTGGCGAAGCCGGCGAGACCGAGGCGCCTGGCGATGAACTTGACGAATGCGCGGTAGGCGACGTCCTGGACATTGCCGGAGATTATCAGGCGCTTCCTCACGGCCGGCATCCCCGAAAGCATGTCGCTCGGCGTACTTAAAGGCATCGAAGACGGGGTCTTTGGCGGGCTTGGCATGGATATCCTCGTTGGGGGTTTTTGAGTTTCTAGGTTATATACGACGCGTGGTACCTATCATGTTTCGGGCGGACGGGCCGTGCGGGGGGGACGGGATTTTTCGGGTGGGTGGCGGGGGTTGGGGGACGGACGAGGGATTTGGGGGATGGGGGGAGGAAGGTGGAGGGGGGGGGGAAGCGTTGTTCGGGAGGGGTGGGCGGTTTTCGTTTGCCATAATTGTATATTTTTCAGCTGCCGTTGACACGGTCTCTTCGAACCGGCATCTCGAGCGTCTCCTGCACGGCCGCCCTGCCGTCCTTTCCGGGCGTGTATTCCACCAGCTTGCAGAGGGTGAGCCTGTTCTTCGGGGACCAGGAGTTTATTTCGTCCATCATGCCGCCGAGTGTCTCGGCATCCATCCCCCTGGCCTTGGATACGTCCAGATGCCAGCTCCGGTTGGAGGGGAGGTAGATTCCCACCCGCCTGGCGACGGCGGTCCTCCGCAGGAACTCGTCCTTGGCAATCTCTTCATCGGCAATCTTGAACTCCCTCGCGCCGGGGCAGCGCTTCGGGTAGTTCTCCGGCGAGTGGTCGAGCCAGTCGCACATGCGGTTCTGGCAGTAGTCGCACAGGATGATGTCGCCCGTCGCGCGGGTGCGGAAGACGAGACGGGGGGTGGCGGTCGTTGCAGGGATGTTCATCACTGCCTTTGGGTTGGGTTTTTTAGGTTTCGGCGTTCTTTCGCCTCCGGGGGACGTGTTCCGGGATTGAACGTGTTTTTGTGGTGACGGATTTGCCTTTGGGGCTTACGCCTTCCAGGGCTTGCACTCCTTGTGCCAGATCGCCCGGGCGCGGTTTATCGGCCTGGCGTCCGCCCTGCTTCCCTTGTAGAACAGGACGGCCACGTGCTGACGACTATCCTGTCGCCCTGTTCCACGAGCTCGCCGCATTGGCGGCATCTTATCATGTTCTGTCACCCCATCATGACGGATGGACGATTATTGGAGATGAAAGAAATGCGCGTCCAATATCTTACAACAGGGTCATCAATCTCAAAGAACTGCTCGGTCTGTAACCGTGCGGCAACCCGAAGGGCCGAAGGGACATGCGTCCTGCCGCACGGGATTCGTTTGCGGTCTTATGTATTGCAGGCGGTTGCATATATAATTTGTGATGGGAGAATCGAAAGATGGCGGTTAAAATTGGATCCCGATGGGGGACGTACCGCGGATTAAGACGTGAGATGCCCACGCCCGGACCGGCTGGACGCCGGCCCGTGGCGGGCGCGACGACGGCTATTTGGATAATGTCCTATATTGGACCGGGGTCTCCGGGGTCACGACGGGTAAAAGATTACGGCCAGGGTTTGCTGGAGTGAATTAGCGGGGCGCAAGCCGGCCGATGCGAGCTTGCGCCGGCTTGCGTAACGAGCTTGGCGGGGTGAAATCTGTTGGTGTGCAAACCGCTGCGGCGGTTTGCGTGAGGAGTCCGGTTGCGGGGCCGTGCTCCGGTCGCAAGCCTCGTTCCAGTCGTTCCAGGCTTGCGCAACACCGATGCTCGATTATTCAGAGTATACCTTCGTCGACCGGCAGTTCCGCGCTTGGAGTGGCGCGGACCCATCCGAGCGTCTCGAGGCTCCTGATGTCGCCCGCGACCACCTTTTCATCCAATGGCGGCTGCTTCTGATGCTTCCACTCCATGACGGCTTCGAGAAGTTCCATCTCGGTGAAGTGCCCGTTCCTCTCCTCGAGCCGCTTTGCGCTGAAAAGGATCGTGGAGAGGATCTCGGCTTTTGCGGTCGATACACGATTGAAGAGATCGACGATCTTTTCGATGTGTTCCTCCCACTTTCTGATCTCTTCGATGTATTCCTTCCTGGCGTCCGGATAAGTCTGGCCCGCCCGGATGCTTATCATGTTCCCCTTCCGGGTCTCGGTCACCAAGCCGTTGTTGACCAGCCGGACCTGGAGCTCCCTGAGTGTCTCGGAGTATGGCCCGTACGTGCCCTTGGAGAATTCCAGGTCCGTCGGGATGCCCTCCATCGTGGCCACGAAGGCGATTTTCTGGAAGATCGTACGGCCGACCGGCCAATGGTATGCTTCCTTGTCGATCCTGTCGAGAATTTCGACGAGGACGACCCATGCGGGATTGATCGTCTCCTTGTAGATCGCCTGGTTCCTGGCGGGCCCCGTCGCCTGTTCTTTCAGGAACTCCGGCGTCAGCTCGCGGTCCGGGGTGCCGTATGGCGCGTATAGCTCCACCGGGATGTCGAGGAGCCCGAGGTAACGGTAGAGAACCGGCCCGACGACGCGCCAGTCCAGCTCCCCGTTGCCGCATCCGAGCGGGGGAACGGCGAGCGACTGGATGCCCCATCCCCTGTAGTTCCTCTCCAGATATTGGAGTCCTTCCGTGATATCGGACAGCCTGGATATCGAGCGCCAGTGGTCCTTGGTCGGGAAATTCAGAACCCAGGGCCCGTCGACCGTCTTGTACAGATACGGTTTGCCGAGCTTGACCTGCTTTTGGTCGCATCTCTTCTTGTAGTCATCGAACATCTTCGGGTAGCGGTTCTTGAACTCCAGCGCTATCCCCTTGCCCATGACGCCCACGGTGTTCACCGTGTTCACCAGCGTCTGGGCCTTCGATTTGAAGATGTCCCCGATCAGTATTTCGACCATTTTCTCACCCGAAGAACGGCTGCTTGTCGATTCGGACCTCCAATGGCCCTATTCCGGCCCGGACGGCCGCAACGTGCATATCGGTTGGCAATATCAGTTGGTTGATCTGGGTCCGTGCAACCAGGTCCGGGACCAATACTTCCGAGCAGGTGGTGCTTTTCAGCCGGTATTGCATGACCGGGTCATCGTCCGTCCAGTATGTGACGAATATTTCTCCCGGTTTCAGATGTTGAAGTCCCTGCGGGGAGGCATAGAACCGGGTGTAATCGCTGGCGGCGTTCCCGTCGGATATGACTACTCCGGGCTTGTGCAGGACATGCCTGTCGACCTTCAAGAGGCATACGTTGCCCAGATTCTTCCCCCCGTCCGTCACCTTGTACATCATCGGGTTGCGGGGATTGAAATAGAGATTCACATATTCAAGCAAAGGCCTGCCTTTCGGGACCGATTTCTTCTTTCTGAGCTCTATCACCTCGGACTTGGCTATTGAGGTGTGCGGCAGACGTCTGGCGCAGGCATGGCTGAGAATGCCCTTCTGGCATATCGATTCGAGATTGTCGGTATGCGTGATGTAGTACAGTCCGTCGATGTCGTCAAGATTCATTCCCTGTTTCTCCTCGTCATTGAGGATATTATTTGCTGTACTAGTTTATATAGATGACGAGGGGGTGGACGAAGGGGGAAGTTACATGCCTTGGACGAGTAATGAATCTCTTAGCAATATCTGGCTTTCTGGAGCAGTTTCACGCTCTTTTCCGCCGCCTTCCCGTCCCCGAACGGGCTCTTCCCTTTCGGCACCCTGGCGCCCTTCTCCCACCAATTCCTGACGGCTTTTAGGATGCCGTCAGGCCTGACGCCGACGAGCTCCGCGAAGTTAGCCTCCACCGCCTCCTGCCTCTCGGTCGATTTACGCAGCACGAAGCACTTGCGGCGGATATTGGGGGAAGTGCATTCCTCCTGGATTCCCCCGCTGTCCGTCAATATAAAGCTGCAATTCTTCATGAGGACCAAGAAATCCCAGTAGCCGACCGGGTCTATTACTTTGATGTTGTTCGAGGTGGAGAGGCGTTTCCAGAGCCCGAAGCGGCGGGCGTTCTTCACGGTGCGCGGGTGGAGGGGAAGGAGGACGGGCTGCGGGGAGTGCTCGAAGACCTCGATGAAGTTGGAGAGAACCTTTGGGTCGTCGACGTTCTCTGCGCGGTGGACGGTGGCGAGGGCGTACGAATCTTGCGCGAGGTCCAAGTCGTCCATTATGCGGCTCTTCTTGAGGGCGACGGGCATGTTCCGGAGGCAGGCGTCGATGACGGTGTTGCCGGTGACGTGTATCTTTCCATGGACATGCTCGTCTCTCAGGGTTCTGGCGTTGTTTTTTGTGGGCGCCAGCAGGAGGGACGACAGATGGTCTGTCACCTTGCGGTTGTGTTCCTCGGGCATGCGGAGGTCGTACGACCGGAGGCCGGCTTCGACATGGACGACGGGGATGTTGAGTTTGGAGCCGGAGAGGGCGCCGGCCAGGACGGTGTTGGTGTCGCCTTCGACGAGGATGGCGGAGGGGGGGTCCTTGAGGAAGGTCTTTTCGAGGCCAAAGATGCACCTGGCCAGTTGCTGGGAGGGGGTCCCTTTGCCGATGTCGAGGAAACGGTCCAACGGTGGCATGGCGAGTTCGCGGAGGAAGATCTCACTCATGTTGCGGGAGTAGTGCTGGCCGGTGTGGATGAGGTGGAAGGGGAGGTTGCGATTGCCCATTTCGGTGGCGATTGGGGCCATTTTGATTATTTCGGGTCTGGTTCCCAGAATTATTGCTGGCGGGTTAGGCATTTTATCCGGTCCTTCTGTGTTATGAATGGGTTACGAAATGTCTTATTGCTGGGGGGCGACCGCCTCCGGAGCCTGAACGGCTCCTCCGGCGGTCGCACGATAGGATGAATTGCCTCGGCAATCTTGTTGCCGGGGTTCGACGACGGCAAAAGACCACGCGGAATGTGTCGGGCACGAATCACTTCTGGCGCAAGCCGGCCGATATAAGCTTGCGCCGGCTTGCGGAGCGAGTTTGGCTGGGTGAAATCCTCAAGGGCGCAAACCGCAGCGGCGGTTTGCGGAACACTCAATGCTGGGGAACTCTCAGCTCTGGCGCAAGCCGCCCCTTGCCGTTTCTCCGGCGGCTTGCGGAACACCCTCATTTGCGTTTCCGCTTCCCGAACGGCCGTTTTCGTGCGGGCCTGTCCGAGAGCTTCCGGATCATGAACTTGACGGCGCCGGCCAGCTCCCTGTTGGCGGCTGCGGCCTCCTTGCGGCTCTGCTCGATTGCCTTGTCCGTTCTTTTCGAGTTCCTGTCCATCCGCTCGAAGCCCGCGTCCATCCGGTCTATGGCCTTGACAAGTGATAATCCTATATGGTCGTACCTTTGGGCCATGTGGTCGAAGCGGGTGTTCATGTCCTTGTGCATGTCTCGGACGTCCTTTCCGACGCCGTCCATTTTCTGGCCCAGGCAGTCGACCTTGCTCCCGACGTCCCGGACGCCGTTGCCAACACCCTGCAAATCCGTGCGGACACCGCCGATATCGCCGTCAAGCGTCACGGCGCCGAGGATCATTATCTCGTCGCGGTCGAGGGATTCCCTCTCGACCGGAGTGAGCTTGCGGCCATAATCGATGACGAAGTCCGTATACTCGACTTGTGGCGGCGGGGGGCAATCTTCGATCGATCTTACGATGATGGACATAGGTTTCATGGGGTCGCCTTTTCTGTTTATCATCTGGAGGAGGCTGGCTATCGCCTCCGGCTCTCCCTCGCAGACGACCTCCACGCTCTTGTCCGGAAGGTTGCGCACGACGCCCTTCAAGCCCAATGTCTCGGCAAAAGCCCGGACTAGAGCGCGGTAACCAACGTGCTGAACCTTGCCTTTAACGATGAAGCGCTTGCGGACGGTGTCGGGCATCTCTGCTTTCATTGGAGCGGGGCTACTTAAAGGCATCGAAGACGGGGTTCTTGGCGGGTCTGGCATATATATCCTCTTTGACGGTCTTAGGGCTCCTCGTTTATAAAATACGCGTGGTACCTACCATTCCCGGGCGGTCCGTCGCCCGGCAGGATGTCCGGGCTTGCGCCCGGGGTGTCGGGGATATTGTTTCCCGGGCGGCGACTCCGTTGGCGCCGGGAGGGAAGATTTTGGCGATCGGGTGATGGGTGTGGAGGGTGATGAGGTCGTGGGAAAGGCTCCGTGGAGGCTGGAGGTCGTAGGTGAGTTTCATTGGGGGTTCTTCTGGGGTCCTGAAAACGAGGTGGCTTTGGGCGGGGTTGGGGGAGGATGGGGGGATGTTCGAAATGTGGAC
>VGTL01000134.1 GCA_016874675.1 Methanobacteriota archaeon | reverse complement strand
TGGGCTGGAGCCCCATGAGCCTCTTTATCGCGTCGGTGGTCCGGCCCTTCGCCCGCGCCTCCAGGTAGCGGCCGACCATGAGGAACGCCGCCAGGAGGAGGGCGCTGTCGTAGAACATGAACTCGCCCGTGAGCACGATCTCGAAGGTCCCCAGGACGCTCGAGACATAGGCCACCCCGATGCCCATTGCGTACATGACGTCCATCGTGAGGTTTAGGTTCCTCAAAGTGCGGTAGGCGGCGCCGAAGATGGGGTGGCTCGTGTAGACGAACGCTGGTAGCGACACGGCCAGCATGATGTAGGAGACCGCGGCCATGTCCAGCATCAGCCGGTCCATGAGCAGCTCGTGCGGCACGAACGAGAGAAGCATCAGCGGAACGCCGACGACGAACCCGACCGCTGCCCGCCTCAGCTTGCCCGCAAGGTCCCTCTCCCGGGCCTCCCGCTCAAGCTTTTCGGATTCCTCCCCCTCGACCCCGAGGTAGGTGTATCCGGCGCCCTCTATCGCCGCCTTCATTTCTCCGAGCGAGACCTGCCCCCGGTCGTAGGTCACGAGCGCCTTCTCGACGCCCAGATTGACGCTGACGCTGGACACCCCGGGCAGACGCTTGAGGGCGTTCTCTATGGTGCGGACGCAGTTGGCGCAGGTCATTCCCGTCAGGCGCAGCGAGATCTGGGTGCAGGGTGCGGGGTGCGGGGGGCCGGGTGCCGGCCCTTGGCCTTCCTCTGCATCCGCCCTGTCCGCCATGTATTCCGGTGGATGGATGCGCCGCCTGTGCAGATAAGCTTTGTGTCATATGGCGCATAGATGAAAGCCCTCAAAGGGCTGGAAGGCAGCAAGGGAGCAAGGCAGCAAGGCAGCAAGGGAGCAAGGCAGCAGGGGGTACGGAACGACCCGTCGTCCCCTTGCTGCCTTTCTGCCTTCCTGCCTTGCTGCCCCCCTTTCTGCCTTGCTGCCTTGCTGCCTTGCCGCCCTTCCCAAAAACCATATATGCCTTTTAGGGAATTGAGGGGCGATGAAGGCCCTCGTTCTCGCCGCAGGCGAAGGCACCCGGATGAGGCCGCTCACCGCCAACATCCCCAAGCCGCTCCTGCTCACGGCCGGCAAGCCCTTCCTCCAGCACACCTTCGAGGCGCTCTCCGGCGCCGGCATCGACGAGGTGCTCGTGCTGGCGGGCTGGATGGAGGACCGGTTGCGCGACCGGTTCCGCGACGGCTCCGGCCTGGGGATACGGATAAGGTACCTGGAGCAGAAGGAGCGCCGCGGCACGGCCCACGCCATCGGCATCGCCTCCGGGTCCCTGGGCGAGCCCTTCCTGTGCGTCAACGGCGACATCGTGGTCACCGCCGGCACCATCCGGGCCGTCGTCTCGTTCCACGAGAGCCGCCGGGGCAACATCATCACGGCCGTCGAGGTGCCCAACCCGCGGGAGTACGGGGTGATAAGCGTCGGCCCCGACGGCCTCGTCACCGCCATAGACGAGAAGCCCGAGCGCCCGCCCGGGAACCTCGCCAACGCCGGGCTCTACCTCTTCGACCCGGAGATATTCCCCGCAATCGCCCAAACGCCCCCCTCGCCCCGCGGGGAGTTCGAGATCACCGACACCCTCAGGATGCTTGCGGCCCAAAAGCGCGTGTCGGCGTTCGTCTCGAAGGCCCCCTGGGCGGACGTCGGCCGGCCCTGGGACCTTTTGCGCGCCAACGCGCTGCTGCTGCAGGGGCTCCGGGCGGAGGTGCTGGGCGAAATCGAGCCCCAATCGACCCTCAGGGGCCCGGTCGCCGTGGGAAAGGGCACGGTGGTGCGCAACGGCTCCTACATCGTCGGCCCGGTCTCCATCGGGCGCGACTGCGAGATAGGCCCCAACTGCCACATCCGGCCGGCGACCACCATCGGCAACGGCTGCAAGGTCGGCGCCGGCGTCGAGCTCAAGAACTCCATAGTGATGGACCGCTCGCACGTGCCGCACCTCAACTACGTCGGCGACAGCATCATCGGCGAAGGCTGCAACCTGGGCGCCGGGACCAAGGTCGCCAACCTGCGGCTCGACGAGAAGAACGTCCGGTGCACCGTGAGGGGCGAGAAGGTGGACACAGGCCAGCGCAAGCTCGGGGTGATAATGGGCGACAACGTGAAGACCGGGATAAACTGCACCATCGACGCCGGCACCGTCGTGGGCGAGGGGAGCTTCCTGGGCCCGGGCGCCAGGGTCCGGGGCTTCATCGAGCCCTGCTCGTGGATACTGTGAGGAATGCCATGAAGGTGGCCCTGGTCGCGCCCTATTTCTTCCCTCACATAGGCGGGGTGGAGTCCCACGTGCTGGCGCTGGGCCGGGAGCTTTCCAGGAAGGGGCACGAGGTGCAGGTGTTCACCTCCAGGCACGCCGAGCTTGCCGAGCGGGACACGGTCGACGGCCTGCCGGTCTGGCGCGTCCCGGTGTCGTCCATGATGTTCGACACTCCCCTCACCCCCCGGCTGATGGCCGCCCTCCAGTCGGAGAGGTGGGACCTCGTGCACGCCCACTCACCGCCGCCGATGAGCTCGTACTACGCCGCCCGCGCCGCCCGGAAGCTTCGCGCCCCGCTGGTGTACACCCACCACTGCGACCCGGAGATACCGTCGCTCCTGGGCCGTGCGGTGTCCTGGGTCTACTACCGCACGCTGCTGAGCTACACGCTGCGCGCCGCCGCCCGCATAATCGTCTACACGGAATCCTACGCAGCGACCTCGTATGCGCTCTGGAAGCACCCCACGGCGCTCGTCCCGACCGGCCTGGACCTTGCCCGCTTCGGCCCCCAGAACGACGGCGCCGGCGTGCGCCGGAGGCACGGTCTGGAGGGAAGGAAGGTGGTGCTCTTCGTGGGCAGGCTGACCGCCCACAAGGGCATCCAGACCATAATCGAGGCCGCGGCCCTGACCGGCCAGGACGTGAGCTACGTCCTCGTCGGGCCTGGGGAATTCCCACCGGGCTGGTCCCGGCGCATGCGCCAGCTGGGGGTGGAGGACCGCTTCGTGCTGGCCGGCAAGGTGGCCGAACCCGACCTTCCGGCCTACTACGCCGCCTGCGACCTCCTGGTGCTGCCGTCGCTGTCGCGCCTCGAGGCCTTCGGCCTCGTCATCGTCGAGGCGATGGCGAGCGGGAAACCGGTCGTGGCCTCGGACCTGCCGGGCGTGCGCGAGGTCATGAGGGACGGGAGGACCGGCCTGCTCTGCGAGCCCTTCAACGCCGACGACCTGGCGGCCAAGATAGGCGCCCTGACCTCGAACGGCAGGGCGGCCGCCGAGATGGGCGCCGCCGGCCGGAGGCTGGCCGAGGAGCGCTACGGCTGGGAGGTCATCGGGGACAAGATCGAGAGGGTCTACAAGGACGTTGTTGAAGGGGGCAAGGCGCAAGGCGCAAGGCGCAGGGCGCAAGGGATGAAGGCGCAAGGCGCAAGGCGCAAGGGATGAAGGCTGAAGGCGCAAGGCGCAGGGCGCAAGGGATGAAGGCGCAAGGCGCAAGGCGCAAGGCGCAGGGCTGAAAGCTGGAAACCCCGGGCTTCAGTCCGGGGTCTCCGGCCACCGTCGCGGCCGCCACCGTCGTTTCCCGGGAGAATCTATAAATACCATGGCCACCATAGTGACCATAGGGCGATGGAATGGCCACGAATGGTACCATAACCACCATCCAGGTGGAACTCGCCGTTCGAAAGCGGCTCCAGGCGATCGGCAAAAAGGGCGAGACCTACAACGACATCATCAAGAAGCTGATCCGCAAGGCGGCATATGTCGATTTCATGGAGGAGCAATATTCCATCCTCGACGGCGAAAAGGCCTGGGTTTCCCTGGATGAACTCTGATGCCGAAAGAGGTACTGCTCTCCACCCCTGCCCGCAAGCAGTTTGAAAAACTGGACTGGTCCGTCCGGGACCGTATTCGAAAAGCCCTGCGGAAACTGGCCTCGGCCGGCGGCGGGGACATAAGGAGGCTCCATGGCGTCAGGGGCCGGGAAACGCTGTTGAGACTGCGCGTAGGCGATTACCGGATAGTGTATCGCGATGACCGCGATGCCATCCGTGTCACCCAGATATTCCACCGGGGAAAAGGCTACGACTGGCTCGAGTGAGCCACGGCGTGGAGGGCCGCTCCCAGCGCGTTGACCATCTGCGGCTCCGGGGGGACCCTGAGCCTCCGGCCCAGTATCGCCCCCAGCGCGAAAAGCATGCTCCGGTTGCGGGCGACGCCGCCGATGGCCACGATCCTTTCGGCGTCGGGAACGAGCTCGGCTATCCTGCGGGCGAGGGCGTGGTGCAATCCGGCCGCCACCTCCTCCCTCCGGGCGCCCCTCTCCAGCATGGAGATCATCTCGGACTGGGCGAACACCGAGCAGGTGCTGTTGATGTCCACCCGGTCGCGGGCCCGTTCGGCCATGCGGGAGAGCCCCTCCACGCTCATGCCGAAGTAGCGCGCCGCCTGCTCGAGGAAGGCCCCGGTGCCGGCGGAGCACCGGTCGTTCATCTGCAACGTGAGGTTGCGAAGGTCGGTGACCTTCGTGTCCTGGCCGCCGAGGTCGATGATGACCTCGGCGTCCGGGAAGGACCGGGCCACGCCCAGTCGGGCCGCGGAGATCTCGGTCAGAGTCAGGTGGTGCGGGACCTTCCGCCGGAAGTAGCCCGTGGTGCAGACGGCCTCGCGGGGCCTCACCGTCCCGACCAGCGAGTGCCAGTCGCGCGCCGGGACCATGCGGGAGCGCACGACGCGCCTCCCGTCGAAGCGGACGAGCTTGGCGGCGGTGGAGCCGGCGTCGATGCCGACGAACGCCCTCCCGGCCGCCATCAGATGGCCCCCTTCCCCGCTCCGAGGAGCTCCCCGAACGCCTCCAGCCGGAGCCGGACCTGCGCCGGCGTGCGGCCGGGAAGGTCTCCCTGGACGGTGAGCATCGGGAGGTCCAGCTCCTCCCGGAGAAGGCCGTCCTCCAGGAGGTGGTGGCAGGTGAACTGGGCGTAGTGGATGATGCCCCTGACCTTCCTCCTTGAAAGCTCGCGCTTGAGGAGGCCGAGGCGGAACTCCACCGGCCGGGCGAAGGTGTAGGTCGAGTAGCTCCGGGCAAGCGAGCGGAGGTCATGTCCCCCCAGTCTGAGGAATTCATACGGCAGCTCGTCGAAGACCACCCGGAGCCCCGCCTCGGCGCACGCCCGGTGGAAATCGCGGTATATCGGCGGGACGCCGATGAGCGCCACTCCCGGCCCCTCTGTCCCCCGGAAATCCCGCGACGCATCGATGAGCCGCTCCACCTTCCCCCCGAAACGGGCCGGGTCCCCCTCGAGGTCGCTGAACGATATCAGGGCGTCGAAGGTGCTCCCGGGGTCGGCCCTTCCGGCGGACCGGAGCGCCTCCAGCCGGAGACCGAGCCTCTTCGCGGCGGCGACCTCCTCGAGCGCCCGCATCGCGCGGTCATGCGCCCGCTCCCCCCGCAGCCCTTCGCCCAGGAACCCCTCGAGCGCGCGGAGCTGTCCCTCCATGTAGCCGGCGTCGCCGTCGAAAGGATAGAAGAAATAATGCGTCCGGCCCACATTGCGCGCCGCCACCTGGCCGTCGGCCAGGGCGTTGTGGCAGTCGCCGCCCGCGACCACCACCAGCGCGTCCAGCTTAAGCTCGCCTCCGAGAATCGCTTCGCGCCAGCTTGCCGTCCAGGCGCACAGCTTGGAGCGCGGGCGGGCGTCCGAGCCGGGAATCCAGTTGTTGATGTCGAGCGGGCGCCAGCCGGCGGCATAGATCAGCTCGGGCGGGACCAGCGCGGTGATGCCGGCCACCCTGGCTTTTCTCCTGCCACGCCTCCCCAATCCTGCCCTCCTCCCGCGCCAACTCCCGGTGCCGATTTAGCGTTTTCGCCCAAACGCTAAATAACCGGGCCGCTCTGGAGGGCCGATGGCCGGGAAGGCGACGGTGCTGGTCAACGCCGACATCCGCACGATGGAGCCGGGGCGGCCGCGCGCCGAGGCCCTCTCTTTCTCCCGTGGCCGGATACTCGGGGTCGGAAAGGAAAGGGCGGTGCTCGCCGGCGCCGGTCCGGACGCGAGAGTGCTGGACGCCGGGGGCCGGACGGTCCTGCCCGGGTTCATCGACTGCCACACGCACTTCCTGAGCCTGGGGGTTTGGAGCAGACGGCTCGACCTGTCCAAAACGCGCAGCCTCTCCGGGGTGCTCGCCGCCGTCAGGAGGCGGGCCGCGTCCGTACCGAAGGCGGATTCGTGGGTCCTGGGCCGCGGCTGGGACGAGGCGAGGTGGCCG
>VGTL01000133.1 GCA_016874675.1 Methanobacteriota archaeon | reverse complement strand
GCAAGGCAGCAAGGCAGCAAGGGGGCAAGGCAGCAAGGGAGCAAGGGGGCAAGGCAGCAAGGCAGCAAGGGGGCAAGGCAGCAAGGGAGCAAGGGGGCAAGGCAGCAAGGGAGCAGGGATATGGCCGTCGTCCCTTGCTCCCTTCCTGCCTTCCCTTCCTGCCTTGCTGCCTTTCTGCCTTCCCTTGCTGCCTTGCTGCCTTTCTGCCTTCCTGCCCCGTCCCCTATTTCGCCAGGCTCCGCGTCTTCCCGTCGGCCGCGATCTTCCCGCAGATCGCCTCCACCTTGTCGACGTAGTCTTTCAGGCTGAAGCGCTGGTGCACGTCGTCGACGAGCCACTTGCGGTCCATGCCGGCGCACTTCTCCAGCGCCTCGACCGCCTCCTCCTCCGTGTCGTACAGGAATCCGTTCTTTCCCGGCAGGACGGCCTCCGGCGCCCCTCCCACGGGCCTCGAGACCACCGGCAGGCCGGACGCCAGCGCCTCGAGGATGACGACGCCGAAGCCCTCCCACAACGACGGGAAGACGAAGGCGTCGGCGTTGGCGTAGTGGACCGCCAGCTCGTCGAAGGACAGGTCCTGCAGAATATGCATCCGGCCCTCAAGGCCGTTTTTGCGGGCGAAGGAGCGCAGCCGCCCCTCCTGGTTCCCCTTGCCGATGAACATCAGCCGGTCCGCCGGGTGCTTCCGCAGGTGCCTTTGGAAGATGCGCGCCGCCTCCATCACGTTCTTGCGCGCCGCGAGCCGCCCGACGAAGAGCAGGAGGCGCTCGTCGTCCCTGGCGTACTTCCGCCTCACCTCCAGGCTCCTCCTGGAGGGCGAGAAATTGGACATGTCCGACATCCCGACCTGCTTGAAGGCCAGCCCCCGGGCGCCCATGAACCCCCCGGAAAGGGGCTCGGGCCACTCGAGCGGCGGCACCTTCTCCGTCACCGGCCCGAGCATCGCGATCGCCCCCGCCATCCGTTTGTTGATGGCCTCCACCTCGTTTTGGCAGTCCGTGATGACCGCGTCCGAGTAGGCCAGGGCGCAGTCCTCGTACCGGTCGTAGCGCTTGGAGAGGTAAAGGACCGAGAAATCGTTGATGCCCGAGACGGAGAGGAGCGATATGTCGCCGAACTTGAGCGTCGACCGCTCCCCCTGCCAGGTGCCGCACATCTTCGTCAGCACCGGGAACTTCAGCGCGGCGTAGTCCTCCCGGCGCAGGAGCGTCATGTTGCCGAAGACTATCACGGCGTCGAACCCGCCCACGCTGTTCACGGCGGGCACGGCGTTCTTGCCGAATGAAAGGGCGAACGCCATGGGGAACTTGAGCCACGGGACCATGTGGACCGTGATTCCCGGCGCATTCTTGACGGGCGGCATGTCGTGCCGGCGGGTGAAGACGTGGACCTCGTGGCCGCGCAGGGCGAGCTGGTTGGCCAGGGCATGCGTGGCGCTGCCCACCCCGCCCCAGTGGTAGGGCGGGTACTCCGAGGAGACGACAGCGAGCTTCATTACGTCCTTGAAATGCCTTCCGGACGGTTAATCCTTTCTTCCCGGATTCCGCCCGCGCTCACCCATTCATATATATAACGGGGAGTCGTTTTTCGGGCGGGGAGACGATGAAGGAGGCCCGGGACGCGGTCCGGCTCGAAGAGGTCCACAAGGTCTACTACACCTCGAAGCTGCCGGTCATCGCGGTGAACGGCGTGACATTGGGAATCCGTCCGGGCGAGTTTTTGGTGCTCATGGGCCCGTCGGGCTGCGGCAAGTCCACCCTGCTCCACCTGATGGGCGGCGTCGACCGCCCCACATCGGGGCGCGTGCTCATCGGCGGGCGCAACCTGGTCTCCCTCAGCGACAACGAGCTCTCCGACTTCCGGCGGGACTCCATCGGCTTCGTCTTCCAGTCCTACAACCTGATACCGTCGCTCACCGCCGCCGAGAACATCGAGATACCGCTCATGATAAAGGGGCTTGGGAAGAAGGACCGCGACGCCCGGGTGGCGGAGATACTGCGCCTCGTGGACCTGCGCGACCGCTCCGACCACACGCCCTCGATGCTCTCGGGGGGAGAGGAGCAGCGCGTCGCCATCGGGCGCGCCCTGGCCAACGACCCGACCGTCGTGCTTCTCGACGAGCCCACGGGCAACCTGGACCAGGGAAGCGGCCGGGCGATACTGGAGCTGGTCTCCGGGCTCAACCGGAACAAGGGCAAGACGCTCTGCATGGTCACCCACGACCGGGCGCTGGCCGGCTACGGCACGCGCCTCGTGGAGATGGTGGACGGGAAGATGAAGGGCGAGGAGAAATGACAAGGCGCAAGGCGCGGGGCGCAGGGGAAGGCACAAGGCGCAAGGCGCAAGGCGCAAGGGGCGAGGGCGCAAGGGACAAGGCGCAAGGGGCAGGGGGGACCGGGCTCCGATCCAGCTCCCCCCTTGCGTTCTGCGCCTCCCGCGTCCAGCCCTGCGCCTTCCCCCTTGCGCCTTTCCCCTCAAGCCTTGCGCCTTGCGCCTCGCGCCTTGCACCTTTGCGCGGAGAGGTCCGCCGATGAAGGCCCGAAGCTACGTCCTGCGCGGTCTTGGGACCAACAAGCGCCGGTACGCGCTCGGAGCGGCAAGCATCGTGCTCTCCACCATGATAATGATAACGATAGGCGTGGTGTTCGCCGGGGCGCAGGTGGAGCTTAGGGGCTTCTACGAGCGGGCCTACGCCTACGACTTCGAGGTCGCCGGCGCCCGCGCCGGCTTCAACGCCACACTCTTCGAGGCCGCGCCGGTGGTGAGCAACGTCACCGCCGTCGACGGCGTCACCGGCGCCTACCCGGTGCTCGCCACGGTCCTCTTTGCCCACTCCAACCTCACCGGCGGCAACCGGCCCGTGCTGGTGTACGGCGCCGAGCAGTCCTACACGGCGGGCAACGTGAGGTCCCTTTCCGGGAGGTACGACCTTTCGCCCGGGATGGCGGTGCTGACGAAGAGCGCCGCCCGCAAGTTCGGCGCATCGGTCGGCGGCACCCTCACCCTGCGAGACCTTCTCGGTCCCAACGGCACGGCCGTCAACGTCACCGTCGCCGGCATCGCGGAGCTCGAGGGCCGGTTCCCCCCCTCTCTCACCGAGTACGTCGTCACCGGCTTCGGCTTCCTGGGGGAGAGCCTCGACCGGACGGGCCAGGCCACCTCGGTGATGGTGCGAATCCAGGGCGACCGCTGGGACTTCGGCAACCCCGCCGACCCGGTGGGCCAAGCCCGCGCCGTGGGCACGGAGATCGCGCGGTCGCTCGGGCCCCGGTACACCGTCACCTCCTACAAGGCCTACCTCATCGAGGCCGGGATACAGGGCACGAGCTTCCTGGGCATAATGATCTACGTCTTCTCGGCGTTCTTCCCGGCCGTCGCCGGCATCCTGGTCGCCTCCATACTCAACCTCTCGGTGGAGGACAAGGCCCACGACCTGGCGGTCATACGGCTCCTGGGCGCCCGGCGGGGCACGGTCGCGCGCATACTGCTCCTGGAGCTCGGGATGATACTCCTCATCGGGCTCCCTCTCGGGGTCATCCTGGGGATACTGGTGCCGTACGCCTACCTCCCGGCGTTCCTCGCAAAGGCCAACCCCGCCACGGTGGCGACCACCATCGGCGTCCAGCTCTCGATATCGGTGGCGGTGCTCCTGGCGTTCGCGGTCAAGCCCCTCCAGAGGGCCTTCCGCGCAAGCCCCGTGGACGCGGTGAGGCGCACCCGGGCGATAGGCGAGCTCCGGTTCCGCCAGGACGGGGGCATCGACCGGCGCATCCCCCTCTCGGGGTTCCTCACCTTCCTCGCCGTGGCCTACTCGGCGCTGGTCATCCCCTACATTCTCATCTTCTCCGACGTGGAGCAGATAGTGTTCTACCTGCTCATCTCGGTCATGGTGATGCTTATCTGCCTGAGCGTCGGGATGCTCCTTTTCGCCACCCGCCTCGAGACTGCCCTGGTCGCCGCCACCCGCCCGGCGACGGAGAAGTTCAACATGCTCGCCCGGCGCAGCATCGTCCGGTACGCCCGGCGCAACCTCTCCACGAACGTCATATTCGGGGTGGTGGTGGCGATACTCGTCTTCTTCACCTCGCTGATATCGTCCGTGCGCGGCTCCATCGAAGACGCGGCGCGCTACGAGTCCGGCGCCGACATACGGGTCCGGAGCGCCTTCGAGATGCCCCAGTCCGAGTTCGACCAGATGCTCCAAATCAAGGACGTCGCCGAGGGCGCGGGCGTCGGGCCGCCCCTCCAGGTCGAGCTCGGGAACCTCGTGGGGCCGTCGGGCCAGAAGGTGCAGCTCCTGGCGGCGGACCGGCGCCTCCCGGGCGCCTCCTACATGTCGGGGGCGGACTTTTTCCAGGGGGGCCCGGCCGACTTCGATTTGAAAAACGAAAGCATCATCATCAGCCGCTCCGTCGCCTCGGCGCTGGACGTCGGCCTGGGCGACAGGCTGCGCGTCGACCAAGAGACGCGGCGCAGCTTCCTGACAGTGGCGGCGGTGCTCAACAGCCTGCCCGGCTTCACCTTCCAGGTCAGCCAGTCATCGCGCAACGCGGTCTTCGACTACCAGGCCGCGTTCGTCTCCTTCGAGCAGTGGCGCTACCTGGCCAACCGCAGCGTCGCCGTCAACACCTACACGAACCTGTTCCTGAAGGTGGCGCCGGGCGCCAACGCCAGCCGGGTCGGCGAGGAGGTGATGGCGCGCTTTGCAGATGTGGAGGGCTTCCAGGTCTCCGTCACGCAGGAGAGCATCCGGACGGTCAGGTTCTACACGGGCTACCTGGACCTCGTGTTCACCGCGGTGCTCCTGGGCATGATGATGGTGGCCGTGTTCTCGCTGATGTCGAACCTCTACGCCTCCATAAAGGAGCGCGAATTCGAGCTGGGCGTTCTCAGGGCAGTGGGCTTCCGCCGCTCGCAGATACTCGCCTCGCTCATGACGGAGGGACTGGCCGTGGCGCTCTCGTCGGTCATACTGGGCATCATCGTCGGGATGGTCGTGGGGTGGGTGATGGTGTGGTTCATCGGGCTTCTTTCGGACATCGGGTTCCGCTTCGTGATGCCCCTGGAGATAATCGGGCTCGTGCTCGCCGTCACGGTGATAGCGTCGGCCGTGGGCGTGGCGCTCACCTCGAGGTCGGTGGTGAAGAAGCCGCTCATCGATCTCATCAAACGCACCGAATAGGCAGCGGGGCAGAAAGGCAGAAAGGCAGCAAGGGAGCAAGGCAGCAAGGGAGCAAGGGGGCAGGGCAGCAAGGGGCGGGGGCGCAAGGGGGAAGGCGCAAGGGGCGAGGGCCGACAAGCGTGGAGCGTGCAGCGTGCAGAAGAAGACCGCTTCCTGCCCGCTGCCCCCTGTACGCTCGTCCTTCCTCGCGCCTTGCGCCTTGCGCCTTCGAGTTTATTAATCTGATCTCTGTTTCTTTTTATGTCGATAGAACAACAGACCGGCAGCTACCGAGGCCAATATTAGAACCCCAGCCATAATGCCCCAATTACCAGAAACGGAGGGTGTGGATTCAACATTGACGTTGATATCGACCGTTTGCATATTCCCGGCCGAATCTATGGCGCGGACATGGAGGTTATGTGCCCCAAGACCTACAGTCAAGTTCCCGGTCCAAGAGCTTGCTCCGGTGGCCGGAATCCACTGTTTCCCGTCATTACTTATCTCGACCCGTTCCAATCGGAAGTCATCGGATGCGGTCCCTCTCAGCAATATCTGTATTGTCGATTTATCCGTCTGGAAGGTCTGTTCATTCTTCGGTGCCTGTATCGTAATAGAAGGTTTGACATTGTCGAAGGTGATATTGACGGAGTCAATACCGATATTACCCGCGGCATCCGAAGCCCGCGCGACGATCTGGTTCCTCCCGCTATCCAACTCGAGGTCGACACTCCATGAATCATGTCCAATCGCTTGAATCCAATTGGCTGTTCCGGTCCGTAATTCCACACCGACAAGGAGTCGTTCATCGGTAGCAGTACCAGTTATATTGACCCGTTTCTCATTTGTGTAAAAGTCCCCAGATGGTCGCAGGATATTTATCCTTGGCGGAATTGTGTCTATAACAATCCTGATGCTTGAATAATTGACATTGCCCGTCATATCTGTTGCCCGTGCAAGAATTTCATGGAAACCATCCACGAGTATCAGGAATCCGAACCATGAACCATTCCCCTCGCACCGGATCCAGTTATTTCCATCGCTGCTCACGGCCACTTCTTGTATGCCGAGACTATCAGATGCTACCCCCTCGATCCGTACGTTCGTGGTATTGATATAGGATTCATTTGTCGGGGCCACGATTCGAATCGCAGGCGGAGTAAAATCAGCAAGGATGGAAATGTTGCGGCTTGGTGCGCTCTCGCCCACGGCGTTCATAGCCGTGACGAAATATGTATACGTGATCCCCTCCTCGACATCACCGTCGTTATACCTGTTTGCCGAGGCATCTGTGGAACCTGCCAGTGTAATATTGCCCAAAATCCTTTTTTTATAGATATTGTAGCCCGTGAG
>VGTL01000132.1 GCA_016874675.1 Methanobacteriota archaeon | reverse complement strand
GGGACCGAGGTTGACGACCATCACCCGGTCCTCCGTCTTCTTGATGAGGCCGTCGACGCACTCGTACAGGAGCGCCAGCTCCTTCGGGGAGAGCAGGCACACGAAGACGGAGTACTGGAGCGGGTCGCCGAAACCCCGCATCCTCTTGTGGACCTGGTAGAGCCGCTTCGGGTCGGCAATGTCATACGCCACCAGGTAGAGGTTCCGCATCGCTCACCTCGTGCAGAAAGGCTCGTAGGCCGGGACTTCCCCGGCCAGGTGCCGCGCCAGGATTCTCGCCTGGACCTCCAGGACCCTCCGGTAGCTGATCGAGTAGCCGAATATCGGGTGCGTGACCAGCGAATCCATTCGCCGTTCGTAGGCCTCGATCACAGTCTTCTTACCCTCGGGCTTCAGGGTGACCCCGATGCCCTTCTCGATGAAATCATCGGGCGTCGTCTCCCTGTTGTTGATGAGCGAGATGACGGCTGAATCCGCGACGAGCGGCCGGAACTCCTCCATGAGGTCCAGCGCCAGCGCCGGCCGGCCGTATTTCGGCCGGTGGTGGAAGCCGAGGTACGGGTCGAAGCCGACCGAGAGCAGCGTCACCGTCGCGTCCTTGGCCAGTATCGCATAGAGGAACGAGAGCAATGCGTTGACTGGGTCCTTCGGTGGCCTCCGGTTGCGCTCCTGGAAATCGAACGCAGGCGCGCACTCCCCGGGCGACGCCTTGAGCATCCCGGCGAAGTTCGAGAAATACACGTTGGCCGCCGCGCCCTCCATCCCCAGCAGCGCCCCCGCGTCTGTGGCCTCGGACGCAAGTTTTGCCAACCGCGCCAGCTCCTCGAGCGCCGCCTCCGGCACATCCGGGTTGTTCCTCCGCAGGAGCGTCCGGCAGTTCCGGATCTTCCCCTCGACAATCCGGCGGGCGATCGCGACCGATGCCCCGGCGTCGCCCGCAGTCCGGAACTGCCGGATTCTCAGCTCGACGTTCTTGTGTGTCATCCCGTGCGTGATGCCGTAGAACCAGTTCCCGTACGAGAAATGGCACACCGGGATTCCCCGGTCGCAGAGCTCGTGCATGCACTGGCTGGTCATGGTGACGTTACCCCAGGTGCTTATATGCGAGACCTCCATGAACCTGCCCGTGACGGGCGGGCTCCCGGCACGCTTGATCTCTATGGTGTCCCCTCTCTTGCTCATGACGGCGCCCTGCTCTTGGACATAGAGCGGCAGGGCGTCGTCACGCGCCGGGAGGAGCCGGCGGACATCGACCAGTTCTCCATCGTCGTCCTCGGAAAGCCGCTGTACCTCGTCGGGGAGGCAGATTCCGACGAGCGAGCAGCGCGGGCACTTGGGGCTGTCCTGTAAAGGCGCGGGTATCGTCCCGAGCGAGGCAAACTTCTTCGCATACTCCAGGAGGGTCAGGGTCCGTTTGACCAGTTCGTCGGTGAAAGGTATCGCCACCCGTTCCTTGGACTCGACGTAATAAATGACCCCTTCGCTGCATTCGTAGCCGTTCTCCCGAAGGATGAGGCCCTGGGCGCACACCTGGACCCTCTCGGGCTCGTAGGCGCCCTCGGGGATGTCGGGCCTCTTCCCGCGCTTGTAGTCCACGGGGGTCAATCTGTTCCCTTCGCCTTCGAGCAGATCGATCTTGGCGATGAGGCCGATCTTCCCCGCAGACATGAGGATCGAGCGGGCGTGGATTGCGGAATCGTCCTTCCTGGTTTCGTCGGGGCCCGGGACCCTGCCCGATTCCTTCTGGACGCGCCTGTGCTTGGCTCGACCCTCGACAGTGTCGCGGCTCTCGCGCCACTCGCCCTGGACCCATTCGAGGTAGAACAGGCGCGGGCAGTAAGCGTACTCGTTGAGCATGCGCGCGGGGAGGAGGTCTGGCTGACCGTCCGAATCTTGTTCGGCCATGGAACGGGAGGTCCCGTCGTTCTCTACGCGTGAAGGGACGTGGCCACCATCGTAGTCATATGCGATAAACTTTTTCCCGCGGCGGGTATTTAAAGAGCGACATGACCCGCAGGAATGGGGAAGTGCGGCCTGTTCTCCTACACGGGACCGAAATCCCTCAAGACGCCCGCATGCGCCGGATGGTCTCCTTCTGTTCCGGTATCTCGGGGAGCCGCCTCCTCATCGTCCGCAGGTCGAGCTTGTCCTCGCTGATGAGGTCGGCAAGCATCGCCGCATGCCCTTCCGGAAATCCCGCCATTCCCCGCGGAAGGCCATGCTTGCCTCGCAGCCGGTGATAATAGTCCCTCACGGTCGCCCGGCAGGCCTTCGCTTCCTCCCGGGCCTTGGAGCACTCCTTAGCGCAGGCCGCCCTCTCGTCGCCGGCCGCCCGTGCAGCCGCCGCCGCATCCACGGATGCCCGCCGCTCCAGCGCGGCCAGTTCCCGCTTCGCATCCGCAACCACCCTTTTCAGGCGGGTTTCCTCCGCCGTGTTCCGCCTGATGGCGTTGAACGCCCCGACCGCCTCGTCGGCGCCGAGCAGGGCCTCGAAGGCGGCCATCCTCTCCTGTTCCCCGGCCCTCCTTAGCGGGTCGTCCTCGCCGAGCGCGGCAAGCGCCCTCCCGTGCTCCTTCATCGCCACCCGGAGCTCGAAGGGCGAGACCTCGTTGATCTCGGACTTCACGAGCCCGCCTAAGAGGACCGCTATGTTTCTGAGGATGCTCACCATGAGGGGCACGAGCCCCGGGTGGCCCGAGAAGAAGGCGCGGAGCGCCTCCTTGTCGGAAAGGGTCTGCCAGCGGATGTCCCGGAGCTTCGTCTCAATGGCCCCGATCTCCGCCCGCTTCGTTTCCAGTCTGGAGGCCCATTCCTCATCCACTCGCGCCACAGCGCGCCTCTTCCCACCCTCGCCGGCGAGCTCCGCCTTCCGGAGCACGAGCGCCTCGTGGCGCCTCACGGCCAGCAGGCAGCGGTTCACGACCTCCGAACCCTCCTCCAGGTCGTGCAGGATGCCGGCGCAGGTCTCCCGGTAGAACCGGGCGCGCTTCTCCTCCTCCCGGAGCTCCCGGATACGGCGCGTTATGTCCTCGACCGCATTTGCCGCAACCTCTAGCCCCGGGGACGGGTCCACCCTCAGTGCGCCCCGGGTCACGGCAAAGGTCAGAAGATCCACGACGCGCACATCCATGTCGGCCCGGGACGGATGCGCGCCGTGCGGGAGGCGCATCTCTCCAGCCTTCACCGCATCGGCCAGGTGGACCAGCCTGGGCCGCTGGCTCTTGCTGACACGCCGGAGGTCGAACGCCTTCATTATACCAGGATTTCCGAGGATGCGCTCCACCCCGGTGGCGTCCCTGAACGCCGGGATGAGCCGCTCGCCGGCATCGAAGACGGCCTCCTCCAGCCGCCCCATCCTCTTGGGTACCGAAGCGATCTTCCCGTCCAGCTTCCGGAGGAGGCCCTCCTGCCGTCGGCGCGCTGCCGTCAATTCGTGCTGGAGGCGGGCGAGGCCCTCGGAGTCGAGGCGCAAGGGGCGTCCCGGGGGCTTGATTGCTTCGGGGGTATTTAACGTTGCCCGGCCGGCGGGGCTGTTGTTTAACAAAAATGTTAAATAACCGGAGGCCCATTGATCGCTCATGGCAAGGAACATCGCCGTGACGGTCATTCCCAGGAAGATCGGGGGCAGCATCACCCTCTTCCTTCCGGCAAGCGTCGTGAAAAGGCACCGGATACGGGAGGGCGTCCCGGTGAGGGTGGCGATCAACCCCCCGAGAAGGAGGGCGCGTGTCCTCGGCGTGCTAAAGCGGGGGCGGAGGCACGTCCCGTTCGACCGCCATGCGGAGGGGTTCTGGCCTGACAGCTAGGGCGGTCGTGTTCGACACCTGGGCATGGTGGGAGGTCCTGCACGCCACGCCGACCGGGAAGCGGCTTGCGGGGCGGTACCTCGACGCGCCCGGGGTCAGGGTCCTGACGGTCGACCTGGCCCTCGTCGAGCTGTCGGCGAAGCTGGCGAGGGAGGGCCGCGCCGGCGAGATCGGGACCGCGCTCCCGGCCATCGAGGCGGCGAGCGAGGTGGTCCCGATATCCATGGCGGCGGCGGAGGCCTCCGGGCCGCTCTTGGCCGACCTGCGAAAAACCCGCCGCGACGCCAGCCTCGCCGACGCCGTGATGCTCGCGGTGGCGCGGTGCGAGGGCGCCGATCTCGTCAGCGGGGACGCCTGCTTCGCAGGGATGAAGGGAGTGACGGCGGGGTGAGGTGGACCGCTCCGCGGCATGGCGGGCCCGGACGGGACATGCCCCGGGAGGGGCGGGGTCTGCCCGGGCCGTCTTTGTGCCCATCATGCGATCGGGGCGCCACCGATTGAAATCGGTATGGGAAAAGCTTTATCTGGTAGAAAGTTCTACTTAATGCCGTGGCAACATCCATCAAGATACGCGAGCGGGACAAGCGGCGCCTCGACCGGCTCCAGGGGGAACTGACGGTGCGGCACGGGCGGAAGGTCTCCCAGCAGGAGCTGCTCTCGTTGCTCCTGAACCTCGCCGACAAGGAGAAAAGGCGCCTCCTTGCCGACGCCACCCGGCCCATGTCCAAGCGTGAAATCGCATCCCTCAAGCGCCTCTGCGTCGACACCGGCGTCGAAACGCGAGAGGAGGAGATAGACCGTGTCCTGACGGAGGCGGAGGGGTGAGCGTACTCCTCGACACCGGCCTGGTCTTCGCGTTCCTAAATAAAAGGGATGCAAACCACGCGCGGGCGTTCGAGCTCATGCTCTGCATAGCAAACAAGGACTTCGGAACGCCGTTCGTCACCGATACCGTTATGTTCGAGCTGTTCACTTTAATCCGGTCCCGGACAGGTTCAATGACGCTTGAGGAATCGGCACGCCGGTTCCTGCCACTGCCATCCCCCTCGCTGAGCGGGCTGACAGCGGTATCCCTTGGAACGGAGCATCTCGAATCGGTGTGGGAGGTGTTCCGGAAGTACCGCGACCAGGGCATCAGCTTCACCGATGCCGGCCTGATAGTGACCATGAGGGAGATGGGCTTTGACCGGCTGGCCACGCTGGACGCGAGGCTGCGCGGGATCGTGCCGTGCGCGGAGTGATGTAGACGGGCTAGACCATCCAGGATTTCGGGAGGGCGGCGGGCATTTTCCTGGGTTGATAACCGGCCTTGAGGCCGTGCCCGACACTCGATCCTCATCGTCTTATGTCATTCGGGCGCGCCAGGTGCGGTCGGGCCCCCGTCCATTTCGGCATATGCCCGGTCGCGCAGCTCCCTGATGCGCAGGCCTAGCCACTTCATTGTCTCGTAACCGGGACCGGACCTCTTCGGATATACTGCGTTATCATCGAGCGCGTCCCTAGTGACCATCTCCTGGCAGTCCAGGTCCCACCGGTAGAGACCGGTCGGGGGCGTGCCCTTGTATCTCTCGATGCGGCCGTCGAGGCCGAAGGCCTCGCACATCATCCCCGTGAACTTCTTGAGCTCGGTCAGCTCACGGCCGGTGATGAGCATCTTATACCGTTTGTCTTTCGATCCGGGTTTCACGGTACATTCTCCCTGTCGATGTGGGCGGGGCCGTCGATGGACTTTTTCGGGATCGCCCCCGGACCGACGGGTTTTGATTCCATCTCAGGCATGAACAGGCCGAGGCCGAAGTGGGAGGAGTGGCCGAGGGCGATGTTAATCACCCTCACTTGCAAATAGGCCAAGTCCATAGAAACGCCCACCACCAACGCAGATTGGACCAAGAATCTGCACCGGCCTCTTGTCAGCGTCACACCAGCGAATTCTCACATGAATGCGAGGGAACCGCTTTAGATGATCCGGTACGCCATAGCGCTCGGCCAAATCGGTACCGGGCCAGAAGCCGGTCTTGCGCCATTCGATCTCTGCGTTATCAGCTAAAGCCTTGGAGAAGCCTGCTTGGGTAATTGCTTTGCGCAACAGCCCGTCAATGCGATGGTCGAGGCGGGCCAGCAGTTGCTTCTGTACCTCTGTGTTTGTCCCACTTTTCAATCGCCGCCTGTAATGAGCAGGATCGTCGTAACCAGGCAGGACGACAGGCGTGACGGTGGACCATGATGCGGCTGGTCTGGTATAGTATTGGACCACCTTCTCATTTGCCGAAATCGGCGAGAGCAGGGCGATGGGTTGCTTTGTTTTTTCATTGACCAGTTCCTGGCCCGATAAGGCCCGTCGTGCCCAGATAATCTTGTCACGGCATCCATCGACAAATGTGGTGAGTAGTGCCCGTCGGACGCTGCCCACAACGCAGGCTTTGCCTTCGCCCCTCGCTTCAATGCTTGGCAGTGGCAGGTAAACGAACCGTTTTGGCCCAACAGGAACATGTTCCTCGCTTGTCTGTGATTCGATATGACCCAAGATGAATGCGTTTATGTCGGACTTGGACCAGCCGGCCTTTTCGGCTGCAACGCCAGTAGCATGGCGCATCATGCCGGCGACTGTGAGCGCTTTCTGTGTTGTGTCGAACACACGGAACCCGCTGGCATCAGGCTTCAGGAGTGAGAAGACAGCGAGAGGGCGGGGCTGCGAGTCGGTCGCACGACGATACTCGACCTTCTCGTATGCAGATACAGATAGGGGCGGGGTAGGAGTGAATGGGTC
>VGTL01000131.1 GCA_016874675.1 Methanobacteriota archaeon | reverse complement strand
GAGACGATTTTTGAGAAGAGGGTAACGCGGTTTGGGAACGGTGCGAAAATCGACTGTCCGCTCCAGTTCCTGGACAAAAAAGTCTATGTGATAGTCAGGAAATCACGCTGAGTTATGCAACACAGCAAAAACAAAACCAACCTGACGAAGTTTCACCCACCCCCCCACAACCCTTATCTGCCTCCCGTCCAATCGCACCCCGCAAGGTCTGCCGATGCACCGCAACCTGCCGTTCACGGTCTGGAACCTCCTCCGGGAGTTCGACCCCGACCGGAAAGGCTACCTCTCTGCGACCCGCTTCTACAAGGCCTCCTATCTCCTCCACCGGAAATTGAAGCAGAGGAGAATCCAGACCGGCCTTCCCTGGTGCTGGTACATCTACGGCCCGGAGGTCCGGATGGACCTGATCCCTGCCGAGATATATATCCGGGAAGAGAGGCCGGACGGGACCAGATACTACTTCGGAGCCGAACCCGGAAGCCAGGAGCCGGAGCCGGGAACCCGGGCGCCCATCCTCTACGAGATCCGGGCCCTGCATAAAAAGCGCCTGGGAACCGGAGACATGGTCCGCGAAATATACAAAAACCCCCCCAAGAAGATGCTGTCCCTCCTGAAAGAGTACGAAGACCTCGTGGACTCCCTCGAACAGGGCCAGACGCTAATCGGCGGCGACCTCTCCGCGTTGATGCTTGCCCGCCTCGACAGAATCGAAAGGAGCTATTCCGAGGAGGACTTCGGCGAGATGTACGCCGAGTTCCTCCGCTTGGACGACCTCCTTCGCCTGCTTCTGCGGGACCGGCCCGAAAGGATAAGGCAGCTCGGCGGCACCATCCACTCGTTCAGGGAGCTCGTCGCGACGAAGGCCAGCGCCCTCTTCAACGAGAACCTCCCGGAGGGCTTCGCCGGCGAGAGGATGGAGCTGATGAGGAGGCGCCTGGAGGCCTTCAGGCCCGGCCTGGACGCGCTCGAAAAGAACCTCCTGAAGGACATCCCCCGCAAGGACGGCGACCGGAGGCACACGGCCGGGCTGGCAAGGGCCGCCTCCATCGTCACGCGGGAGGAATCGGAATAGGCCTCTTCCTGGAGACCTCCGTCTTCCTCGGGTACGCCATCCCGGGAGACAGGTGGGAGGCGGCTGCCGGGGCATGCCTGTCATTGCCGGACAGGAAATACACCAGCAAGACGGTCGAGAACGAGTTCCGGAAGAAGCTGGAGTATTCCGTCCGGAAGGTGCAACGGGAGCTCCTGGCCTTCCTGAGAGAGCAGAAGGGGCGGCGCGGGACGGACACCTTGGACGAGGCCGGCAGGAGGAGGCTGCTGGAGGCTTCCCGCGGGCTCGTGATCGGGCCATTCCTCGCATCGTTGCTGCCCGAGATCGGCCCTTCGGTGACCTGTTCCGGGTTCGACGAGCGCGTCCGGGACATCCTCCACCAGTTCCTGGCGAATGTCCTGGAAAGGCAGGCTGCCGTCAAAACCAAAATAGACGGCATGGAAATCGAATCCTGGTTGCGCGTGAACCCCTATGATTCAATCCAGAGGGGCCTCAGAAGATACGTACCGAACCGTGACGATGTGGATATACTCCTGGATGCCCACGACCTCGCGTGCACGCAGAATCTCGATATCTCCTTCGTCACCGGAGACAAAAAGGACATCAAGCGGAACGAGGCTGGCATACTCGGCACCGTAAGGCTCGGCAGAATCGTCTATCTGGCGGAATACGAGCCTGGCCGGGGCTCCTGATGCGGCACCATGATTGCCCCCTCCGAGCGGGCGCGACTGCTCTCCCGGCCTGGAACTGACAAGTACCACAATCCCATTATATACCCCCTCCCGCCAATCCATTTACCGCAATCCGCCAAGGAGCCCCCTAAAATGCCCTGCCTCGTCTGCATCCGCGACCCCAACCCCCGCTCCCGCTATTGCGCCCGCTGCTTCCACCTCGTCAACTCCGCCAATCCGACGACGACCCCCAAAGCCCCATCTACGTCCACATCGTCCAGCGCATCCCCGGCATCGAGACCGACCGCCTCGCAATCTGCGCCATGGCCTCCATGCTCAAGTCCGACCTCGCCGACTGGGAGCTCCTGAAGGTCATCTCGGCGCGCGACGGCACGCCCGACCAGACCGGGCCGCCCGGGACAACCTTCTTTATATGAGAGAAATAACTATATATTATTTCTTCCATATAGAGAAATAATATGTTCGACAGGAACCGCCTCGCCCGCTACCTGCGTGACTTCCAGGAGAGCCGGCTCCCGGAAATCGTCACGAGGGAGCTCAAGCTCCCGGAAACATCCAGGATCCTCTCCATATACGGCCCCCGCCGCTCCGGCAAGAGCTATTATTTCAAGCAGACCATCCGCGACCTTCTCGCTGCCGGAGAGCCGAAAGACCGGATCGTCTACCTGAACTTCGAAGACACCCGGTTGGCCGGCCTCGCCTCGGAAGAGCTGGATGACCTCCTGCGGCTCCACCTCGAGCTCCATCCGGCCGCGATCGGCAAGGACCTGCATATCTTCCTCGACGAGCCGCAGAACATCCCCGGATGGGAACGGGCCGTCCGGAGCATGCACGATTCCGGGCGCCACAGGCTCTACATCACCGGCTCGTCGGCCCGCCTCCTGAGCCGGGAGATCGCCACCTCGCTGCGCGGACGGACGCTCTCCTACCTGCTCCTGCCCTATTCCTTCAGGGAGCTTTCGGGAATCCGTGGCCTGAAGCTCGAGGGCTTCCCCGATCTCGGCACGACCGGCGAGGCCCGGGTGAAGGCCCTTCTGGCGGATTACCTGCGCACCGGGGGCTTTCCGGAGGTCGTCGCCGAACCCGACGAGGGCCTCCGGCTCAAGATCCTGAAGGAATACTTCGATCTTGTGATCTACCGCGACATCGTGGAGCGCCACTCCCTGGAGAACCTGGCCTTCGTCAAGTTCCTGCTCCACCGCCTCCTCTCGTGCTATTCGCGCGAGGTGAGCGCGCACAGGATATTCAATATCGCGAAGTCCATGGGGATGAAGGTCGGAAAGAACACCGTCTACGATTGCGTCTCGTACGCCGAGGACGCGCTCGCGGTGTTCCTCCTGCGCAAGTGGGCGCCGTCCGAGACCGGGCGGCAGACATCGTTCCCCAAGGCCTACCTGGCCGACACCGGGCTCGCCCGGCTCTTCCCCGCCCCGTCGGACGACACCGGCCACCTGGCGGAGAACGCCGCATTCCTGGCCATCAAGCGGGCCCAGAACGCCGACCCGCTCCTCGAAGTCTATTACTGGAAGGGGCAGGGTGGCCTGGAGGTGGATTTCGCGCTCAGGAAAGGCCAGAAGTTCGGCGAGCTCGTCCAGGTCTGCCTCGACGTGGACGAACCGGCCACGGTGAAAAGGGAACTCCGGGCGCTCATCTCGGCAAGCCGCGACCTCCGTTGCAGGGGCCTCACCGTACTCACCTGGGACCGCGAGGAGACAAGGGATTTCGAAGGCCGCAAGGTCGCATTCGTGCCCTTGTGGAAATGGATGCTGCGGCCGTGACATGCCTCGTCTGCACCCGCGACCCCAGACCCCGTTCCAGATACTGCGCGCGTTGCTTCCACCTCGTCAACTCCGCCAATCCGACGACGATCCCCAGAGCCCCTTCTATGTCCGCATCGTCCAGCGCGGCCGCGGCAACGAGCTCGACCGCATGGCCGTCTGCGCGATATGCTCGATGCTCAAGTCCGACCTCGCCGACCGGGAGCTCCTCAGGGTCGTCCCGGCGCTCGACGGCACGCTCAACCGCGGCGAGTCGCCCGTCCGGCCTTTCTTTATCAGAGGGAAATAATCATGTATTATTTCCTTCCCATAGAGAAATAACCTTGCCGGGCGGACCCATTCCGATAAAACCCGGCTTCCCCCGGACCGTGATATGCCCTGTCGGGACCTTCACGCGGAAGGATATCGTCCAACGTGCCAATTGCCACGCCCATCCTTCAAATGTCCTCGATAACAGTCCAAAGGCCTGGAATCCGGGCAGCAGCCTCCTTTGCGGACGGCCGCTCAATCCCCCTTCGCGACAAGATACCTCGATATCTCCTTCACGAACCCGGCGGCATCCGCAAGGACCTCCTTCGCCTCACGGGACGAGATCACGAAACGGTGCTCGTAGTCCCCGAGCTGCCTTTTGGCATAGGCCCTGTTCAGCGCCCTGCCCATCGACCTCGGGAAGACACCCGTCTTCACGAAATGCTCCCCGAAGACGGAGAGCACCCCGCCGTGCGAGGCAGGCGAGAGCCCCTTGCTCAGGAGGGCGGCCTCCGCCGCGAAGAACATCGCATAATAGGCCCTGGAGACGCTCGATTCGTAATCATCGGCATCGGCCAGGAGCCCGGCGCTCTTCAGGTATTTCTCCGCCCTCTCAAGGAGAGATTCGCCCACCTTGTTCATGCCGCAACGCCTTCCTTACGGATATTCATGAGCAGGGGGCTTTGCAGCGTGCGAAAGTCCGATTCCGACAATGGATAGACCGCCATCAGCACGCCGTGCTCCAGGTTCACCCGCGTGACGAGGTCGATCATCCGGTCGATCTCCCGGCCGGGCCGGACCGGGCCGGAAAGGACCACCGCCACGTCGACATCGGAGTCCTCCCGCGCCTCCTTCCGAGCCCATGACCCGAAGAGCAGGACCTGCCGCAGGCGCTTCCCGTATATCCTCCGGACGCCCTTCTTGAAGCGCCTGAGCGCCGGGCCGATGTCCTTCATGGCGGCCTCATCAATCGACCTCTCGGAATATAACGGTTTTGATGCGCCGGATGAAATCCGGCGCTCCGATGCATCGTCCCATGATAATTGATTATCAATCATGGGCCCCCATTCAAGCTGCAGGAAACGGTCGTGACCACAATCCCTTTAAATACCCCCTCCGTCAATCCATTCCCCCATAATCCGAAAGGGAGCCCCCCGATATGCCCTGCCTCGTCTGCACCCGCGACCCCAAACCCCGTTCCAGATACTGCGCGCGTTGCTTCCACCTCGTCAACTCCGCCAATCCGACGACGATCCCCAGAGCCCCTTCTATGTTCACATCGTCCAGCGCATCCCCGGCATCGAGACCGACCGCATGGCCGTCTGCGCGATATGCTCGATGCTCAAGTCCGACCTTGCAGACTGGGAGCTCCTGAAGGTCGTCCCGGCGCTCGACGACACGCTCAACCGCGGCCAACCCTTCGACCGGGACATCATCCCGTTCAAGTACTGGAACCGCAAGGCCCCGCCGCCGCCCGGAGAAGCCTTCCGTGGCAGGGCAGCCCTTCCACAAGCCGCAAAGAAGTGCTCCATCTGCATCCGGCCGGCGATCCCCAATTCCAAGTACTGCCCCAGGTGCAGGAAAATCATCTTCCCCAAGAAGAACTGGACCGCCACTGCGGACGGAATGAGGGAGTTCTACGATCCGGAGGCGGACGGTTTCAGGGACGCGTACCTCGGCGTCCTTCTCAACACGGACGACTTCTACGACCCGCACTACATGGTCATGGACCATGTCAACCCCGGCGAGAAGAGGGTGGTCCCGTGCGCCTTCTGGCTCAACGACATGAAGGGGCGGCTGAGCGCGGCTGTTTTCAAGCGCGTGATCGCGGAGTTCGCCAATCATATCAGGACGGGGGAGCCGTTCGACAGGGGCGTCATAACGAGGGAGGACTGGAAGAAGAACCTCATAAGGATGAGGCTGGCGGGCCGGAGCATCGCCTGAGCCAGTTGTTCCGGCCAGGTATGGAAATAGATCCTGCCGCCCAATCCCCAGCCGGGAAGTTTCCCCGGCGGCGCGCCGCCGGGAGCGGTAGGCTTCGGAATGGCCGGAGCGAGCCACCCGCCGGCAAACGCGGTGGCGCATCCCGAGACGGGGTCCAAAGAACAGCTCCCACCCGCCAGCGGACATTCAAGCCCCCCATTACGAGGCCGTCCCTAACAGGCCCCACTCAGAAGACGGAACGACCGAAAGACCATTTATATCTTCAAATTCTTCAAAAACAACAAGGAATCCGTTCGGAGGTAAGTATATTGATCCCGATAGCCAATCGATATGCGACAAGAGGAGTGGATTGCCTGGCCACCGGTGATCTTGAGAACCGTCTGCGAAACCTCCCGGAGGACCTCCGGAGGCAGATACTTGATCACATGGAATTCCTCATGTCGAGATACCAGCCGAAGACCGTCAGAGCCAGGAAGTCCAGGTTCGACTGGGCCGGCGCTCTCGCCGAATATGCCGGCAGGTACACGGCCGTCGAGCTCCAGCACAAGGCCTCCGAGTGGAGATATTGTTCCTGATCGACGCAAACATATTCCTCGCGATCCTGCTTCGGGAAAGCAAGGACGCCGCCTGCAGGGATTTCCTCTCTGCCAACCCGGGCCAACTGCACATCACGGACTTCTCCTTGCACTCCATAGGTCTCGCATTGCCGAGGCTCGGCAAGGCGGATGTTTTCAAAAAATTAGTCCCGTATCAAAGTCGGCTAGCTCTTAAGCAATCCAAGACCCCTTCGCGTGTTGTCGAGACACCCCAGGGGACTGGAATATGCCTAAGAGCCAGCTCGAATGGAAGGTAGAGTGGACGGAACCTA
>VGTL01000130.1 GCA_016874675.1 Methanobacteriota archaeon | reverse complement strand
GGCCACCATTTCTTTCACCTGGCCTGTTTCTATCCCGGTCGGGATATAAGCCGATTCTGGAACAAAGACTGAAAGATGGGACAAACGCTGAATTAAGGCGCAAGGGGCGAGGAAAAAAAGGGGAGGGGAATGGGGCCACACCCCAGAATCCAGCCTTGCGCCTCGCGCCTTGATCCTTGTGCCTCAAGCCCTGCGCCTTGCGCCTCGCGCCTTGCGCCTTCCCAGAGTTCCCCGTTGCCTCCCCCTACTTCTCCAGCATTTCCTTCATGGGCTTCCAGTAGAAGTCCTTCCAGCCCTGGCGGATGTCGGCGGCGACGTCGTCAGGGACGCCCGTCTGGGTGAATGAGAGTTTCGTGCCCTTTTTGGTCTTCGTGAACGCGAAAACCACTTTGGATTCGGTGCCCTCGGGCCACTCGCTCACCCGCCAGCTCTGGACGATCCGCTTTCCCGGGAGGAGCTCGATGTTCTTTCCGGTCGCGTAGCCGTCCCAGACGGAGAACGGGCCCCCGACCTTGCGGCTCACGGTGGCCCTCGCGCCGGTGAATCTCGAATGCTTTCTCGAATCCATCAGCGCCTCGTAGACCTCTCCGGGGCTGGCCTTGAACTCGACGGTTTGCGTTATCGTTTTCATAGCTCCCACTGCTCCTCGTCGTGGCTGAAGATGGGCATCGCGCCCAGCGCCTTGCACCTCTCCAGCGATTCCGTGGCGGCCACGGGGTCGAGAAGTATCCCGACCGGTATGCCGGTCTCCCAGTTCTCCCTCACCGGCGATACGTCCCCGGTATAGATGTACCTCCGGTCCCCCATGTTGATGACCACGGACTGGTGCCCGGCGGTGTGCCCGGGCGTCGGGATTACATCGATGCCGTCGGCGATGCGGCCGGGGCCGTCGATGGTCTCAAGGTTGGGCGTCTCGAAGAGATCCCGGACGTAGCCTCCCCGCAGGAACCTGGGCGGGTCGCGGGCGAAGCGGAGCTCCCGCTCCTGCACGAGAATCCGGGCTCCGGGGAACATCCGGTTGTTCCCGGCATGGTCGAAGTGGAGGTGCGTGTTGACGACTAGGCAGATGTCCTCGGGCCGGAGCCCGTGCGCCGCCAGGCTCCCGGAGAGGCGGGAATCCCGGTGCACCGGATAGTACTTGCGAAGCTTCTCGGGGACGTCCCCCAGGCCGGTGTCGAGCAGGATGCTCCCCCCGTCAGTGCGGACGAGCAGCGGCCTCACCGGGGCAAGGTACTTCTGGCCGAAGTAGGCCGTCTTGAGGTAGACCATGAGCCCCTTGTCGATCTCGAAGTGGCCGTCTCGCAGGATTGCAATCGATTTCACGGCCATATCATCTCCCCCCCTTCCGCACAATCATGCCTGTACGCCGCCGGCCGTCGGCGTAGACGTCGAAGCCCTTCTTGTCGGTTATGACCCTGAGCCCCTCGAAGCTCAGCGCCTCCCCCTGGCGCTCCAGGTAGCGCACGTTGAGGAAGTCGCCCTTCTCGTGGAACACCGGTATGTACAACGTGTTGGTGACCACCATGTCCCCGAAGAAATGGGTCCCGTAGGACAGCTCCGGGGTGAAGGAGCCCCAGGAGCACTCGACGATCACCTGGGCGTTGGAAATCTCGGCGTAGGCCACGGGGACGCCCAGCTCCGGGTGGCTGGTCGCCCACCGGCCGGGGCCTATCAGGATGTAGCCGTCACCCTCGAAACCGGCGTTGACCTCGCCTATCTGGCGCGCCAGCGCGAAGCCCCTGTCGAACCGGTAGGAGCGGAGGGGGACGTAGACTATGTGCCTGAGTGCCTTCTTTATCCCGTTGCCCAGGACGTTCTGGCTTCGGAGGACGATGTTCCTGCGGGGCGTGCCACGGGGAAGGTTCACCTGGCGGTGCTCCGGCCGGCCGCCGAGGGGCCGGACCTGGACGATGTATAACCGGTCGTCCCCGCCGATGTTCACGGCGAACTCCATGTCCACCGGCACTTGCATGAGCCTCTGGAGGTTGTCCAGGAGCCCCTCGAGCGTCTTGACCAGAGGGAAGGCGCTGCCCGGGCGGAGGATGGGGTCGAACGTGAGCACCAGTTCGTCGTCCGGTCCCGGCCTCCGGGGCGGGTCCAGGAAGTAGGATCCCTCCCGGAGCGCCGACGTCACGAGATGGATGCGATCGTTGGCGAGCTTCACGGAGTCTATCGAGGGCGAGGCCATCCCGCCGGTGACCATGTCGAGGGCGTCGACGTCCCGCTGGGAGTACTTGAGGATCTCCTCCACGGAACCTCCCTCCGGGCGGATGGCCGGGGACCGGGGCGAGAACACCCGGGCGTAGTTGCGCCCCACCGCCCGCGTGCCCAGGCCGAGCACGAGCCGGACCACCCCGCCGTCCATGTCGATGCCCGGGGCCCAGGGGTGGAAGTTTTTGGAGAACCCGACGCCCGCAAGCAGCGGGTAGTACATGTGGTCGGGGTGCTCCCGGCCGATGAGGTTCTCGATGAGGACGCCCATCTTCTCGGTCCGCCAGGCGATCCGGTGCCTGAGGCGGTACTCCCGGGCGTTGTCGCCGAAGGTGCTCAGGTAGACCAGCTTGACCGCGGTCTCGAGCTGCTGCAGCCGGGCGCGCTCGGTTCCCCGGTTGGGGATGAAAAACGACTGGTATATGCCGGCGAAGGAGTGCTTGATGCTGTCTTCGAGGAAGCTCGACGAGCGCACCGCCAGAGGCCGGCGCTCCCTGTCCAGGAGGCGCCCAAGCTCCGTCACCAGGCGGGGAGGCAGGGGGGAGTTCATGAAGCGCTTGGCCATCTCGAGCTTGGTTATCTTGAGGTCGCACTTGGCCTGGACGGCGGCGTCCAGGCGGTTGTCGCCCATGAAGGCGTCGAAGTGGCCGGTGGGGACGATGGTCGATTCTGGGAAGGCCAGAAGCTCCGGCCGGTCCGCCAGGCGCTCGCCGTCGAACTCGACGGCAGACATGGCGAAAATGAGGCCCACGGCCTTGCCCCCGACGAACCCCTCGCCCAGTAGCCTCACCCCGGACGGCAGGTTGTCCGGGTCTATCTCGTAATCCATGTACCGGCGCCCTTGCACCATCCCGGCCATCTTGTCCGTCAGTATGTACCGCTGTTCTATTTATTTTGCGGTGGGGAACGGAAAGGGCAGCAAGGCAGCAGGGCAGCAAGGCAGCAGGGGAAGGCAGCAGGGCAGCAAGGCAGCAGGGCAGCAGGGGTAATGGAACGACCCGTCGTCCCCTTGCTGCCTTGCTGCCTTGCTGCCTTGCTGCCTTTCCGCTGCCCGCTGCCTGCTGCCCCAAAACAGATTTATCTGCGACGCGATTACCGGCCGGTCGGCATGAACCACCTGGAGAAGATATTCCGAGCCTACGACATCCGCGGGATAGTAAACGAGGACCTCACGCCCGAGGTGATGGCCCGGATAGGCATATCGTTCGGGACCTTCCTCGGGAGCGGGAAGAGGGTCTTCGTCGGGCGCGATGGCCGCACCTCCAGCCCGATGCTCGAGCGGGCGCTGCTCTCCGGGCTCGCCTCGACCGGCTGCCGGGCGACGGCCGGCGGGCTCCTGCCAATCCCCACCTCCAACTTCGCCACGATGTACCGCAAGTTCGACGCCGGCGCATTCATCACCGCCTCCCACAACCCGCCCGAGTACAACGGCGTCCGGTTCCGCCACTCGGACGGGACCGGCTTCACCTTCGAGAACGAGCAGGTGAAGGACACCTTCTTCCGCTCGGAGCTCCGGAAGGCCCGCTGGGACGCCCTGGGGGACATAGAGCAGGCCGACGGCCCCGAGATAATCGACCAGTACGTCGAGTTCGTCCTGGACCGCACGAGGATGGAGGGGCCGCTCAAGGTGGCCCTGGACCCCGGGAACGGGGCCTCGGTGCTCACCGCGCCGGCCATATTCCGCAAGCTCGGGGCCGGAGTGGAGATGGTGAACGAGCGGCTGGACGGCCGGTTCCCCGGCCGGTCTCCCCACCCCCACGAGAAGAACCTGGGCGACCTCCAGGAGCTCGTCAGGCGCTCGGGCGCGGCGTTCGGCGCCGCCTACGACGGCGACGGCGACCGCGCCGTGTTCGTCGACGAGAAGGGGCGGGTCGCCCAGGTGGAGAAGGTCGGGATCATAATATCGAAATGGATGCTTGAAAAGCAGAAAGGGCGCATCATCGTCAACGTGCCCTGCTCGATGATAGTGGAGGACGAGATCGAGAGGGCCGGCGGGACCGTCCTTCGCGTCCGCGTCGGGGACGTGTTCATATCCGAGGCGATAAAGGAGCACGGGGCGCTCTTCGCGATGGAGATATCGGCCCACTACTTCGTGCCCACCTTCTGGAGCTTCGACGACCCCGTGCTCACGAGCGTGAAGCTCGCCGAGATCCTCGCCGCCCGGAAGGTGCCGCTCTCGAAGCTGCTCGACGAGATACCCTCCTACCCGATGGTGGAAAAGGAGCTCCGCTGCCCCGACGAGGTCAAGTTCTCGGTGGTGGACCGTCTGGTCGAGCACCACCGGCGCAAGGGCGACCGGCTCGACCTCACCGACGGGCTCAAGGTCATATACGAGGACGGCTGGGGGATGGTCCGGCCCTCCAACACCCAGCCCATGGTCCGGCTCTTCGCGGAGGCCCGGACGAGGCAACGGATGGAGCAGATAGCGGCCGCGATGGAGCTCGAGTTCAAGCAGGCGATGGAAGAGCGGTCGGCCGGCTGACGGGCCAAAGGTAAAATATCCGAAAGCCCATGGCAATGGCGGTGGCTCCGTGTCCGAGCTCGCGATGCTCTGCAAGAACTGCAGCTGGGGTTCGAAGAAGGAGACCTGCGCCAAGTGCGGGGACTGGATAGGCTCCCACGGCCTGCAGGCCAAGCTCTGCAACGAGTGCGGCTTCGGCCCGAGGAAGGGCGAGTGCGCGGTGTGCGGCCACTGGATAGGCTCCGAGGGCGCGCCGGCGATGCTGTGCCAGCAGTGCTCGTTCAGCTCGAAGAAGGACCACTGCGTGAAGTGCGGGAAGTGGGCGCCGTAAATTGTTATTATTCGTGACAGGGTGCAGGGGGCAGGGGGCAGGGTTACGACAGGGTGCGCGGGCCGGAAGCGGGGTTCGGGGTTTCCCCTCCGTCGCGCTGCACCCTGCACCCTGCACCCCGCACCCCGAAATCCAAGGGAAGCGTGCAAGGATGGATGAGATACTCGCGCTCAACGAGCTGATACGCAACCACTGCCGGGGAAAGCGCGTCCGGCTGGTGGACGCCTACGTCGAGTTCGCCGACGCAAGGGACCACCTGAGGAAGGAGTTCTCCGCGGGGGACGGGGGGCACCTGAACGGGGAGGGCTACCGGCACATGGGCCGTTTCATGGCCACCTCGCTCTCCGACATCCTCAAGCCGGGGGCCAAGGTCGCCTGCCTGGGCGACAGCATAACGGAAGGCTACCCGGGCCATTTCAACGGGCAGGAGGAGACCCGGCAGTGGGAGCCCTACACGCACTACCTGAAGAGACCGGGCGTGAAGGTGACGAACTTCGGCCTCTCGGGCGACACCACCGAGGGCATGACCCGGCGCTTCTATCGCGACGTTCTCCGGGCCGGGCCCACCATCTGCATCATCATGGGCGGCGTGAACGACCTGTTCGGCGGCATCCCGCCGAAGGAGGTCCTGGAAGCGCTCTCGGCGCTCTACGCCGACAGCGAGAGGCACCAGATGCTCCCGGTGGCGGTGACGGTGCTGCCCATTGATTGAGACGGACGGGTGGCGGGCGGGAAGGCAGGAGGGCAGCAAGGCAGGAAGGCAGAAAGGGAAGGCAGGAGGGCAGCAAGGCAGCAAGGCAGCAAGGGGAGGCAGGAGGGCAGCAAGGCAGCAAGGGGACGGCCGCCGTTCCTTCCTGCCTTGCTGCCTTGCTGCCTTCCCTTGCTGCCTTGCTGCCTTGCTGCCTTCCTGCCTTCCTGCCTTCCCGTCGCCCAATCGCCAAAAACTATATCCGGTCGGAGCGGGTTCCGTCAACGGGGGTCAAAATCTGCCGATAGCGGAGTGGGGCTACGGGCCGGGCGCGATGGAGCGCGGCTACAACAACCGGACGCTGTACGTCAACCTGTCCACGAACGAGATCCGGGAGAGGCCGGTGGACCGGAAGATGAAAGACACCTTCACCGGGGGCAAGGGGTTCGATCTGTGGCTTCTCTGGAACGCGCTGCCGAAGGGCCGGGTCACGGGATGGGACGACCCCGAAAACGAAATATGCATCGCCTGCGGGCCGCTGGGCGGCACCACGCTCTACCCCGGCTCGGGCAAGAGCATCTGCGTCACCATCTCGCCGCTCACCGGCTCGGTCATCGACTCCAACGTCGGCGGCTTCTTCGGCCCCTTCCTGAAGTTCAGCGGCTTCGACGCGCTCGAGATACAGGGGAGGGCGGACCGGGAGGTGGTGGTCTTCATAGACGGCGAGACGCGCCGCGTCGTCATCGAGGAGGCGGGCGACCTTCCGGCGGACACGCACCTGCTCGTGCCGGCGCTGGGCGAGCGCTTCGGCGGCGGGAACCCCCGCTCGATATCCACTGTCACGGCCGGAACGGGCGCCGACCATTCCCTCTGGGGCCATCTGAACTTCTCCTACTACGACCTG
>VGTL01000129.1 GCA_016874675.1 Methanobacteriota archaeon | reverse complement strand
ATGCTGCCATGCTGCCTTGCTGCCTTGCTCCCCCGTCCCCTTGCTGCCTTGCTGCCATGCTGCCTTGCTGCCTTGCTCCCCCGTCCCCATGCTGCCTTGCTGCCATGCTGCCTTGCTGCCTTCCTGCCTTCCTGCCTTTCCCCTCACTCCGCTTCCTTCATCTTCGCCCCGACGGAGACGAGGTGGGCCAGCAGGGCCTCGAGCTGGATGCGCTCGTTGGCGCCCTCCACCATGCGGAACTCGACCTCCCCTATGTGGTCCACGAGCTGGACCTTGAGCCGGTCGGGGATGCCGGTGTCGAAGACGCTCTTGTGTATCTGCCTTATGATGTCCTCGCCCGAGAGGCCGTACTGGAGCAGGAGGTCGTCGAGCTCGCCCCGGGCCTTGAGGAAGTCCCCGCCCAGGGCCGTCTCGATGAGGGATCTGACCTCCTCCGGGCGCGCCGTCGAGGTCACCCTGTAGAGCGCCTCGGCGTCTATCTTCCCGCCCAGGGAGGCCGCCACCTGCAATGAGTTTATCCCCCGGCGGAGGTCCCCCTCGGCGACGTACACCAGGGCGTCGAAGCCGTCGTCGGTGACCCGGAGCCCCTCCTTGCCGGCGAGGTTGCGCAGGTGCCTGGCCATGTCCTCCTGTTTTATGGGGCGGAAGCGGAACACCGAGCAGCGCGACTGGATGGGCTCGATTATGCGCGACGAGTAGTTGCAGGAGAGGATGAAGCGGCAGGTGGCCGTGTAGCGCTCCATCGTGCGCCTAAGGGCTGCCTGGGCCTCCGGCGTGAGCGCGTCCGCCTCGTCGAGGAATATTATCTTGAAGAGCTGGTCTCCCATGGAGGCCGTCCGGGCGAACTCCTTTATCTTGGTCCGCACCACGCCGATGCCCCTCTCGTCGGAGGCGTTGAGCTCCAGAAAGCGCGCCCTCCAGCCCTCCCCGTAGAGCTCCCGGGCGAGCGCGATGGCGCTGGTGGTCTTCCCGGTCCCGGCCGGGCCGGCGAAGAGCAGGTGGGGGAGGTTGCCGACCTTCACGTAGCCCTTGAGCCGCGCCACGATGTCGTCCTGGCCCACGACCTGCGAGAGGTTCCTCGGCCGGTACTTCTCGACCCAGACGTCCTCCATTTTGGTCCCCGCGGCACCCTTGATGAGGGTGGGCCATGATAGCTTTTTCCCCGCGCCGGCGCGCCGACGGTACAGGTGGCGTCCGGGAACCAAAAGCCATATAAGCCGAGAAGGGTTTATTACGCCACCGAGGGTGTTTCCATGGGAAGAAATGGCATGTCCGGTGGTATGCTTGCCCTGGCCGCGGCGATGGCGGTCGCCTGCCTGCTCATTGCGGCCTCCCCTGCGGCCTCCATCGAGTTCGGCACCGACGTCCAGGTGGTGAGCAACTCCAACCGGCAGGAGAATCCCTCCGTGGCGGTCTCCCCGGGCGGCACCATCTTCGTGGTCTGGCAGGACGACCGCAACCACGCCGGCTCCTCGTCCGATATATACTTCGCCCGCTCCACGAACAACGGCTCCTCGTTCGGAGGCGTGGTGCGCGTCGACGACGCCGCCGCCAGCACCGACCAGGTCACGCCCAAGATAGCGGTCGATTCGAACGGGAAGCTTCACGCGGTCTGGTCGGACGCCCGTCTCGGGAGCAACACCAAGATCTACTACGCCAACTCGACCGACAACGGCACCACGTGGTCCGCCAGCGTGGGGGTCAACGCCACCGGGGCGGGCTCCCAGGTGCAGCCGGCGGTGGCGGTGGACTCGTCGGGCAACATCTTCGTCGTCTGGGAGGACCTGCGCAGCGGCTACCACATCTACATGTCCAAATCGGCAAACGGCGGCACCTCGTTCGGCGCCTCGGTCAAGCTCGACTCGAGCTCCGGCCAGGCCCGGAACCCCACCGTCTGCATCGCCCGGAATGACAACCTCACGGTCGCCTGGCAGGATTCGCGCAACGCCAACTGGGACATCTTCCTGGCCACCTCGACCGACGGGGGCTCCTCCTTCGGCTCCGAGGTCAACGCCACCAAGGACACCCCCTCCTCGTCCCAGACGTTCCCCAGGCTTGCGGCCGACAGCAAGAGCGACCTCCACCTGGTGTGGTGCGACAGCCGCTACACCAACATCAGCATCTTCTGGTCCACCACCCCCGACGGGAGGACGTTTGCGGGCACGCCCGCGAACGACACGGACACGGGCATCACCACCCCCCAGTCGGCGGCCATCGCCGTGGACACGGGCGACATCGCCCGGGTGGCCTGGCAGGACAAGCGGCCCGGCAGCAGCTACTTCCGCATCTACTACAGCGAGCTCGTCTCCGCCGGGGGCTCGGCGTTCACGACCAGCGTCCGGGTGGACAACACCACCTCGGCCAACTGCAACCACCCCCAGATGGCGGTCGACCAAAACAGCGTGCCCAGCATCGTGTGGGACGACGACCGCAACACAAATGTCGATGTATTCTACGACCGTCCCCTGAACGTCCCGCCCTTCGCGCCGGACCTTACGGCCCCCTCCAACACCACCTGGACGACCACCGGCACCCCGACATTCACCTGGGACTTCAAGGACGTGAACACCACCGACACCCAGAGCGCCTACCAGCTGCAGATGTCGGTTTCGACCGACTTCTCCGCCGCCGCGTACGACACCGGCGTGGTGGTGTCGGCGACCTCGTCGCACACGCCCGCCTCCTCGCTTCCGGAGGGCCAGTACTCCTGGCGCTGCCGCACGCGCGACAAGGCCGGCTCCTGGGGCCCCTACTCCGCACCCCGTGCTATCAGGATCGACTACACGGCCCCCTCCGCCGGGACGCCCCAGGACATCGGCCAGTGGTCGACATCGTCCACCGTCAACTTCACCTGGGCGCCCTCGGCCGACAACATCTCGGGCATCGCCGGCTACTACATCTCCATCGGCACCTCCGCCGGGGAAAACGACGTCGTGAGCGACGGCTGGACCGCCACCCCCAACTACACCATGACGGGCGGCTCGAACGGCACGACCTACTATGCGAAGGTGAAGGCCCAAGACAACGCCGCCAACAACGGCTCCTGGAGCCCGGACAGCGACGGCATCACGGTCGACACGACCGTTCCGACCGCTGCCACGCCGTCGGACGCCGGCACCTACACCAATTCCTCGCTGGTCAAGTTCACGTGGGCCGGCTCCACGGACTACCCGTCGGGCATCGCCGGGTACTACATCTGCGTGGGCAGCGCCTCCGGCCTGGACGACCTGGTCAGGGACTTTTGGACCTCCTCGGCCTCCTACACCTACGCCGGCGGGCTCAACGGCGTGACCTACTTTGCCAAGGTCAAGGCCAAAGACAACGCCGGCAACGTCGGCGACTACGGCGGCGGGAGCGACGGCATCACCGTCGACACCTCCATACCGACGAGCTACACGCCGGTCGACAACGGGACCTACTCCAACTCGAGCACCCTCTACTGGTACTGGCCGCCCTCGTGGGACAGCCCGTCGGGGATCGCCGGGTACTACGTCAGCGTGGGCACCTCCTACGGCGCCAACGACACCGTGGCCGACCGGTACACCACGGGCACGCAGCTCTTCCTTCCGGGCGGCGCGGAGGGCACGACCTACTACTGCCGGGTTTACGCCGTGGACAACGCCGGGAACGCCGGCCCGTTCAGCGCCTCCAGCGACGGCATCACCGTGGACACCACCCCGCCCGACGACTTCACGGTCGACGACGAGGGGGCCTGGAGCCGCGGCAACACCACCCTGAAGGCCTCCTGGTCCAGCTCCTTCGACGACATCTCGGGCGTCGCGGAGTACCGCTACGCCATCGGGACGACCCCCAACGGCACGGACGTGGTGGGCTGGACCTCCGCCGGGACCGCAAGCTCCCTTTCGCGCAAGGGCCTGTCATTGCAGAACGGCGGGACCTACTACATCACCGTGCGGGCGCGAAACGGCGCCGGGCTCTGGTCCGCCAGCGCCACCACCGACGGGATCACGGTGGACACGACCGTGCCGGCCGCCTCCGTCCCCTCCACGGCCGGCGGGTGGGCGACCTCGACCTCGATAGCCTGGAGCTGGACGGCCTCGACCGACCTCCCGTCGGGCATCCGGGGCTACTATGTCTGCATCGGCACGACCCCCGGGGGGACGGACGTCGTGCGCGACGCCTTCGCGCCCGAGCCCTCCTACACCTTCCCGTCGGGCCAGAACGGCCGGACCTACTACGCCAAGGTCCGGGCCGAGGACAACGCCGGCAACGCCGGCGCCTACGGCGCCGCATCGGCCGGCACCCGGGTGGACATCTCCGTCCCGCAGGCCCCGGCGCCGTCCGACGAGGGCGCCTACAGCACCGGGACCACTTTGGTCTTCAGCTGGGACGCCCTGGACGACCAGCCCTCGGGCATCGCCCGCTACGAGCTCTCGATTGGCACAACGCCCGGCGGCTCGGACGTCCTCAGGGACCACGAGACCACCGAGCTTTCCTTCACGCTGGCCGGCGCCCTGCCCGGGCGGACCTACTACGCGATGCTCCGCGCCGTGGACAACGCCGGCAACGCCGGGCAGTACAGCGCCCCCAGCGACGGAATAACCGTCGACACCACGCCGCCGGGACCGGTGGCCGTGTACGGTGGCGGCTACCGGACGGACGCCACGTCGCTTTCGCTCTCCTGGAGCCTCTCCGTCGACCCCGAGACGGCCGTCGTGGAGTACCAGTACGCCATCGGCACCACGCCCGGGGGAACCGAGTTTTCGGGCTGGACGAGCGCCGGGCTAAGGGTCTTTGTGACGCTCTCGGGCCTCGAGCTCCAGAACGGCCGCAGCTACTACCTGTCGGTGCGCGCCCGAAACGCCGCCGGGCTCCTTTCCAACGCGACCACGGGCGCCCCGGTGGTCATCGACGAGGTGGCGCCGTCCGCCTCGGCCCCGGCGGCGCCGGGCGGGTACGTGAACCGCTCCATGGTGAATTGGGCCTGGGACCCCTCCTCGGACGCCGAGTCCGGCATCCAGGGCTACTGGGTGAGCATAGGCACGGCGCCCGGCGCGGCCGACATCATCGACCGGGCCTGGACGGCCATGCCCTCCTACACGTTCATCGGCGGGCTCGACGGCGTGACCTACTACGCATTCGTTCGCGCGGTCGACCTCGCCGGGAACGTCGGGCCGGAGTCGCCCCCCTCCGACGGGGTCACGGTGGACGTCTCGCTCCCGACGGCCTACCCGCCCGTCGCGCCCTCGGCGTACTCCATGTTCCCCAACATCACCTGGACCTGGGCGCCCTCGACCGACGCGCCCTCGGGCGTCGCCGGCTACTACGTCAGCGTGGGGACATTCCTCGGGGGCGAGGACGTCCTCCGGGACATGTGGACGACCTCGACCTCGTACACGTTCAACGCCGGCGCCGACGGGACGACCTACCACATCAAGCTCCGGGCGAAGGACCGGGCGGGCAACCTGGGCGCCTTCGTCACCGGAGGCGGCGTCACGGTGGACCTCCAGCCGCCGGCCGGGACGCTGACCATCGAGGGAGGCGCCGCCGCCACCCAGAGGCAGGCGGTGATGCTCGGGCTCTCGAGCGACTCGGCCGACATCGTGGAGATGAGGCTGGGCGCCGGGGCGGACCTGTCGGGGGCGGCCTGGGAGCCCTTCGCGCGAAGCCGCAGCTGGACCCTCGAGGGGACGGACGGGCCCAAGACCGTGCACGCCCAGCTGCGGGACCGCGCCGGCCACGAGTCGGCGGTGTTCTCCGCCTCCATAACGCTCGACACGGCGGTCACGCCCTTCCGGCTCGACTCGTCGGCCGGGACCGAGACCTCCGGGAAGGAGACGACCATCTCCTCGAAGGTGGAGCCCGGCTCGCGCGTGTTCGTCAACGGAGAGCAGGTGACTGTCGGTGCCGACGGCTCCTTCAGCCGGAAGGTGCGGCTCCAGGACGGCTCCAACGTCGTAACCGTGACCGTCCAGGACCCGGCGGGCAACACGCAGACCGTGACCAAGACGGTCTGGAGGACGCCCGGCGGGGCGCTCGCCGGGGGAGCGGACTCGTTTCTGGTGCTCCTACTGGCGGTCGTCGCCATCCTGCTCGTCATCGTGGTGCTCGCGGTGAGCCTGAGCACCCGCCGGATGGTCGCGGCCCACATTGCGGACCGCCACGGTGCCGCGGGGGAGCCGGAGCCGGTGAAGCGGCCGCGGCGGCCCTCCGGTACGGAGCGGCCGGGCCGTCCCGAGGAGGAGGTCCGGCCCCGGAAGGAGCCCTGGCCGACGGACGAGCCATCGGCGCGGGCGGCCGGGGGCCAGAGCGCGGCCGGCTTCGAGGCCGACCAGCCCTACCAGGAGGTCCGGCCGGGAGAGGTCCCGCCCGGGCCGTGGGCCCAGGCGGAATCACCCTATGCCGCCTTGCAGGAGCAGCTGGCGGCGCTCCAGCCGGTGAAACGGGCGCCCCCGCCCCCGGTCCAGGCCCGCGAGGGCGACATGATCGTGCGCGCCGACGGCACGGAGCAGCCGGCCGAGCCGAGGCTGATCTCGGAGTGGTCCCCGGACACCGGCCGGTGGCAGCCCGTGACCGGGGAGCAGGCCCCGGCCGCGCCGGAGGCGCACCAGCCGCCCGCCGAGCAGCAATACGCCGCGCAACCGCAGTACCAGCCGCCCGCCGGGGAGCAATACGCCGCGCAACCGCAGTACCAGCCGCCCGCCGGGGAGCAATACGCCGC
>VGTL01000128.1 GCA_016874675.1 Methanobacteriota archaeon | reverse complement strand
GGGGGGGCGGCGGAGATATTGGTTAATTTTCGAAAATAGGGTAATTGGTTCGGGGGACGTGTTGGTGCGGTTGGTCCGGGGGACGTGTCGGGGAGGTGGAGAGGGGGGCAGAAGGATCATATTTTGGGTATCCTGATGGGACGGAGTGGCGGTTTCCTTCGTCTCCCGTCTCGTCCCCCCATGACCGACAGGACAAACCCGTCCCCCGAACCGATTGCAGCAACAATTGCGAGGCGTCACAAGCTTCATAAAGCCCAAGCACCAATATCGGGCCCGGAGGGGCGGCGCGATGAACCGCAAGATACGCAAGCTCACCGAGATGATCGAGGGGGCCAAGAAGGAGGCCAGGGAGCTCGAGGACAAGCTCGAGGCGGCCAAGGCGAAGCTCGACGCCGGCAGGATAAACAAGGCCGAGTTCTCCAAGGTCCGGATGCAGCTTTCCGAGTCCATCAAGGGAAAGCGCACGGTCGTCGCCCGGTGGGAGAAGGCCCGCCTCAACGAGGAGCGCCGGCTCAAGGACAAGAGGGAGGAGGAGGAGGAGGAGCTCGAGAAGCGCCGCGAGCTGCGCATCGAGCGCCGCCGCGAGCGCGACAAGGAGAGGCGCCGGAGGGCCCGGGGCGCGGAGGGGGGGGAGGGGGAAGAGCCCGAGAAGCGAAAGAAGAAGGGGTTCCTGTCGTTTCTTTTCGGAAGGTGAGAGGCGCCCCGGCCGCCGCGCGATCCGGCCCCGGCCGGGAGCCCTACCCGGGGGCCCTCTCCCGGGTGTTGAGGTAGTGCTGGATTATCCTGCGGCCCAGCTCGCGGAACGCCCCCTCGACGTTCTCGCCCGTCTTGGCGCTTGTCAGGATATAGGTCGCGCCGAACTTCTTGGCCGCGGCCGCAAGCTCCGGCTCGCCGAACTCGGCGTCGTTTTTCAAGTCCACCTTGTTGGCGATGAAGACCACCGGCACCGTGCCTGTGACGCTGTAGAACGAGTGCAGCCAGTTGTCCATGTTCTCCAATGTGGTCTTGCGGGTGACGTCGCAGACGAGCAGGCCGCCCTCCGCCTCGCGGTGGTAGGACGAGCGCACGTGCTCCAGGGTGCGGCGGCCGGCGATGTCCCATATCATCAGCTTGAGCCGGAAGTTCTGGTTGGTCGGCACGTGCGTGAGGGCCATCACGCGCTTTGTGACCTTGGCCCCGATGGTCTCCAGGTACTTGTCGTCGAAGATGCTGTACACGAAACGGGCGATGAGGCTGGTCTTTCCGACCGCCGGGTCGCCCAGCATGCAGATCTTCTTCATGAGGACGATCTCTTTGGGCCTGGGCTTGGAGAGCTCCTCCTTCTCGTCGAGGAACCACTCTATGAAATCATCTATTCCCGGCTGCCTGTCCTTCTCCGCCAACCCCAGCCCCGCATAGTTGAATGGGCTATCAACAATAAATAGCTTATGAAAGGAACCGGGAAAAAAGGGAAAGGGGGGCCTTGCGGCCCCCGTTGCGCGGGCCCTACTTCTTCCGGTCCGGCATCTCGGTCTCCCCGGCCTCGCCCTCGGCCTCCCCTCCCTTGTCCTTCAGGCCCGCCTCCGTCGTTTCGGCCTTGCCGCCCGGGGGCTCCTCGGACTCAGGCTCGGACTTGGCCCTCATCTTGGTCTCCTGGTCGATCTCGTCGGGCGAGACCTCGGTCGCGCCGGACTTGTCCTTGAGGCCGGTCTTGGCCGCCTCGGGAGCGGCCGCCTCGGCCTTGGGGGCCTCGGGCAGCGCCTCCGGCGCCTTCTCCTCCTTCACCGCCACGGCGGCCCTCGCCCGCCTCTTGCCCATCTTCTCGACCTTGGGCAGCGCTGCCAGCCGGGCCGCCTCGGCCTCGCGCTCCCGGCGGGCCTGCTCGGCGGCCTCGAGCTCGGCCAGCACGCCGGCCCGCCGGCGTCGCCAGGAGCCGGTCAGGACATGGGTCATGATGGGCAGCGCCACGCCGACGCCCAGTAGCAGCCCGGTGAGGTTGAGCACCCAGCTCAGGTCCTCCTTGACTGCCTCAGCAGCCACCGGCTTGGTCACCACGATCGACTCGGTGTGCATGTTGCCCGCGGCATCCGTGGTCTGCACGGTCAACCGGTTCTCCCCGTCCTCCAGGACGACCGGGACCTGGAACAGCCCGTCGCGCCCCACCGCCAAGAGCGTCTCGGTGTTGACGATGACCGTGGCATAGGGCTCGGTCTGGCCGCTCACGGTTATCATCCGCTGCCTGGTCCGCAGGCCGTCGGGCGGGTAGCTCAGCAGCACCGTGGGGACCGTGGTGTCGACGGTCACGGTCCGGGTCACGAGCGCCTGGTTGCCGGCCAGATCCCGCGCCTGGACCTCGAGCACCTGGGTTCCGTCCTCGGGGAACTGCACGGTGGTGGTGAACACGAAGTCGGTCACCCGGACGGGCTCGCCGTTCACCCGGACCTCGGCGCCGTAGTCGACCGAGCCGACCACCGTCACTATGCGCGAGGCCAGCACGGAACCGTCGGCCGGGGAGCCGACCACGAGGTCGGGCCGCCGGGTGTCCAGGAACACGGTCCGTTCCGAGCTGAACCTGTTGCCGGCCCCGTCCCGCGCCTGGACCTCTATTCGGTTGGGGCCCTCGAGCAGGCTGACATAGCCGCTGAATATGGTCGAGATCACGTTCACGTGCTGGCCGTTGATGGTGACCACGGCCCCCTGCTCGGTGGCGCCGTTGACGAGCACCTTGCTCTGGTTGGTCCAAAGGCCGTCGCGGGGCGAAAAGAGCGTCACGTCCGGAGGCACCGTGTCCAGGTAGACCGTCAGGGTCCGGCTCGCCGAGTTCCCCGCCGGGTCCCGGGCGGTGACGGTCATCGTGTTGGCGCCCTCCGACAGGCCCACGAGCGCCTCGAACGAGCTCTCCACCAGCTGGGCGCGCACGCCGTTCACGGTAATAATCGCGGTGGGCTCGGTGCTGCCCAGGACCGACACGGGGTTCTGGCCGGTATATGTCCCGTCGGCGGGGCTGGTGATGACCATGAGCGGCGGCTGGTTGTCCAGCGTCACCTGGACCTGCACCTGCCGGGAGTTGCCGGCCGCATCGGACGCCACCACCGTTACCAGGTTGGGCCCGTCCTCCAGGGAGACCGGCAGGCTGAAGTACCGCTTCTGGACCTGGACGCTGATGCCGTTCACCGTGACGAACACCCCCTCCTCCGTGATGCCCGAGACGGTCACCGTCCGCAGGTTGGTGGAGCTGCCGTCGGCCGGCGAGAACACGTAAAGCGGCGGGCCGGTCGTGTCGACCGTGATGGACAGCGACTGCCGGGCGACGTTGCCGGCGTTGTCGGTCGCCTTCAGCCGCACCACGTGCAGCCCGTCGCCGAGGGGCCGGGAGTAGCTCCACCCGTTGTAGGCGCCCGAGACCTCGACGGGTATCCAGCCGGAGTTGTCGATGTTTATCTCGACGACCGAGCCGGCCAGCCCGGCCTCCGGGTCCGAGGCGGACCCCGTGAACTCCACGACCGCCGTGTTCAGCCTCTGCAGGTCGAACGGGTAGGAGACCAGAAGCTCCGGCGGCACGTTGTCCACGAGCAGGAAATCGATGGACAGGGCCTTGTCGATGACGAAAAGGTCCATCGATGTGGCGCGGCCCTTGGAGACCTCTATGCGGTGGGGGTTGTAGTTGGACAGGGTCTGCCTGTAGACGACGTACTCCTTTATCCACAGAAGGTCGGCCGGGTAGCCCGTATCGTTGGTCGTGCCGGCGAAAACCTCCAGTCCGGCCAGGGTCGATATGTCCACCTTCGCGTCCGCCACCGGCACCCCGTTCTGCCACCTGACGCTCAGGGTCACCGGCCAGGAGACGTTGAGATAGGAGGCCTCGTCGACCGCCAGCACCGACTGCCGGACGTGCGGCGTGTTGTAGACGTTGATGCTCGCCGCGCGGTCGATGTAGAACTCCGTGGGGTTACTGAGCTGGCAGTCGTAGATGTCCACCACGGATTTTATGGACATCAGGCCCCGGGCGTTGCCCGATATCTTGCTCCTGATGAGGGTCACCTTGCTGAGGGCGTCCGCGTATATTCCGGCCTCCTGGACCCCGGTCACGGTGATGTTGGTCGCGGTGAGCCTGCTGAAGTCGGTCACCCTTATGGCCATGTGGTGTCCGGCAAAGCTCGTGTCCTCCACTTTGAGGGTGGTCCCGAAGTTGGCCTCGATGCCGAAGACCCTGGGGGCGCCGGTCCCGCCGGCCGGTCCCTTGAAGGTGCACCCCTGGATGTACGCCTCGGACTTGAGGGAGATGATGAACTCGGGCATGTCCGGCTTTCCGGTGCTGACGCTGCCGGAGTACTTGAACTCGAACTGGCAGTCCAGCACCTTGAGGTTGGTCGCCTTGAGCGAGGTGTTGAAGAGCAGCCCCCGGACCACGCCGTAGTACTGCGAGTCCACCGTCACCTTGTTGCCCCGGAACGTGGTGTCCTTGGCGCCCGGGAAGTCCACCGCCGTCACGAGGTCGGCGAAGTAGGTGCTCGAGCCGCCTATGTAGATCGGGTAGTCCTTGAACTTCATGTCTATGGTGTTGTTCAGGATGTCGCCCCGGGACTGGTAGTACCGGATGCCGTAGCCGACCCTCCAGGGTATGAAGTTGGTCGAGTAGTAGGTCGCGCCCTGGCCGATGAAGTCGCCCAGGAGCTTGTTCCCCGAGATGGTCACGGAGCAGCGGGTCAGGTTGACCAGGATGGCGGCGTTGTTGATGGTGTTGTTGAATATCCTGGCGTCGCAGCCGTAGAGGTTGACGTCCACCCCCGAGTACCAGCCGATGCTGTCCGCGTTCGGCCAGTAGTCGTGCCGGGACTGGAAGCCGTTGTGGTCGAAGGTGTTGCTCTCGAGCGTCAAAGTCGAGTCCTCGACGTGCAGCCCCTCCCCGAAGCAGCGGACCTTGATGTAGTTGTAATTGTACTTGTAGAGATAGAGCCAGTACTCGTACTTGATGCTCCCGCTGTAGTAGTACTTCCAGGGCTGGTAGCTATTGTAGGAGTACGAGTAGGAGCCGTCGGCCCTGCCCCAGCCGTTGAAGGTTATCTTGTTGGACTCGAGGGTCAGGTTCGAATCATCCATCCGGACGCCCACGCCGTAGTAATCGTAGTCGCCGTACTTGTAGGTGTAGTTGTACTCGTAGCGATAACCGTAGTAGGTGGAGTAGCCCCCGATGACGCCGCGGTAGTACATGCCGTAATAGGTCTCGCCCTCGTACTCGGGGTACCCGGAGAATCCCTGGGGCGGGCTCTTGCTGGCCTGGTAGGTCGTCCTTTCCGATTTCACGACCTTGAAGCCGTTTCGGGAGATGTCGTTCCTGCTTATCGTGGCCTTGGAGTTGGTCGCGTACAGGCCGAAGCAGTAGACCGGGCTTCCCCCGTCCTGGCCGTTGTCGATGATGGTGCAGTTGGTTATGGACGGCGAGCAGTCGAAGATGCTGACGCCGCCGGTGCGGCCGTTGAATATTGTCGTGTTGTTGATGGAGACGCCGTCGGAGTGGATCTGGATGCCCCCGGCCCAGGAGGCGTTGTCGCCCCACACCTGCGACACGCGCGCCCCGTCCATGTCCATCGAGCCCCGCACCACGAACTTGTAGTGCACGGCCCCGTCGGAGGAGGAGATGTCCGTGCCCGGGTCGACCGTGAGCGTGCCGCCCTTGGCGACGGTAATCGAGTACGCCCCGTCGGTCGCGCCCGTCATGCGGAGCACGACGTTGGTCAGGGTGAGGCTCGCACCGTTCTGGACAACGAGGTTGCCGTTGTCGATCGTTATCGTGACGGAGTCGTAGGAGCGTGTGTCCGTCACGGTCCAGTCGCCGTACACGGTCCCGCCGCCGGGGGCCGGGTCGTTGGTCGCCGCCGCCGGCAGCGCCAGGCAGAGCACGGCCAGCGCGAAGATCGTCGTCGCGCCGGCCCCTATCCAGGCAATCCTGCTCAGGTTCATTTCGATCCCTCCTGTCCCTTGCGCCCGCCCTTCACGGCCACGCTCGCCAGCATGGCCGTGAGGGGCACCATTATCCCTATGGCCATGACGATGCCGGCCGCCGCCCACCACCAGGTGCTCTCGGCGGCCGCGGCCGGCTCGCTCGTGCCCGTCACGGTCAGGGACCTGCTCGCGCTGTTGCCGGCGTCGTCGCCGGAGGTCACCTTTATGTCGTTTTTACCCTTCTGCAGCGTCACGGTGGTCGAGAACTTGCCGAACGGGTCGACCATCACCGGCACGCCGTTCACGGTCACGGACGCACCCGGCTCGGTCACGCCCACGAGGACCACCGAGAAGTCCCGGGTGCGGAACCCGTCGGGGGGCTCCACGAGGTCCAGCGGCGGCGCCGTCGTGTCAACGACCACCGGTATCTCCATCGAGACGGTGTTCCCGGCGGCGTCGCTGCCCTCGATGACCAGCACGCTTTGGCCCTCGGGCAGCGAGAGCGTCCTGCTGAAATGGCCCGTGTCGGTTCCCACGGTCTGGCCGGCTCCCGGAAGCCCCACCGTGAGCGCCATCCCCGGCTCGCAGATGCCCTCCACGGTCACCTGGGTCGTCTTCAGGAGGGCCCCGGCCTGCGGCGACCGGAGCTCCAGCTCCGGCCTCACCGTGTCGAGCACCACGCGCCTTGTGACCAGCTTCGAGTTCCCGGCCTGGTCCCGGGCGCTGAATATGAGCTCGTTCATCCCCTCGCTCAGCGTGTAGGTGACCGAGAACTTCCCGTCCTGCGCCACGGTCACCAGGCCGTCGTTGAGCCTGAGCAAGACGTCCGTGTCGGTCGTCCCCTGC
>VGTL01000127.1 GCA_016874675.1 Methanobacteriota archaeon | reverse complement strand
GTCCTCAAGGGAGAGGAGGGCCCGGCGGACGGGAAGTAGGCGCGATTTTTGAAGGGCCCCGGATAAAAGTGGAGCAGCGGGCAGCAGTGGGGCAGCGGGCCACGGAAAACGCAGGTCGCGGGGGGCAGGGCGCGGGGCGCGGGGCCGGCCCGGCCGTCGGGCCAACCCCAATGTATATATATGGCTGCATCGGAAGCCCGGGGAGCCCCGGCGCGCTCCAGAATGTCATGCAGGGGCCCACGGCCGGGCACTTTCACTATCGGGGGATAGGTGAACGGATGTCGCCGCGCCTGTCGGCATCCGAGAGAAAATACTTATATATGGTAGAGAAATCTCAAGGTATTAGCGCGAAGAGCGCAGGAGACACAACGACATGAATCGGATACGGAAGGACAGCAAAGGGGTATCCCCGGTCATTGCGACCATCCTGATGGTCGCGATAACGGTGGTACTCGCGGGAGTGCTGGTGGTCTACCTGCAGACCCTGCCCACCGGTGCTGGAAAAGTCGAGACCCAGGTCGGCCTGACCCAGAGCGCGATCGTCAACGCGTCGGCAACCGCGGGCAAGGATTGGTCAATAGGCCTGGCGCAGGGCGACACCTCGACCGTCGACCTGTACGCCGTCGTGACCAACGCCGCCGGCGGACAGATCGCGAAGAGGCTCGTGCCCGCGACCACGGGCTGGAGCGGCAACGCCGACTTCGACTTCTACATAAACGGTGCGGCCGGTCGGCTCAGGGCAGGGGACGCCATACTCATCCACGGCACCCAGGACATGACCGGGATGGCCTTCTCCCTGCTGCGGGGCTCGAACACCATAGCCAAGATCGAGATCAAGTGAGGAGAAATTTTTTCTCCTCCCTTTTTTCTTTTCCCGTATTTCTTTGCATTCTTTTTCGTTGAATCCACCCGGCCCGAGCCCGGGGGCTTTGCATTCGGATGAATGCGACCGTCAACGGCCCCAAGGCAACGAATCGGGCCGCCCTCAGGATTCGCAACATAAAAAATATTACCCCCGTCCTGCATTCCATATACCACGTGAGTCATGTCGAAGCCCAGGATTGACAGGCGCGCCGTGTCCTCGGTCATCGCCACGATACTGATGGTCAGCGTCACCATCGTGCTGTCGGGCATACTGGTCTATTACATGACCTCCGTGCCGGATCTCCCGGGGGAGATCAAGTACCCTCTCGGCGTCGAGATCAAGAAGAACCAGGATGCCAACTGGGTCCTTTTCATAGTCAACGGGCAAACGCTCAACCTGGATATCGTCCTCAATGTCAAGAACTCTGCGACCTCCGCCACCACGCTCAACAGTCCCCTGAACCAGTCCAGTCCCTATTTTTACTATAACAAGTTGAATCCCGGAGGCCCCTACCTAGACACCGGCGACACCATCCTCCTGAACCGGACCGCAGGCATAATCGAGGTCGGTTTCCAGGTCCAGCTGCTGAAGAGGGCGACGACCCTCACCGGCCCTTTCGAGCTCCCGTGACCTTCATTTTACGCCGACATCGAGCACGATGTGCCACACCCTCGGCTTGAAGGACTTGACCCTCTCGCAGTGGACGAGCTCGCCCCGTCTTCCACCCTCCTCCATCCCCCTGCGGACCCGGTCCCAGGCCTCCTGGGGTATCCGGTCCTTCCGGGACAGGCAATGGACGTGGAGGACGCCCCCCTCCGGCCTCAGCACGCGCAGGGCCTTGGGCAGGAAATCCAACGAGTCGAAGTGCCCCATCACCACCCGGTCGGCCACGCCTTCCGGGGCCACCTCCCGACAATCCCCTTCCAGCGGGATAACGATGCGACCCACCTTGTTCAGACTGATGTTTTGGACCAGATACCGGAAGCTGACCGGGTTCAGCTCGCAGGCGAAGACCGCCTTCGGTCGGCCGTGCACGGCCATCTGCAGGCTGAAGTACCCTATCCCGGCGAACATGTCGACGACGGTCTCCCCCGGCCGGACCGCCTTCCCCATCCGGATGCGCTCGGCCATGTTCCCGCTCGAGAACATGATGCTCGCGGCGTCGAAGCAGTAGCGCACGTAATTCTCTTTATGGACCGTTTCCGTCCGCTCCCCGAGCAGGAGCTCGGTCGTCGGCTCCCTGAGAACCCCCCGGCTTCCCGAAAGGTCCCTGATTACCGTCTGCACACCAAGCGCCCCGGCATAGGCCCGGGCAATCTCGACCTTGTGCCCCTCGAGCCTCCCGGGCAGCCGGAGCAGGAGCACCCTCCCGAGCCGCTCCCACTTGTCCGGCAGGAGCCGCCTGAGCCCGGCCGGGATGCGCGCCGAGGAGACGGCCCTCTCGTAGGGCGGGACCTGCCGCCCGACAGGCGCGGTCTCCCCCTCGACGATCTGACCCAGCCCGGGTGGAGGCGGCGCGAGAAGGGGGATCTCCACCCATTCCTTCGAGCGGCGGATCAGTCGCCCGCGCTCGAGAGTTCCCATCGCCCTGAGCCTGGCTATGGCCGGTCCGGCGTTCCTCCTGTCCACCCGCAGCAGCATCGCCGGTGAATAACCCCCGGCGTTATTAAATTGCACAGAAAGGATTTATACGCCCCACGGCCCTTTCACCACCGACATGGACCCCAGGGCTCTTCCGGCCGCGCTCTTCCTCCTTTTGATGATGGCCATGCCCGTCTGGGCCCAGGAGGACCCAAGCGCCCCCAACAGGATACCCGACCTTTCCGACTTCAAGACACCCCAGATCGTCCCGGGGGAATCCGGAAAATACAGCTTCTCGGTGCGCAACCGCTACGAGGGCCCCATCGAGCGGGCCACCCTGACAATCGAGATATACAAGTGGGCGACCCTCGAGGAGGCGCGGGACATCGGCAGGATATCCGACCCGCCGCAGGTGAGCGAGGGGGCCGGCCAGGGCTACACCGCCACCCTCCCCTCTCTCGGGCCCAACCAGACGACCGCCGTGAGCATCACCATCGGCACGTCGAAATCCACCCCCCAGGGCACCTACTTCGTCCGCCAGATGATGCAGTTCGACTACAACGGCACCCACCTCCTGATGAAGTCCCGCGGCCACTTCACCGGCCAGGAGTGGGACAGCGCCACCACCGGGGCCAACGGCTCCCGCGCCGTCGGGGGGATAAACCTCACCCTTCTCGGCGTCGACGGGATACTGCCCGACTCCTCGTTCAGCGTCAAGGAGCCCATCCCCATGTGGCCGCTGGCCCTCCTCGTCGGCCTCACCGGCTTTTTCGGGGCGCTGGCGCTGGTGCTCTACCTGATGGAGGAGAAGGGCCACCCGAGGCTAAAAGAGCGATTTTATAAAAGCTCCGGAAAACTTAAGCAGGCCCGGCGCCTGACGGAACAGGAGCTTCGCAAGCTTAGACGGGAAGTCAAGGTCCCCCCGGGCCGAGATGAGCGCAAGTAGCGCCGGCCGGTCCAGCATCCTCACGAGCTCGTCCATCTGCCGGTCCGTCACGTTGACGAAGGCGCGCCGGAGCCGCCGCCCGAACCTAAGCTCGCGGCCGAGCTCGGCCCTCCAGCCCCTCTCGTACGCGTCCAGGGAGAGCCGGCGCCCGCCCGCCCCGATGGCGGCGGACGCCGCGCCGGCGCAGGCCAGGGCGCACCTCGTCGCGGTGAACACCCCCCCTCCCGAGATCGGCTTGACCTGCCCGGCGGCGTCCCCGAGCAGGGCCACCCGGCCGGAGACGCTCCGGCGTACGGGGGATACAGGCACGCTCCCGCAGCAGTATCCGGTCACCCGGGCCCTGCGGATATAGGGCGAGAGCAACGGGTTGCCCAGGAGCCGCCCGAGGTATTCCCTCGCCGGCACCGGGCCGGGCTCGCAGCAAAGGCCCAGGACGGCCCTTCCCTCCCCGGATGGGATGAGCCAGGCGAAGAACCCCGGGGCGACCTCCCGGCCGACCAGTATCCTCACGGTGTCGCCGGGGCCCTCGACGCCGCAGAGCCCCGCCTCGAAGCCGGGGAGCAGCTCGCCCGGCGGCTGGAGGCCTGCGGAGCGGCCGACCGAGGACTGCACGCCGTCGGCGCCGACGACCACCCGGGCCCGGAGGCTCCGCCTCCCGCCCCGGGAGCTCACCTCGACGACGGCCGGCTCCCCGCCCTCGTGCCCGGAGACGCCGATGACCCGTGTCCCGAGCTCCAGCCGGGCGCCGGCGTCTATGGCCATCTCGGCGGCCCTCCGGTCGAACCGGGCCCGGTCGATGACCACGGCCTTCTCCACGGGGGCGCGCAGGGTGATGCTCCGGCCGGTCGGTGCCAGGAGCTCCCCCCCGGTGAGCGAGTTTTGGACGCACTCGGGCGCCGGCACCGCGTCGAACACCCGGCGCGTGACGAGCCCGGCGCACTGCACCGGCCGGCCGACCTCGTGGTGCTCCTCGAGCACGAGCACCGAGTGGCCGCGCCGCGCGAGCTCCCGCGCCGCCACCGAGCCCGCCGGGCCCGCGCCGGCCACCACCGCGTCCCAGACGCCCCCCCCGGTCATCGCCCCCCGGTCATGCCAGAGCCGCCAGAATAACCTTTTGCTCCAAACGCTAAATAGCCCTCAGCGCGATGAGGGTCCCATGGACCGCCGCCCCCTCGCAGGCCTCGGGCCGCTCGCCAGGCGACTGGACGCCGAGCTCGCCTCCAAGGACGCCGTCCGGGAAAGGACCATCGCGCTCTCCCGCGAGCTCGTCCGGACCTGCTCCGAGGCCATCCGCGCCCTGCGGGAGAGCGGCCGCGCCGCGAAGGCCCTCGGGCGCGCCGACCGGCTCTCGGCCGAGCTGCGGAAGGTCACGGACGGACACCCGGAGCTCCACTCCTCGGGCACGGTCCAGAACGCACTGCAGGAGCTTGCCGAGGCCCACATCCTCGAATCACTCTTGTCGGGCCGGGCCATTGCGGCGCCGTCGGCGTACGGCTGCACCCCGGCGGCCTTCCTGCTGGGCATGGGCGACGCCATCGGCGAGCTGCGCCGGATCTCCCAGGACGCCCTCCGGAGGGGCGACATCCGGGAGGCCGGCGACGCCCTGCACGTCATGGAGGGACTGTTCGCCACGCTCTCGGCTTTCGACTACCCGGACGCGATAGTCCCGCTCAGGCACAAGCAGGACGTCGCCCGGGGCCTCATAGAGAAGACCCGCGGCGAGGTGGCGGTGGCGGCGCGCGGCCGCGACCTCGAGCGCAAGATCGCCGCGCTCGAAAAGGTGCTGGCGCGGCACGCCCCCCGGGGACGCTGAATCACTTCGGGGCGTCGGCCTTCACCGCCAGCGTCCCGTCGGGCTGGAAGGCCAGCCCCGAGGCGGGCAGGAGCTTTTTCAAAAACCCCATCGACTTGACCTCCACCATCTCCACGAAGCCGAGGCCCTCGTGGAACTGCAGGTCGCATACCCTGCCCCCGCCCACCTTCCGCCGGCAAAGGTCCGTCGCGACGAGCGAGTTGCGCGTCGCGTCCGGCAGGCCGCCTGCGAACCTGAAGATGTCATGGGGGTCGGCGTGGAAGGTCTGGAGCAGGACCGCGGGGTTCACGGTGCCGAGGTTGGAGGCCGCCGAGGCGAGGTCGACGGTGATGTCCTCGCCCATCTTGTGCAGCTGGTGCATGTCCATGAGGGCCATCTTCCCCTCGCCCAGGTCGACGATGAAGTAGCGGGTGTTGAAGCCCCGGTCGAAGAGGGGGACGAGGTGCTCCGCCGTGGCGTACTCCCTTCCGAGCGTTATCCTCAGGTCCGCAAGCTCCGTCTGGCGCGGCATGGTCGGTGTATATCGCCCGGGGCCGTTATTACCTTTTCGTTGAAAAGATTTATAAAAGCCCACCGCGTTGGGGCAATTCCGCGACCCGGGGGAAGAACAGATGTTCAAGGCCCGAATCAAAGCCGACGTACTCAGGGAGGTCATAACCGTTGTGGGCACGCTGGTCGAGGAGGTCAAGCTCAACATCTCCTCGGACGGGCTTTCCCTCCGGGCGGTCGACCCGGCCCACGTCGCGATGGTGGAGCTGGTGCTCAAGGCCGGCGCGTTCGAGGAGCTCAAGGCCACCGCCTGCGAGATAGGCGTGGACATCGACAAGTTCCGGGAGATGCTCAAGCTCGCCCGGGCCGGCTCGGTCCTCCGGCTCAGCCACGACGAGGACAAGAACAAGCTCGTGGTGACCATCGACAACCTCACCCGGCGGATGTCGCTCGTGGACACCGCCGGGATGTCGGACCCGAAGGTGCCCAACGTCAACCTGCCCGCCAAGGTCCGGGTGAAGACCGAGGAGCTCAACCAGGGCATCCGCGCCTCGGAGTCGATATCCGACCACATCGCCCTCATCGCCACCGCGGACATGTTCGAGCTGTCGGCCGAGGGCGAGACCGACTCCGTCTCGCTCAAGCTGCCCAAGGACCTGCTCGAGGCCCTGGAGTGCAAGGACACCGTCAAGAGCCTGTTCTCGCTGGACTACTTCTCCAACATGGTGAAGTCCGTCGGCAACGCCCCCTCGGTGACCCTCAACCTGGGCACGGACTACCCCGTGAGGATAGAGTTCGATCTTGCCGGCGGCGAGGGATACGTGAAGTACCTGCTCGCCCCGCGCATAGAGAACGACTGAGGCAGCCAACAGCGCTAGCAAGGCGCAAGGCGCATGGCACATGGCTTGAGGTGCAAGGGGGAAGGCGCAAGGAGCGAGGCGCCGATAGCATATCCTCTACCATCATCCCTTGCGCCCTGCGCCTTGATGAGATAGAAACGCACCGGGGATAATGGCTGGTGCGAATATGCCTCGGCAGAGCGAGACAGGGCAGATGGACCAGGATGATGAACCATCCAGTCAGGTGCCCAATCAGAACCGGATTT
>VGTL01000126.1 GCA_016874675.1 Methanobacteriota archaeon | reverse complement strand
GCCATGCTGTCCTTAAAATCCCTCGTTTTTTCGTCCTTTCCCGGCTTTCGGAACACGAACAGGTGCTCGTGCATTATCATCAGGAAGTTCCACTGGAGCGACTTCTTCACCCAGTAGGGCGTCGACTTGCACTGCCACTGGTGCTTGATGATGTCCTCGCGCAGGACGAACCCGGCCGAAAGGAACGCCCCGAGCGTCCGGAACGCGATGGGCACGTAGTGCCTGCGCCTCCTCGTGTCGCCAATCAGTATGGCGCAGAACCCGTCGGGCTTGAGCACCCGCAAGGACTCGGCGGCCACGGCCCCCATGTGCCCGACGAACTCCTCGATGGAATGGACCATCGAGAGGTCCCCGGGTACGTCCTTCGAGTACGGGATGATGTTCGCATACGGCGGATGGGTCGCGACAAGGTCGATGGACCCGTCCGGTATCCTGTCAAGGTTCCGGGCGTCTCCAATATAGGTCCTCTGCCTCGTCGCCGGCAAAGAATCATCAAGCGTCCGGGGCAGCGTGAAGTTCAGGCGGTCGCGGGTGAGCATGACAGCCTCCTCACGTATGTCGACCCCGATGGCGTTCCGGCCGGTCAGGCGGGCCTCCACAAGGGTCGTCCCCGAGCCGCACATCTGGTCCAGGACGGTCTCGGAGGGCTTCGAGTAGCGGACGATGAGGTTTCTGGCGATCTGGGGGGCCCAGTTGCCGCGGTAGTTACCCTGGTGGGTTGCCCAGTCGCCGCGGTCGGGGAAGGACCAAGTGGTAAATGGTTCCAGGGTAAAATTGGCCGGTTGTAATGCAGATATCCTATGAATAGTGCCAATCGGTATCGGCTTGGGCGGTTCGCCGATACGATCTTGTATTTGGATTTCTTTATGCTTCTTCGCATACTCAAGAAACATGTCGATCATTATTTCTTTCATCGGAGGCGCCATATAAGGTTGAATTGGCGGATTCCGTCTTGTTTGACGGACCGGAATATCCTCTGCGGTCTCATCTGGCAATATCCTCACTCCGCTGTTTTTGGTCCGTCAGTTTATTGATTTCTTGGAGAATGCCCCGGCCTTTTTCAGTTAAAGTGTATAATCGCCCTTTTTTCGCACGCGGATTGATACATTTTATCAGATCTTTGTCGGACAATTCTCCAAGGATGGTGCTGGTGCGATAGATGGTTTGGTTAATTCTTTTTGATATTTCACTCGGTCGTAGAGCTGTTTCTTTTAGAATGATGAGGGTATTGAACCTGGGAAGGCTGGATATCACAAACCCGATAAGATCCTTCTTCCCCACGGAGAAATGGAAATCCATAGTCTAAGATATAGTTACTTACAATATTTTAGAAGTAAAATGGAATTTCTAAATTATTAGAACTAAATTATAATAATAATACAACTAACAATATATTGTCATCCATTAGAGATCCCGATGTGGCACCGAATGGGTTGTTCATAACTCTTTACGACAAGGAAACCCTTCAATTGTATCTAGCACGAAGGATCTATGGGACCCATTTAAAACCGGAAACATCTGATATCCCAACAAGTCGAAATCATTACAGAACTCTAGGCGACTTTGCGTGTGCGCGAAAAGGAACACATGTCTTTTTCTTTCTCGAACGTGAAATTATATATGGCGGTAAAATAACAGGGTCATCAGAAATCGGGGCATTCTATTTGAACGGGCCATTCTCTCCAATGGGATTGAAGGCAAATGCACCAATGGTGTGGGATGAATCTAAACGGTCTCGATATCGCCATACAACTACGCCCGGCCAATTTATAAGGCCGGGACTCGGTCGGAATATCCCAATATCGGTAGTATGCCAACCATATCTAATCCAATTCGAAGACAAGCAGGATTTGGCTGGCCGTGCGATTCGATCCGATGATCTTTACAACAAAGTAGGCGAATATTCGTATCCGCTTCCCTCGATAAGCATCGCGAACATGTCATTTTGCACGATAACGCCGGGAGAGACTCAAATCGCCCTTGAACTGTTCGGGAACTGTAATAATCGAAAATATTCATGTCAGACGGATGAAGAGATTCATCTGACCGGCGATCCTATTCCATTCGATACAACACTTGATATCCAGCATGCTTCCCAAGCGGTTGATGAGGCGCATCTTGAGGCAATATCGCTGGCCAATCCCGGCATTTTGCCGGTTGAAATTCGACCAAAGTCCGACGAGGCGCTCTGCCGTCAAGTACCAATCTCGCCTTTTAAACCATATCAAATGGATCGGGCGGATATCTGTTATTATGGCGAACCTCAGATAATGAAGGGTACCATCCCAAATCGAATCATCGAACTAAAGAAGAAGAAAGCCGGAAAGAATGAAATTGAACAAGTGCAAAGATACCTTCAATGGCTCGACAAGCGTCTAGGAAATGATGCCCAAGCCATCAAAGCATATCTGTTCTGTCCCGACTATAATTTAAAAATCAATATCCATCCGAATTGCCAGAACAGAATATCAATAATAAAATATGGCAGTCCAACAAAAAGTGAGTAATAGACCAAACTCACCGAATAGATACGCAGGACGCCCACTCCCATCCCTTATCATCCGTATCTTGGGCTCATACGCCGAATCCACGATCCTCGCCCCGAACGCGTGCGCCATCCCCTTGAGCTGGTACTTCTCCCCGCATTCAGGGCATATGAAGTCAACAACCTTCTCGTTGGGCGGCGTCTGCTCCAGCCCTTCCGACGGGCAGGCCGGGCAGTACATGTTCTCCGCGAACCATCGCTCCGTCACCGATTTGCTGATCTGGGAGCCGCTCTTGTATTTGGGGGATGGATCACGAGCGAGGCGGAGGTCCACGGACAAAGAAAGCAGGTCGGAAGGTTTGATCTTTTCGGTGGAGGGGCGCCGGTAAATACAGAAATGGAGCGGTCCACGGCCGCTCGCTCGGAGGCCGGTTTGACCGCAGGCGAGCGGAGCTCGCCCAGGCAAGGAGGACCGGCAAAGCCGGTCCTCCGGGGGCTCGGCCTCCTCGCTCGCTTTCAGGCCTCAAGAATGATTGGCGGTCAGGACCGCTCCACGACTGCTACCGTCTGGGTCCCAGGCGGTCGATGCGCAAGCGGTGATGGGGCCATCCAAAAAGCCGTATGGGCGGAGGCCAACCACAGGCGCCCCAACCAACCGCACCCTCGCATCCGGAACCATTAATCCCCCGCAGGTCCATCCATGCCATGCCGCCGAAGGCGCAACACGGAGGGACCGGGACGCCATGAAGAGACTCTTCCCGTCGTTTGCTGATCCCGCGGCGTGGCGGGACAACTTCGCCAGGGGCGCCAGCGATCGGAAGTGGAGGGCTCTTCGAGAATCGGTCCTGGAGAGGGACGACAGCACGTGCCGCTACTGCGGGTTCCGGACCGGAAAATGGCAGGTCGTGCACCACATCGATGGCAATCCCGGGAACGACGATATGCGCAACCTCGAGACGGTCTGCCCGATGTGCAACCTCATCCTCCACGCGGGGCTGGGGTGCGTCGTCCAGGGAATCGTGGACCTTTTTGAGGAATCCGACTACTCCCAGCCCAATATCATCAGGATCACCCGGCGATTGCGGGCGGAAGGCGGGCGCGACGAGCATATCATCGGATACCTCGGACTGAAAAGGCAAGCGCCTTTCAGGATGAGCAGGATGTATCTGCGCGGCCTGTACGGATTCATCACCTCCAGGAAGGCCGGCCAGGACTGGACGCGGGAGGCGCTCGAGTACGGTTATTGGATCGAGCGGGAGAGGAGGAAGGAGGTCAACCGGTCCCTGCTGGAGTTCCCCGGCTTCGAATTGGAGGATTCCGACGGCGCGTTCGGGGGCGACGAGGGCTGGGAGGACGCAGCGGAGGAATTCTACCTGAGAACAGCGGTCGATTCCAGCGAGTCTATCCCCTCGCCGGACCGTCTTCCGCCGCCCGGCCGGAGGCCGCGTCGATAGACCGGCCCGGAAAATAGATAGATCGGCAAGCGATATCGGGGACAGAAGGCGGGGAGGGATTCCATCTCCTGGACGGGAGGTTTCCCCCGGCAGACGGGTGAGCGGACCGGGCCGCAAGCCCCCCACGACTGAACAAGCGGCTCACAAGACGCGTCTGGATCGGATGAGCAGGAGTATGGCTGCACGAGCAGGAACAAGAGCAGGAGGAGGTCATCGGGGGAGAAGGCCGGTGCCGGGGGGCCGGACAAGCCCCACACCCTGTCGGTCTACATCGTCGGCGGGCCCGTTCCGAAGCGGTTGGAGGGAAAGAAGACCTCTCGCGCCATCCAGATCCTGGGGAGCCAGACCTTGGAGGCCCTCCACGAAGCCATCTTCCAGGCCTACGGTAGGTGGGACCGGGACCATTTGCACGAGTTCCTTTTCTGGAAGGGCCGGCGAGAACGCTCCAGCCTCGACATTCACATGCCGGACCTCCGGATAGGCGCGAGAACGGGCTTGCGGGACCCGGACAGGACCCGGATTCGCTCCCTCGGGCTGTTCGAGGGGCGGACCTTCGCCTACAGGTTCGACCTCGGGGACGACTGGCTCCACCGCATCGATGTCGACTCAGTGTAGGTCGCCGCCGGCAAGGAATCATACCCAAGGGTCGTGGCGCGTTCGGGCGGGTCCCCTCCGCAGTATCCGGATGAAGAGGAGGAATAGAACCCCCAATCCCCATCCGGCCGTCCGTCATTCCTCCGAATCGCCTATCCGGGCAGATAGGGGCCCGATTCCGAGGGCTTCCGACACGCCCCTGCGCAGCTCCACTGGTATCATGGCCGTCCGGGCCAGCCGGCCCGCCCTGTCGGGGACCCTGCCGACGACCAGGAGCCCCAGGGCCCGGAGCCTGCCCGCGGGCGTCGTCGGCGCGCGCGACCCCCACCACATCCCCACGGCCGCGCTGTGGGCGCGCTCCAGCGTGCCCAGGGGCACGGAACCGCCCCGCTCCATGACGAACCGGAGCGCCGCCTTTGAATCCGGCGGGAGGCGGCTGACGACGGCGCCGAGCCGGGGCGATCCCAGGGCTGCCGCGATGGCCTTCGCCTTCCCACCCTTCTTCCCGCCCTTCGGGACGCCGAGCCGCAGGCATATCCCGTCGACCCACTGCGAGGGATACTTGTTGAGGATGCTGGTCAGCGTGGCGCCGGGTCTCAGGATGAGCTTCTCCGCATCCTTCACCATGCTCTGCTCCACCATCTCCATCGCCCAGTCGGAATCCGTTATCAGGCCGGTGCGGGCGAAGACCTCGGCCGGCGTGAGGCTGAATGTCACGATGCCTACGGGTCGCCATCCGGATCCCCACCTGTGCAAGGCCCCCTTCATCGTCCTGTCCGTGAGCGTTCCCGAGGGGAGGGCGGGAGGGACCTCGACGGTGAGCCTCTCGCGAGTGCGGCAGTCCTCGACATCGAGGATGTTCCCGCGCGCCCCGAGTATCCTGTGCTCGCCCCATCTCGGATGCTCCATCCAGAGAAGCATCTCCCGGAGGGACGGGTCCAAAACATCCTTCTCGGCGAAATCGCGCAAGGATGTCCTCCCGGTAGCGGGGTCCGGCCGGTCGAGGAGGAGCCAGCAGAGGAGCTGGACCTCCGCCTTGTCGGGTGGGAGGCCGTCGAGGGGCCACCGGCAATCCCTCGCGAGCGCGCTCCGGTCGGTCGGCAGGCGGTCGCGGGACCGCAAGAGGAAGCCACCCCATGCCCTGCCGAAAGCCTCCTCGAGCGCCTGCTGGCGGGGCGGGAGCAGGCTCATGGCAACTGGATCTGGCATGGGGCTGAATAGCGGTGTCGCTCAGGATGAATGTTGCGGTGGGCTCATCTTCATGTATTATCAACCCACGTCGCGAACCCCTCCGAAAAAACGGGGTGGGTTGATAGGCAAGGGGTGAAAAGGGGGGACTCCCGTGGCGTTTTTAGGTCGTGACAACAAATGCCCCGGGAGCCCAGGAGTGCAATGGGCCTAGTAATACATGAACGCGAGGTCAGGAACTGGATTAGAGTCCGGAAATACGCCGTAAAATGCATGCGGGACGGCGAGAACCGGACCCAGCTGGCATACCGTCCGGGAGTAAGCCCGGTATTCCTCTCAAAATGGTGGGCGGTCTGGAAAGAAAACAAGACCTGGGGATCTCTGAAGGACCGGTCCTCCAGACCCAATAGGGGAGGAACCAGCGATTTTGATGTCTGGTGCAAAGAGAACGGGATCCATCCAATTATGGCTGGGATCAGGAGGCCCACCCCTATCGGTAAAATCGAACGCAGGCACAGGCCATTAATCGATGAGTTCCTCTGCCAGTTCACAGACCTGGCCGAATCCCGGCGAAGGCTGCCGGACTATCTTGAAAGGTACAACACCGGCAGGCCCCATTGGGGAATAGGTCTGAGGATTCCCGCCGAGGTCTACTTCGCTGACCTCATTATCCCGGAGGACTTTGCCCCGGGTGCAAGCGTTCACGAGGTCCCCTGATACTACAACCTCTTACTGTGTAAAGACATGACATGTGTCCTAACGGTGGTCGACGGAGAGTTTAAATACTCTCCTTCAAGGTGGCCACCATGCCCTTCATCCATCAAGGACAGCTCTACCTGCAGAAGGACCACATAGATGCCATAAAGAGCGAGGCCGAAGAAGTCCGGGCAAAGTACCAAGTTGTCGCAACGGTGCTCCTTCGAGAATCGAACCTATCAAGCGGCCGAGCAGCCAAGAGCCTTGATCTATCCACTCGTCAATTCAATCGAATTCTCAGTCGTTTCAAGGCAAAAGGAATTGCTGGGCTCCGTCATGGATCTCGCCGTCCCCTCTCTTCGCCCAAGAAACCGCCGGAGTGGGCAGAAGACCTGGTTGTAAAAGTCCGG
>VGTL01000125.1 GCA_016874675.1 Methanobacteriota archaeon | reverse complement strand
TGGTCGTGGTCCTCCTGTTCCTGGTGCAGTCGCTGGCGGCGGTCGCCGGGGCGCGCCGGGAGGAGGGCGCCGCCTCGCCCCGCGGCGGGGACATAGAGCCCAACGACCGCTGGGAGGACGCCATAATCATCGCGGAGAAGGAGACCATCGACGGGACGCTGCTCATGAACCCGCCGGCCGACCGGGAGGACTGGTACAAGATCGAAGTCCCCTACGACAAGGTGATCAATGTCAGCCTCTATCATGTGGATTACAACGACAACGACGCCGGGGAGTACAACTTCCACCTCGTGCTCGCCAGCTACGACTCCTCATACACCACGAATCGCTGGGAGAACGTCATCGGCATCCAGTTCTGGTCGGGCACCGTGGCCACCTTCTACATCCAGGTGGTCATCAACTACACCGACCAGCCCTATACGCCCCGTACCCGGGCCGGGCGCTACGCCCTGAACACCTCGTTCAGCGACCCCCTGGTCTACAGCGGCACCAACATCAACGGCCAGGTGGACGTCCAGAGCCCCCACTCGAAGGACCTCTACACCGTCGCGACACCTCCCGGGAACGACCAGGCGGTCAGGGCGAAGCTCCAGTGCCCCCTCACCGGCGCCTTCTCGGTGTCGGCCTACAACGTCTGGCCCACCGACGGGGGCTGGTGGCTTCGCAACTCCTCCCGGAGGATGACCATGGGGGCCCTCCAGGAGTGCCGCTACACCGGCGTGGGCGGCTCCTGGTACTTCATCGTCGCGGCCATGCTGGGCTACGGGACCTACACGCTCTCCACGGAGGCGGCCGGGCCGGCGCCCGACTCGGACAACTTCCCGGCGGGCGCCAGGCTCATCCGGGACCTCGTCCCGCACCCCGGGTTCTGCGACCAGGGGGTGGACTGGGTGGACTGGTGGAAGGTGGAGGCGCGGGCGGGCAAGACCATCCCGGAGGCCTACCTGACCTTCACGCCCGGCAACTACGAGACCGGCTCCTACTTCCACCTCTCCGTCTGGGACAAGAACCTGGCCTACCTGAAAGGCGACTGGATGCCCCAGCAGAGCGGCCCCCTCAGCGCCCGGGTCACGGACATCACGGTGGGCTACGACGGGCCCGTCTACATCGCCGTTCGGGCGCTGACCTGCTACTCACCCGGCGCGGTCGACTTCGTGCCCTCGAGGGGCTGGTACAAGCTCACCATGACTCTGCCCAACGACCCGCCGGTCTACTCCGGCGGCCTGCCCGAGGTGGTCATGGATGAGGACACGGTGGACCGGAGCCTCAACCTGTCGCTGTACGTCTCCGACCCGGACAACGACGGCCTCACCTACGGCCTGGTCGGGAGCGCCTACCGCTGCAGGCCGAAGGTCGACGCCGCCACCGGGCAGGTCACGATAACGCCCGACCGGGACTGGTTCGGCGTCGAGCGGGTGCGCTTCAAGGCGACCGACGACGGGCCGGGCAACAAGACGCTCGAGATCAACACCACCGTGACCGTGAACGCCGTGAACGACCCGCCCTACCTGCGGGGCTCCCTCGAGGACCTGTACCTCCCGGAGGACACCGAGGGGCGCACGGCCGAGATAAGCCCGCTCTTCGGCGACGTGGACGACCCCCCCGAGGGCCTTATCTACGGAATCCGGGTGGTGGAGCAGGAAACCCACCCTCCGGGCTCCAACATGTCTCTCGTGTGGGACGGGCTGCGCAACATCTTCCGGCTGGGACCGGCCCGCCTGCACTGGGGCTCCTACCTGCTGGAGGTGTACTGCACCGACGGCCACACCTCCACGGTGCCGGCGGCCACCCGCTTCAACCTGACCGTAACCCACCGCAACCACGACCCGGTGCTGGTCGCGGGGACGCCCGACCCCACCGTCCTCGAGGTCCGCGAGCACGAGCAGAACTCCCAGCTTGCGGTGGCCGAGCTCTTCACCGACCCGGACCTGCCGGCGGACTACGCCAACGACACATTGACTTTCAACATCAGCGGCATGACCAGGCTTTCCGCCCGCATCACGGACGGCCTGCTCGTCATCGACACCGGGTCTGAGCAGTTCCTGCCCGGGGCGGTCTACGAGGAGAGGCTGGTGCTCAAGGCGGTGGACCGCTTCGGCCGCACCGCCCGGCTCAACATCACTGTCCGGGTGGCGCCCGTCGACGACCCGCCGGTGGTCCTGTCCTTCTCGCCGGAGGAGCCCGACCCGTCCATGAACGAGGGGGCCAAGCTCACCTTCCGCGTGACGGCGATAGACCCCGATACGGCCGAGCTTTCCTACGTCTGGTACCGCAACGGGATACGGGAGCCGGGCCGCGGGGACTCGGTGTTCGCGTTCTCGCCTGACTTCGATATGGGCGGGACCGTCCAGGTCATCAAGGTGACTGTCTCTGACGGGCGCACCGAGCGCGCGGTCTTCTGGAACCTGACGGTCAACGACATCAACCGGGGGCCCACGGGCTCCATCCGTTCGCCGGTCAACTACACGAAGGCGAAGGTGGGCACGTTCGTGACGTTCATCGCGGACGGGCAGGACGAGGACAAAGACGAGCTGACCTACATCTGGCGCAACGCCGCCGGCGTGGAGCTGGGCCGCGGCCAGACCTTCTCCACGGACAAGCTTCCCGAGGGCACCCAGGTCATCTACCTCGAGATAACCGACGGCAAGGCCAACGCCACCGCCGACTGCCTGGTCATAATCTACAAGCCGAAGGCCAACGGCGGGGGCGGGGGCGGGTTCATACCGGGCTTCACGACGGCGGCCGCGCTGGCGGCCGCCGCTCTTGCTGTGGGTGCGATCGGCCTGGGTCGGCGGAGGAAGGGCCGGCAGGGCGCCCTACCGCCTTCGTAAAGTACCACAAAGCATTAATAGCACTATCGTAGATAGCCTCACCAATCACGTCCTACGTGGGTGATAAAATGGGAAATAGGTCGTTTCGAAGGACCCTGATTGCGTGGATGATCGCCCTGCTGTTCCTCGGCAGCATCCTGCCGGTGGCTGTCGGTTCCGGCCCCGAGGGGGGCGCCCAGGCCCGGACCACCGATCTCGAACCGGACAACAACAACCTCAACACCGCCCCCGAGATAGACCTCGACACCATCATATCCGGCAGCATCATGTACACGGCCGCCAACGACTACTTCGACGTGTACCACACCTCGCTCCCGTACCTCAAGGTCCTCAACGCCAGCATGAACATCATCGACTGGAACCCGGCCGACCCGGGCGAGGTCAACTTCCAGCTGCAGTTCTACACCCTGAACGGCGGGAACCTGGTGCAGATCGCCGGCTACGACAACACCGGCTCCTTCAACCCCACCCGGTACACTCCCTGGGAATCGGTGCTCTTCTTCCAGGTGTACACCCAGCAGGCGATGGACGTCTGGGTGGTCATCCAGGTCAACCTCACCGCGCCTCCCAACCCGGCGGTCGCCAGCCAGCGGGGCAACTACACCCTCAGCGTCAGCATGGGCGACCCCATTGACTTCTCCGGCGGCCAGATCACCGGGACCATGGACAAGCGGGGCGGCTCCCGGAGCGGCTACTTCTACAGGCTCACCACGCCCATCCCCGACAACAAGTTGGCCACCGGCCGGCTCCAGTGCCCGCTGAACGGCGACTTCGATATCTACGTGTACAACGTATGGCCCCGCTTCCAGCACACCGACCTGGGACCGCTGTGGCAGGTGAACGCCTCCTGGACAAACGACAGCCTTGGCGGGGTGGAGATGGTCCAGGTGGGCGGCTCGGAGAGCTCCGCAATGTACATCGAGCTTCGAGCCTTCGACGGCGGCGGCCCGTTCACGTTCCTGTGGGACCAGACCAGCAACTCCGGCCTGGACGACAACAACATCCCGACCAAGGCGATGTACGTCAGGGACAACTACCCGCACTCCGAGTTCATCGACCAGGGGTCCGACGCCTTCGACTGGTGGAAGGTCGACGCCAGGTCCGGCAAGGAGATCCCCGAGATCTACTTCGCCCTGACCAGCGCCGCCTCGAACAACCTGTTCGCGGTCGTACTCTTCGACCAGAACCTCAACTTCAAATCCTGCAAGTACAACACCCAGACGGGCGGGTGGCCCAACTTCGGCCAGCAGAACCCCAACCCGATAATGAGCGCCATCAGCATCAAGAACACCCTCGTCAGCTACGACGGCCCGCTCTACGTCTGCGTGCAGGCCATCGCCCACTGGTACGGCACGGGCGAGGGCGCGGCTTTCATCCCCGCCCGGGGGACCTACAAGATGACCTTCACCCTCCCCAACGCCGCCCCGGTGTTCAACGGGCCAATGCCCGTTCAGCAGCTCCAGGAGGACGGCACCCTGGAGACGCTGGTCCTGGCCAACTACTTCACGGACCCCGACGGCGACACGCTGACCTACAGCGTGGTAGGGAGCGTCTACAACACCCGGCCCACGGTGGACAACCAGACCGGCCTTGTGAAGTTCTCCCCGGTCGCGAACTGGTCCGGCACCGAGACGGTCCGGTTCCGCATCACCGACAACGGCCCGGGCAACAAGGCCATCGAGGCCAACGTGTCGGTCGTGGTCGAGGCCGTGAACGACCAGCCCACTGCGGTCTCGTCCATCCCGGACATCTACATCCGAGAGAACGAGGTCACCTACACGCCCGACCTCACCACCATCTTCCGGGACATCGACAACCAGCTCCTGGACCTCAAGTTCAACCTGAAGGTGGTCTCCTCCAACACCCACCCGCCGGCCAGCCTCCTCCCGACCCAGTACGACTCCATGAGCCGCTCCTACAAGATCGGGCCCTGCAACCTGTTCTACGGGACCTACGACGTCCAGGTCACCTGCACGGACGGCGTCACCGGGACCCTCCCGGTGCCCACCAACTTCAAGGTGAACGTGGCCCATGTCAACCACAGGCCGACGCTCGCGGAGAACATTGCGGACCCGATGGAGATGACCATCAAGGAGCACGAGAAGGACGACCACCTGGCCCTGGCCGAGCTCTTCGTCGACGTGGACGTCCCCGAGGACTACGCCAACGACGCCCTGACCTACACGGTCACCGGCGAGGACAAGCTCCTGGTCTCCATCACGGAGGACGGCTACCTCGTCATCGACACCGGCAACGTCCAGTACATCCCCGGCGTCCAGTACGAGGAGAAGCTGGTCATCACGGCCAAGGACCGCGCCGGCCTCAAGGCCACCCTCAACATGACCGTGTTCGTGGACCCGGTGAACGACCCGCCCCGGATAGTCAACACGATGCCCGTGGAGGACGACCTCACGATACCCGAGAACACCCGCAAGCTCTTCACGGTCACCGCCGTGGACGACGACTCCCAGGACAAGCTCACCTACAACTGGTACCTCAACGGAAAGAAGGAGCGAAACGCCAAGGACCTGACGTACGCCTTCGAGCCGAACTTCGAGATGGGCGGGGAGGTCTACACCATCAAGGTGGAGGTCTGGGACGGGACCACCACCGTCAGCAACGAGTGGACGGTCACCGTCACCGACGTGAACCGGCTGCCGAGCGGAACCATCAGGGCCCCGCTGAACATGACCGCCTTCAAGAAGGGGACGGTCGTGCTGTTCCAGGCCGAGGGCTACGACCAGGACCCGGCGGACGTGCTGACCTTCATCTGGCGCGACGCAAACGGGGTGGAGCTCGGTCGCGGCCCCACCCTCCAGACGGACAGGCTGCCCGCCGGCACCCAGACCGTGACGCTCGAGACCTCCGACGGCAAGGGCTCCACCACCACCACGGTGACCATCGTCGTGCAGGCGCCGCCGCCGTCCAAGAGCAACACGCCGGGCTTCGAGGGCCTGCTCGCCATGGCGGCGATAGGCCTCGTGCTGCTTCTGGGGGCAATAAGGAAGCTTCGGCAGAGGAACTGAGGCAGCGGGGAGCGGGCAGCGGGGAGCGGTGACGGAACGGCTTCCGTCGTCCACCGCTCCCCGCTGCCCGCTCCCCGCTCCCCCTTCCTCCCGCTGCCTGCTGCCCCTTTTTCCGACCATATTGCCGTTATGCTAAAATATTTAAGTCCTAGTCCCCATACCATCCCCGAAGTGGTGACGATGCCGGAGGACCTGTTTGCCCAATTGGACGCCGAGCTCCAGAACATGACGGAGGACATAGTGGACGACATGGGCAAGCTCAGCGATAAGAAGGCGTCCATCAACAAGAGCATCATAGAGAACTTCTGGAAGGTCTGGATACGCTTCGACCGGATGAAGATCCACTTCACCATGGAGCCCTCCCCGGGGGCGTTCGCCTCCTTCAAGGACTTCCCCGAGGACTGGGAGTTTAGGGGCAACTTCGACTTTGCCAACACCCAGTCGGTGTACCTCATAGACAAGACCCAGGACCAGGGCCGGACGGGGGACTCTCTCAAGGCCTGGTTCTACAACCTGGGCAAGGACGTCCACTTCCGGCTGGTCTTCGAGTACTGCGAGGGCGAGCACTACTACAAGTACTCGGGCTGGAAGCGCATATTCGCCCAGCAGGTGCTCTACGACTCCTCCATCGACAAGGTCAACCTGAACAAGGTCTGGGAGACACTGGCGGGCGTCATAAAGGTCTGGTTCGAAAGCCACCTGCGCAAGAACCGCGATCTCCTCATCAAGTACTGCAAGGAGAATTTTGAAAAAGGGGAGACTTTTACAAATTAAGGCGCAAGGCGCAAGGCGCGTGGCGCAAGGGGCGAAGGCGCAAGGGGAAAGGGGAACGGGTCAAGGGAACCTGCCGTTTCCTTCCTTTCCCCCACCCCCTTGACCATTGCCCCTCGCTCCTTGCGCCTTCGCCCCCTACGCCGTGCCCCCTGCGCCTTGTCCCTTGCGCCTTCGCCCCTTGCGCCATGCGCCATGCG
>VGTL01000124.1 GCA_016874675.1 Methanobacteriota archaeon | reverse complement strand
CCCCTTGCTGCCTTCCTGCCTTGCTGCCTTCCTGCCTTGCTGCCTTCCTGCCTTTCCCCGTCCTACTGCCCCTTGACAGCGTTCATCAACTCGTCCACTATCTCTGCCCTGGTGTCCCGCAGGGTGTGGCGGAGCGGCCGGGCGACCTCTATCTCCCCGAAGTCGAGCTCCGCCTCCACCACGGCCTCCTCGAAGTACGGGCCCCGGGCCTTGAGCTCTCCCCTCGGCCCGCAGACGTAGGCCCCGCCCCAGAACTCGAATGGTCCCTCGGTGCCGACCAGGTTGGTGTACGCGAAGAAGACGGTGTCCTCGACCGCCCGGGCCGGCCCGACCATCTCGAAGAACCGGCGCGTCGTTACGGGCGAGGCGGATAGGTCCACCACGAGCTCGGCCCCCCGCAGCGCCATCGCCTTGGCGAGCTCCGGGAAGAAGAGGTCGTAGCAGATGATGATGCCGACCTTCCCCCAGGGGGTGGGGAACACCGGCGCCTCCCTGCCGGAGGCGAAGTAGCGCTTCTCGTCGAACGGGCCGAAGTTGGCCGGATGGCACTTGCGGTAGGCGGCGACCTTTCCGCCGGGGAGCGCCAGCACCGCCGAGTTGTAGATGTGGCCCCTAAGATCGGTGTCCAGCTCGGGCATGCCGGCCACGATGCCGCACCCGAGCTCCTGGGAGAGCGAGGACAGCCGCCGCACCGACGGCCCGTCGATGGTCTCGGCGAGCCGGGAGACGTCGTCCTTCACGGAGTAGCCCGTGAGGGCCATCTCCGGGAAGAAGTAGATGTCGGCCCCGCCCTCAGAGCTTCCTGGTGGGGACCCCGAGGATCTCCGCGAGCGGGTCGACCTCCTTCGGCTTGGGTGGCTCGGGGGGCGGGGGAGGGGCGACTGGGGCGGCTGGAGCCGGAGCGGGCCCGCCTGGCGGGGCGGGTGGTGCCAAAGCTCCGATGGCAGGGGCGCCGGCGGGGGCCGCTCCAGAGGCAGGCTCGGCGACCGGAAGCTCGGTTGCGCCCGGTATCGGCTGGACGGAAGGCGCGCCGGAGGGCTTCTCGGAGACCGAGAACTCCTTTCCGACCGGGGGGACCGGCGGGACCGGGGGTACTGGCGGTCCGGGAGCGGCGGCGCCGGCCCCGCCGGGAGCCTGCGGTGCTCCCGGAGGAGGAGCTCCAGCCGGTTGAGGTTCTTCTGCTTGTTTCCCAGGCTCGGCCGAAACTGCACCAATGCCAGCTTCACCCTCTTCCCTCCCGAACTCGGGCCTCGGAACGAACGCCCTCAGTGCCGCGGCGCGCGAGCGGACCGCCGGCGGTATCCTGAACCAGGCCGGCCTCCGGAGCCCCCAGCGCCCGGTGCTGCGCTTCGTGTCCCGGGCGACGACGGCCGTGACGGCGACCACGATGCCGATGACGACTATCAGTGCGGCCAGGAGCTCGTTGGACACCAGCGGCGGCGGCGGGCGGTACCTCACCACCCTCGTCTCGACGGTCGGGTTGCCGGCCCGGTCCATCGCGGTGACCTCGATGGTGTTGTAGCCCTCCCGGAGCTTGACGTCCCGCCGGAAGCCGCCGAAGGCGTCCACCGCCACCGGCCGGCCGCCGTTCACGGCCCTCCCGTTGACCGAGATGTAGACCTGCGCCCCGGCCTCGGTGGTGCCGCGGACCCTGAGATCGCCGGACTCTGTCGCCAGGGGGGTGCCCGAGGCGGTCCTCCGGGGGCTTGCGAGCTCCAGAGGCGGGGGCGTCCTGTCCAGTATTGCCGTGTACACGGTCGAGAAGGAGTTGCCGGCAGCGTCCACCACGGTCAGGTTGAGGACGTTCACCCCGAGGTCCAGCGTGAGGGCCTTGCTGAAGTTGCCGTCCTCCACGAGCACCCGCCGCCCGTTGAGGAAGAGGTCGGCGCCGGGCTCCGTCCGGCCCTCGAGCATGAGACGCACCAGGCGGGTGTGGAGCTCGGGCTCCGGCGGGGAGGTGATGTTCAGGAAGGGCGGCGAGCTGTCCTGGAGGACCGTGAGGTACCGGGTGGCGTTGTTCCCGTAGGCGTCCAGGATGTCGATGCGGAAGAGGTTCGTGCCGTTTTGCAGGGCCACGGTCACCGAGAAGTTCCCGGTCGTGGTGTTCAGGCGGGTCCCGTTGGAGGTGAAGTTCGAGGAGGGGTCCTGGGCGCGCACGAGGAGGGTGGAGTTCTCCTCCACCCGGCCGAAGATGCGCATCTGGGTCTGGTTGGTCCAGGTGCCGTTTTCCGGGAATATCTCCACGGGCGTGACCATGGTGTCGCGGCGGAAGCGGAGGACGCGGACGGCCGAGTTGCCGGCGCGGTCGGTGGCGACCACCTCGATGAAGTTGTCCCCCTCCGACAGGCCGACCGTCAGGTTGAACGCGCCGCTCCCGGCCGACATGTTGGCCGGCGTCCCGTTGACGGTCACGGTGGCGTCCCTCTCGGTCGCGCCGTCCACCGTGACGTTGTCCTCCCGGGTGAAGCCGCCCTCCGGGGGCGAAAGAACGGTCAGCGACGGGGCGAAGGTGTCCAGCGTGAAGGGCACGACCGCCTGGTTCGTGTTGTTGGAGCTGTCGCGGGCCCGCACGGTGACGTTGTGGGGCCCGTTGGGCAGCACGCCCGTGGTGAACTCCCAAAACGAGGTCCCGGAGGCGGAGGCGAAGCTCCCGTTGTCCACCCGGCACTCGACCGACACCACCCTGGTCTCGTTGTCCCAGCACTGGCCCTTGAGGGTCACGCGGGTGAGGTTGAGGAACGCGCCGGCCCGCGGCTGCTCCACCTTTATCACCGGCCCGATGTCGTCGAGCAGGAGGTCGACCACGACGCTCCGGTTGACCGTGGCCTCCACGGTACGGGCAAGCCCGAGCCTCCGGGCGGTCACGTTGTAGGGACCGAAGGGTTGGGAGACCGACCTGTCCCTCGTGTACTCCAGGGCGACGGCCCAGTCGAACCTTCCCTGGGCGTCCGTCGTTCCCCGGGCGGTCAGGTTGCCGGTGCCGTTCGTGACAGTCACCTCGGCCCCGGCGACGGGGGCCCCGCTGGACCACCAGCGAACGAGAGCGCCCAAGAACCAGGAGACGTTGAGGCGGCTTTTCGGGTCCAGGAGGTCGATGTTTCGCGGCGTGAAGCTGCAGTTGACGAGCTCCCCGGTGGAGTTCCCGTTGAGCTGCAGGTCGTAGAGGCCCGAGGCCAGGGTGGAATTGACGGCGACGAAGCGGGAGGACTCGGCCCGGAGGGCCATCCGGGTCGCCCCCGCGATGGTGTCGTTTCCGAGCACGACCGAGGGGCAGCGGTAGACCGTCACGGCTATGTAACGGTCCAGGTCGAAGGTGTTGTTCTCCAGGCGCAGCGCCGCCGAGTCCTCAGAGAAAACCGAGATGTAGTTGAGGAAGAACGTGTTTCGAAGGAGCGTGACGGAGGAGCGGTTGGCGAATATCGCCCACCGGAAGTTGTCGGTGAAGCTGCAGCCGGAGACGGTGATGTCGGTCCGGTCGTGGAGGAGCAGCCCGCCGTTCTTCGTTCCCTCCACGCGGCAGTCCCGGAAGACCATCGACGAGTTGTAGGCGACGACCCCGGCCAGGTTGCCGGTGAAGGTGCAGCCGGACACGGTGGGGGAGCAGTCGCGGATGTCCAATGCCACGGTGTTTTGCGAAAAGAGCGTGTCGGTGAAAGTGGCCGCCGAGGTCCGCACCATTATGCCGCTCGTCGCGGCGGGCTCGGTCCAGCGGGACCCGGCGCCGTGGATTTCGCTTTGGGTCATCTCCAGCACCGAGCCGGGCCGGGCCATGAAGTCGAACTTCTGGCTGACATTTGATGCGGTGAGGTTGCTTTGGCGAAGGTGGAGCTCCCCGCCGGCCATCACGTCGATGCGGAACTGCCCCGGGAGTGAGCAGTCCACGACCAGCACTACGCGGTTCAGTGTGAGGATCCCGCCGGGCATGACGGTCAGGTTGCCCGAAAGGACTATCGTCGTGTCCGAGATGGAGGTGGCGTCCGTGACCGTCCAGTCTCCCGAGGGCGGCGGGGGCGAGGCGCGGGCCTCCTCCCCGTCGAGGCCAGGCATCGGGAGGACCAGCATCGCGATGATGCACGCCAGCAAAACGCCTCGACGGTCCCGGAGCATTCTTCCTCAAGATACTATATCGATGGACGATATTAATAAATTTGTCATCCATGCTCAATGAGGCCGGCCGGATACGGGCCCGAACAGGACGCGCCCGTTTCCGCGGCCGGTTCCGCGCCCGGGCACGGACAGGCCATAAAGATAATGCCACCGGAGCCGCATTCACGGGACCTGGTATGACCCCGCTCTCGCCGAAGTACGACCCCGACACGCCCGAAGTGATATGCCGGTTCATCAGGCACCGCCTGGACATCGCCAGGGCGGCAGGTGTCGTCCTGGGCCTGAGCGGCGGGCTCGATTCCACGGTTGTGGCCGCCCTCTGCGTCCGGGCGCTGGGCAAGGGGAGGGTGCTGGGCCTGCTCATGCCCGAGGAAGGGCCCGACAAGGAGGCCCTCGAGGCGGTGAAGTGGCTGGGTGTCCGGGTCCGCGCCTACAGGCTGGGCCGGCTGACAAGGCCGATAATCAAGGAGTTGCCATTCAAGCCCGGGCGGGTCGCCTCGGGCAACCTGCTGGCCCGGGTGCGCATGGTGCTTCTCTACCTGGAGGCCAACCAGCACAACCTGCTGGTCGTCGGGACCGGCAACAAGAGCGAGCTCCTCACCGGCTACTTCACCAAGTTCGGGGACGGTGCCGCCGACCTTTTGCCCATCGGCGACCTCTACAAGACCCAGGTACGGGAGCTGGCGGAGGTGCTGGGGGTCCCCGGGCGCATCCGCAGGCTGGTCCCCACCGCCGGCCTCTACCCGGGCCAGACGGACGAGGGCGAGCTGGGCATCACCTACGAGAGGCTGGATTCCGTCCTCCTGGGTTTCGAGCTGGGGCTCGACCGCCACCGGATATCAGGAAGGACCGGCATCCCGAAGCCGGATTTGGACCGCATCCTGAAACGCATCCGCTCCACGGTCCACAAGCGCCACCTGCCCCCCATCCCCAAGCTGGGGATAAGGACCGTAGGCACCGACTGGCGCGAGGAGATTCTCGAAGAGGAATGATGCGGAAGGCGCAAGGCACGAGGCGCAAGGGGTGAGGCACAGGGCGCAGGGGGTCGGCGATTCCCCCCACCCCTTGCTCCTTGCGCTTTGACCCTTGCTCCTCAAACCTTGCGCCCTGCGCCTCCGCAGCCGGCCCGTAGGCCGCTGCGGCGAGGAGGACCGGAGGTCCTCCGGGTGCGCCTTCCTTTTCTCACGCCTTCCTTTTCGGGATCCTCACCACGCGCCCCTGGGGGGCTGCGGAGGAGGGAAGCGCCGGGACGAGCTCTATTTCGTCCCCGTCGTCGGGCCCGGGGGGCCGCTTTGTGGTCTGGGGCTGTTCGGGCTCCGGTGCCGGCCCGGGCTCACTAGAGGGGCTTTCCGGCTTCTTCGAGGTCTTTATCGGCGGGGGGGCCGGCAGGTCGGGCTCCCTGGGCGCGGGCTCCTCCGGGGGCTCCTCATCCGGCTCCCCGGGTTCGGAATCCGGGCCCGTGACCTCCTTGTCCGGGTCCAGCTTCTTCATGAGCGCCGCGCCCTTCTTGCGCTCCCGGATGCAATCGATGAACTCCCTCGGCTCCAGGACGTCGACCACGACCTCCCGGACGAGGGTGCCCTTGTGCACCACCGGGTCGTTGAGCCGGAGCCGTACCGCCTCCGGACCGGAGGCGATGACCTCCAGCGCCCCGCTCGCCCGGTCCAGGCGTATCCCGGGCCGGCCGGAGCCGACCTCGGTGCGCCTTGCCTTCGATATCTTGGCAAGCGGTATCTCGAGCCTGAAGTGGAGCCCCTGCCTGAGGACGACCCTCTCGCCGTCGACCGAGTGGGTGGTCCGGACCGGCGGGAGGGCGTTGAGGAGCATCAGCGCCGCGATGAGGGCTATCGCGAATATCATGAAGTAGGCCACGAAAACGAGCCTGGGCAGGAGGCGCAGAAGGACGACGGCCAGCAGGGCCAGGGCGGTGATGGCGACGAGGTGGATGCGGAAGGCGAAGCGGAACCTTCCGGCGTTGTAGGGGAAGGGCCGCGGGAGCAGGTACGAGGCCATGTCGGGATGTTATACCTGCTTGGAAGTTATTAAATCTGACTGTAATATATTCATCATCGTGCCTGCCAGGGTGCTCGTGCTGCCGCTGCTGACGCCCGACGCGCTGAGGCTGGTTCGGGGTGCGGGGGGCAGGGTGCAGGGTGCTGGGAACGACGCGATGAGCGGTGCGAAACTCGCGTTCGCGTTCTCCGGGGCGGAGCTTGCGCAGGTGGTGGCTCTCATCAGGGCCGGCGGCCTGGACGCCCGGCCGCTGCCCCCCGAGCCGCTGCCGCCGGAGGCGTTCCATCCCGGCCGGCGCCAGTGGCAGTCCACGCCGATAATGCGCCACGCCCGGGAGAGGCTCAAGGCCCTGGGGGACCTTTCCGCGAGGTTGCTGGTCCTCACGGACGCCGACCTCTACGAGCCCGGCCTCTCCTTCACCGGGGGGATAGCGGAGCTTGGCGGCCGGCTGGCGCTGGTGTCGCTGGCAAGGCTGCAGTCGGGCGATCGGGCGAAGCTCGTGCTCCGGGCGGTCAAGGAGTGCCTGCACGAGGTCGGCCACACATTGGGCCTGGAGCACTGCCGGAACAGGGACTGCGTGATGTTCCTCTCGCGCAGCGTCGCCGACAGCGACATCAAGCGGGCGGCGTTCTGCCAGAAGTGCAGGGCGGTGGCGGGTCGCGCGATCGGGTAAAGGCAGCAAGGCAGCAAGGCAGGAAGGGAGCAAGGGAGCAAGGCAGGAAGGCAGCAAGGGAGCAAGGCAGAAAGGCAGCAAGGGAGCAAGGCAGCAAGGGATTAAAGAAACGAAAAGAGTCTTCCCCGTCCCCTTGCTCCCTTGCTGCCTTCCTGCCCTGCTGCCCTCCCTTGCTGCCTTGCTGCCTTCCTGCCTTGCTGCCTTGCTGCCCGCAACCTTTATTGCCCCCGTTAGCAATAC
>VGTL01000123.1 GCA_016874675.1 Methanobacteriota archaeon | reverse complement strand
AATGGGCATCGGGGTGGCCTATGTCTCGAGCGTCCTGGGGACGTTCGAGATCGTGCTCACGCGCGAGTTCATGTTCTACGACAGCGCCCTCCTCCTGGCGGCGTTCCTCATGGTCGGCCGCTACCTGGAGGCGCGGGCGAAGGGCCGGACCACCGACGCGATAAAGAGGCTCATGGGGCTCCAGCCCAAGACCGCAATCGTCATCGTGGACGGCAAGGAGCTCGAAAAGGACATAGGGCTGGTCTCCGCGGGGGACATCGTCCTGGCGAGGCCGGGCGAGCGCGTCGCCGTGGACGGCGAGGTGGTCTCCGGGGAGAGCTACGTGGACGAGTCGATGATAACGGGGGAGCCGGTGCCCGTCGCCAAGAGGGCGGGGTCGGCGGTGGTCGGCGGGACGCTGAACAAGAACGGCGCGTTGCGCTTTAGGGCCCTCAAGGTCGGCAAGGACACCGTGCTCGCCCAGATCGTGCGCCTCGTCGAGGACGCCCAGGCGACCAAGCCGGCCATACAGAAGCTCGCCGACCGGGCCGTCACCTGGTTCATCCCCGTCGTGCTCGCCGTCGCCCTTTCCACCTTCGCCGCCTGGTATCTCGCCCTGGGCGGCCTCGTCCACGGCGACGTGCTGCTCTTCTCCCTGGGGGCGCTCATCTCGGTCCTGGTCATCGCCTGCCCCTGCGCGCTGGGGCTCGCCACCCCGACGGCCGTGACGGTCGGCGTCGGCCGGGGCGCCGAGCTGGGCATCCTCATCAAGAACAGCGAGGTGCTGGAGAGCTCGGGCAGGCTATCGACCGTCGTGTTCGACAAGACCGGCACGCTCACCCGGGGAAGGCCGGAGGTCACGGACGCGGTCGCCTTCGGTGGAACGGGGGGCACGGGGCAAGGGGCACGGGGCAAGGGAGACGACGGGGCGGACGAGGTGCTCCGGGTCGCGGCGAGCCTGGAGCGCAACTCGCAGCACCCCCTCGCCGAGGCGGTCGTCCGGAGGGCGGTCGAAAGGGGCCTGGCGGTTCCGGAGGCAGAGGGCTTCGACACCCTGGAGGGCAAGGGGGTCTCCGGCAGGCTCGACGGGCAGGAGGTCCTGGCGGGCAACCGGGCCCTGCTTGCCGAAAGGGGCATCGGGATCGATGCGGGGGCCGAATCGAGCATGGAGGCGCTGGAGCGGGAGGGCAAGACCGCGGTCCTGGTGGCGAAGGGCGGGAGGCTTTTGGGCGTCCTGGCCATCTCGGACGCGCTCAAGGAAACCTCCGCCGAAGCGGTCGCCGAGCTCAAGGCGATGGGGCTCAAGGTCGTGATGCTCACCGGCGACAACCGCAGGACCGCCGAGGCCATAGCCCGGCAGGCCGGGATAGCGGACGTGAAGGCCGAGGTGCTGCCCGCTGACAAGGCCGAGGAGGTGAGGCGGCTCCAGCAGGGCGGGGCAGCCGTGGCGTTCGTTGGCGACGGCATCAACGACGCCCCGGCGCTGGCCCGGGCCGACGTGGGCATCGCCATCGGCAGCGGGACGGACGTCGCCATCGAGAGCGGCCAGATAGTGCTCATCCGGGACGACCTCCGGGACGCGGTGGCGGCGATAAGGCTCAGCCGCAAGGTGATGACGCGCATCCGCCAGAACATCTTCTGGGCCTTCGCCTACAACACGGCGCTCATACCGCTCGCGGCGGGCGTGCTGTACCCGTCGCTGGGCATCACGCTCCCTCCCGAGGTGGCCGGGCTGGCGATGGCCGCGTCCTCCGTTACGGTGGTGAGCCTGTCGCTCCTGCTTCGAAGGTACGAACCGATGAAGGGGTGATGCGCCGATGGAATCCAAAGACCACCGCGACCGGACCTGCCTGTCGTCGAAGGGGGCCGCCGGCTATCTGGGGACGACCGTGAGGAGGGTCTGCGAGCTCGCGCGCAGCGGGGCACTGAGGGCGGTCCGGGCCGCGTCGGGCCAGCCGCGCTTCGATTTGGCCGACGTCAGGGCCCTCGAGGCGGCGGGCGGGCCGCGGACGGCCGCATCCCGGGTGGGGCCCGACAACCGGCTCTCGCTCGGCGGCACGGTCCAGCGCCTGCTCGTCAAGAGCTCGGCCCGGATGGACGACCTCCCCGACGGGAGCGCCCACCTGATGATGAGCTCGCCCCCCTGCTTCGACACGAAGATCTACTCGAGGGAGCACTCGCCCGGGGACCCGGGGGGCGTCCTGATAAACAACATGCACGAGTTCATACTGGAGTTCGAGAAGCCCGCGCCCCGGGGCCAGGGCAAATACGCCCACCTCACCGAGCGCCAGAAAGAGCTCTCGCGGCTGGACAGGGACCCCTGGCTTTCGATAAGGAAGAGCGACGTCCGGGTGATGAAGCCTAGCCGACCAGAGCGCCGCCGGCGAGCGTCGCCAGCGAGAAGACGGCCATCGCCACCGGGAGGGCCGTGCCCATCTCGTGGCGCCGGCCCACCCGGTCGGGGCCGTTCCTCATGCCCGAGGTGAACGCCATTATTATGACGACGGTGGCGAGAAGGTAGATGCCCGTGATGAGGGTGAAGAGGGGCGCCGGGATGGACGGGCCCGGGGGGACCGGCAGGTTCGTTCCCCCGGCGCCCGCGCCCAGGCCGCCCGTGACGCCCGACAGTATCACGTAGAGCGCCGCGGTGATGCCCATCACGAGGGGGGCGAAGAACAGTGCCGTGGTCCGCATCGTGTCCATCACCGAGCCCAGCTCGTGCCTTATCCCGGCGTCGAGCTTCTGGAGGTCCTTGAGGTAATGCGATATCCCCACGATGGTTTGCCCGGCGCTCAGGTTGTCCTTGCGGACGCTCTCAACGACCATCCTCATCGAGGCCCTGACCGTGCGGGAGGGGTGTTCGGCCAGGATTCCCCCCCGGCCGAAGAGCACCCCCGAGAGCGGCTCGCGCGTGAGGCCCAGCGCGAACGAGATGCGCCGGAAAAGGGCGGCGACCTCGGTCCCCTTCATGGTACGCGCGGTCCGGAGCATCGCGGCCTCGACGGGCATCCCCTCACCGATCCGGCTTCCCAGCTGGAACAGCGCGTCCGGGAACTCCTCCTCCAGCCGGCGGATGCGGGCGACCTCCCTTTTCGCCTCGCGCGTCGTGAGCCATAGGTAGATGCCCGGGGGGAGGGCGACGCCCCAGAGCAGGAGCAGGGGGGCCAGGCCCCGGCCCTCGGGGCCGGCAAGGCCAGAGCCCTGGAGCGCCCCCAGGGAGAGAAGGAGGGCGCCGACGACGGCCGAGCCGGCGAGGATTGCGCGCGAGCGGGAGGCGGGAACGGCCGGAGCCACCCGGGGCGGGCCGGAGGTGCCGGGCCGCCTGCCGAGGATGCGGAACGCGAAGGCCGCGGTGGCCAGGGGGAACACGAGGTCCATCAGGGCCGCCGTCTCCCACACGCCGAGCCTCAGGCCGCCCATGGAGGCTATGGGGAGCATCGCGCCCAGCATCATCGGCAGGAGGATGCCCAGCGAGAAGAGCACGAACGTCGGGCCCGAGAGGGAGGCGGCGAAAGCCTCCATGCGCTGCCGGGTGCCCGAAAGGACTATCTCCTGGGCCTTGTCCAGTGAGCGCTGGAGCCCCTCCCGGGTGCTCTCCTGCTCCCCGGCCCGGATGGCGAAGAGCGCGCGCTTGAAGTCGTCGTTCCATCCGCCCCACTCCTCGGCGAAGGCCAGAAAGGACTCCTCGATGCTCGTGTGCCTTCTCAGGCTGACCTGCCACAGGACGCGGCGCAGACCGGTGGCCACCGGCTCCTCCACGTTTTCGGCGGCGAAGCCCACGGCGCGGTCAAGCGCCGGCGAGTTGCGCATTGCCATGGCCATGTAGTTCACTGCCTCGGGCATCCGGCCCAGGGAGAGCACCCGCACCCGGGCGGCGAGGGACCTCGGGTAGTTTCCCAGGTACGCCAGCGCCGCCATCGGCGCCACGAGCGCCCCGGTGAGGGCGACGAGGCCCTCGGGGAAGGGCGGCAGTCCCAGGAGGACCACCGGAAGCAGGGCGACCGGGACGGCGACCGCTGCGACCGCCGCCGTGACCGTGTAGGAGACCAGCGCCACCTGCCAGGGCTCGATGGCCAGCCCCGCGAACTGGAGCGCCCGCCACATCTCCTCGGACGCTGCGGCGTTTTCCCGCTCCCTGAACCCCCTCGACACCCTCGCGGACACCGATATTCTCCGCGCCAGCCGCTCGTACCAGTCCCTGTCCCGCTCCACACGGTCCATGCAATCCCCCCGTCGGCCCCTCATTCCGTCCCGCACCCTGCCCCCCGCACCCTGCCCCCTGCCCGCTACCGGTACGCCGTCGCCTTCCCGAACCAGCCCTTCCAGTCGTCCAGCGCTGTCGCGTAATCGGTCCGCCGCCTCTCGAGCGCGGCCCAGAGGGCGTCGTTGGACTCGGCCACCCACCGGGCGCCCAGCACGGACGGGTTGTTCCGCTCCCGCGCGAAGGCCACCAGCTCCTCCCGCACCCGCGAGCGCAGCCGCACCGCCTGCATCGCCTGCCCGTCGGAGAGGTTCCAGTTCCGGGCGATGGCGGCGAGCCTCCGGGAGCCCCTCATCCCCTCCGCCTCGACGAGGCAGTCTTGGCCCTCGTCGTAGGCCATGAGCTGGCGGAAGCCGCCCTCCTCCTCCTTGTCCACCTCGGAGATCTCGACCACCCGGCGCAGGGAGCGGTGCGAGCCGAAGGGCCGCCTGAGCCCGGCGACCACGACGATGTCCGTGGCGGAGAAGGCCTTCGCCGGTATCCCCATGTCGTGCACGACGCGCTCGTAGACCGAGCGCGCCGAGCTCCCGTGGATGGTGCCCAGCACGGACGAGCCCGCCGTCCCGGCGCGCATGGCCTCGTAGAGCGTCCGCGCCTCCCGGCCGCGCACCTCCCCCATCACGATGGCGCTCTCGCCCAGCCGCAGCGAGAGCCTCAGTGCGTCGTCGGCGCAAAGCTCGCCCATTCCCCCCAGGCTGGACTGCACCTGCATGCTCTGCACCTTGTAGCCCAGCCCCTTCATCGCCTCCGACGGGAGCTCCAGCGTGTCCTCTATCGTCAGCACCCGCTGGCTGCGGGGGAACTCGAGCATGAGCGCCCCCAAAAGCGAGGTCTTCCCGGCGCCGCGCGAGCCGGCGACGAGCACGGTGGACTGGCCGTCGACCAGCAGGGAGAGCAGGCCGGCCGCAAGCGGCGTCAGGCTCCCGGCGTCCACCAGGCGGGGCAGGGTCCACGGGTCCGTCGAGTGCCTGCGCAGGGCGATGGCGAGCCCCTCCGGGCTCAGCGGCTTGCCGATGACGGTCACGCGCGTCGAGTGGCCCGGAAGGTCGGTCTCGAGGAAGGGCCGCGCCTCGGAGAACGGCCGGCCGCTCTCCGTGCGGAAGCGGGAAAGAAGCGACTCTGCGTCGTCGGCGCCCAGGCAGATGTTGGTCCGGCAGCGGCCCCGGGCGCGCTGGTCGGGCGTCCCGCCGATGGTGACGTAGACCGGGTTGCGGTGCGCCGGTGCGTCGATGTAGACGTCTTGCACGTACGAGTCGGAAAGCAGGGTCTCCGCGATTCCCAATCCGGCGGTGTATCTTGCCAGCACGTCGGCAAGCCGGCGCGCCTGGGCGAGCTGGGCCGCCCGGCCGGGGGCTAGCGGGACGCCGCGCTCCTGGGCCAGCCTCGGGATTATGCGGGCGCCCTCCCGTGCCACGTAGGCGCGGGACTGCTCCGGGCGGAAGGAGGCCGAAAGCCCCGGAACGGCCGCGAGCAGCTCCTCCCGGGCGGCGTCGATTAGCCGGACATGCTCCGGGTCCAGCGAGTACTCGTCGGGGTGCAGCTGGTAGAGCAGCTCGGTCGCGGCCGGAAGGCGGTGGATGGCCACGCGAGAGCCGCCGACGTGGTACTCGAACAGGAACTCGGCGTCCTCCGGCAGCGAGGGGGTGACCCAGGAGCGCGAGAACCCCGGGCGGACGCGCAGGTTGCGCTCGATGCTACGCGCCAGCGCCTTGCGAAGCGCCCTTGCCAGCCCCTCCGGGCCGGAGCGGTCGAACCGCGCCTCGAGCGCGCCGAGGCGCTCCAGGGCGCTGGCCGTGTGGCTTTGCGGCGGGGAAGGGCAGCGGGCAGGGGGGGAAGAAGGCAGCAAGGCAGCAAGGGAAGGCAGCAAGGCAGCAAGGCAGGAAGGCAGCAAGGCAGCAAGGCAGGAAGGCAGAAAGGGGAAGATTCTCGTCCCTTCCTGCCTTTCTGCCTTGCTGCCTTGCTGCCTTGCTGCCTTCCCTTGCTCCCTTTCTGCCTTCCCGCCTTCCTGCCCTGCCACCACAGCGCTCATGTCCCCGCCTCACACCACTATCTGGAAACCCTGCTTGATGATGAAGCGCGCCAGCTCCTCGAACGAGCGCGACAGAAGGTCGAGGTCTTCCGCCGTGGCGGTCAGGCACTGGCGGCAGACCTCGCCGGCGGGCCGGCCCGTTGCGAGAAGGCGCGCGATGCGGTCCCGGAGGGCCGAGGGGAATCCGGCCGCGTCGGCCAGGAGGACCGTCCGCAGCGACGGGAAGAGCTCCGCCGGGCGGAGGGCGCAGCGGCCGCAGTCACGATACCCCCGCGGCGGGTCGCGCAGGGAGAGCTGTTGCAGGTCGCCGGCCAGGAGCACCAGCCGGTCCAGCACGGCCATCCCTTCGGGACGGAGCTGGCACTCGAGGTGGCCCGAGACTATGAGCGAATCGACCCCGCTCTCGGCCGAAAGGACCTCCAGCGCCCCTCCGAGGCACCCCGGGTCGGAGAACGGCCCCCTGCCGCCGCACTCCTTGCACTCCAGGGTGAGCACGAGCTCCCGTCCTTCCTGCCCCAGGCTGTGCCTGCAGGCGGCCTCCCCGTCGCGCTTTTTCATACATGAGCCAGGTTGCACGCCCGGGAATATAATGGTGGCGTGGTCATGACCATTTCTTGGAAGGCAGGAAGGCAGGATGGCAGCAAGGCAGCAAGGGATTAGGGAGCATGGCAGCAAGGGAGCACCTATGTGAAAGCCGGCCGTCCCCGTGACGTGGACGGCTTCTCTCCTTTTTAAACCTGTCCTTCAAAATACCCAATCCGGTCAAAGCTATCGCTAAAACGGACCCCGGATGCATCTTGGCCGTTT
>VGTL01000122.1 GCA_016874675.1 Methanobacteriota archaeon | reverse complement strand
CGACACATCACGTAATCCTGCCACCCCGTTTCTCACCGGCAGTTTGTTTACCTCAATATTGGGTGGCAAGCAAGGGTATCGAACGAGGCTATCATTTCATTCAGGATACTTAACTGTTTGGAGATGAGGGGGTTGGACCTGCCGTCGAAATGGTAGGTACCTCGCTGAGTATTTAAACCCCGGAGCCCAATCCATTCCCCATGCCCAAGCTCAAACGCGCCCTCGGCTGCCTCAAGGACCCCAAGGACAAGCGCGACTACCCTCTGACCCGCATCCCTCCGGCGCTGAAGGTCGAGCTCCCGGCCAAGGTCGACTACACCAAGAAGATGTCGCCCGTGTCGAACCAGGGAAATGAAGGGACCTGCGTCGGCTTCGCCACCGTGGACGGGCTGAAAGAGTACCAGGAGAAGGCCGAGTGGAAGAAGAGCGTCCAGCTGTCGGTCAGGTACGTCTACGCCAACGCCCAGAAGATCGACGGGTACCCGGACGACGAGGACGGGACCGACCTGCGGTCCGCCCTGAAGGTCCTGAACAAGAACGGCGTGCCGCCCCAGAAGTGCTGGCCGTACAGGGTGCGCCAAACGGACGGGCCTTGTAAAGACGCCGACGAGTTGGCGAAACAGTACCGGATCGAGCGCTATGTGCGGCTCAAGAACGAGGCGGAGATGAAGGAGTCGCTCGTGGTGAACGGGCCGTTCGTGGCTGGGGTGGAGGTCTACGATGAGGCTTGGGGGACGGTCGGGAAGGATGGAGTTGTGGGGATGCCCGACGAGGACGACGAGTTTGTCGGGGGGCACGCCGTTTGTGTTGTGGGGTATGACGATAAGAAGAAGCGGTGGAAGTTCAAGAACTCGTGGGGGAAGGGCTGGGGCGCGAAGGGGTATGGGTATTTGCCGTATGAATATTTAAAGAAGTATTGCGTGGATGCGTGGAGCGCAACAGATATTTTGGCGGACAAGAAGGTGCAGACCGTACTGGAGCAGTTCGTCAAGTTAATGCGTTAAGATCGTGAGCGGTCATGGGGTCAATCTTTCGATGGACTGAAAGCGAGCCCGAACGCCCGAGCTGGGCCGGGCGTTCGGGCGAGCGGTCGTGGACCGCTTGAGGGTTCGGTGCATGAAATTGGATATTATCCATCAGCCGCCCCCAAATCCCATGCCGCCTCTTTCAACGCTGTCACGAACCTGTCCATCACCGCATGGCCGCTCAGGTCGATCGAGATCGAATTGAATACCGGCCGGCCCAGGACTTCCCCGACCGCGTAGTCGGAATCGATTCCCACGACCTGCGGCTGCACGCGCATCCACCCGACAAAGACGCCGCCGACAGCCGTCCAGGCGCCGTAGAACCTGATATCCTCGCATTTGGTTGCGAATACGGCCAGCCCCTTCACGGAAGGGGCCTCCACCGGGATAAATGCCCCTTGAGGCTGCCTCTCGAGCCGGAAGACCCGCAGGAAGGTTGCCAGGACCCACTCGTGGAAGGCGGCCTGGTTGGTAGGCCTGGCCCGTTGGGGCCAGTCACGAGCGGATGGGTCATGGGATGGGTGGTTTCCGGAGGCGCCTTTCAGGAGGTAGTTGGCGGCCGCCAGGCGGCGGGTGGCGGCATGGAGGGCGGCAGGGAGGGTTTCCGGGTCGCTGATGTCGGCGGGGTCCAGGAGCTCCCGGGCGCCGGCCATGAGGTATCGGGCCAGGAGCGTCTTGTCCGGAGGGGAAGGCTCACGGGTCGGGAGTTCGGTCGCGGGGAGGGGGGGCAGTTTGGGATGTCTTCTAACGGCGGAAGAGGTTGCCATCGAAATCAGCTCCATATTTAGTCTTGATGGCATATTGTATGTCTATTGGTATATATATGGTCTTATGGGGGGTGGGTGAAAGTGGAGGCAAAGGATTTATCGTATGGCGACGATGGACGTGACATGAGGATCAAGGACGGGGTGCTGCTCATTTCGTCGAAGGTGACCATCTCGACGCCGAGGTCGAAGTCGGTGAGGACGACGATTCCGGAGGTTATCGCGACGCATCATCGGATTAAGCCTGGATCGGAGATTGTTTGGGGGATGGACCCTAAAACTGGCAGGGTGTGGATGGAATCGGTTGATGGGAAGAATATCCGAGCTTTAAAATCGGAATGATATCTGCTCCAATAATGAGAACATCGGGGTTTCATTCCTGGCAATATCTTGATAATCCAGCGGTTCTCTATGGTTGCGGAGGCTATCTCGGCGGCCATGAGTTCCAGTAGTAAAGGAAACCTGCCGGCTTCCGAAGAACCGGTTCCGGATTGGCATCGGAAGTGGAAGCGCCATAATGGCATCCGTCTGACTGGAAAGATTGCGAGAGAGGTTGTGAACCGGGCCCTCAAAGCGACTGGGAAAGGCATGAAACGCCTGACCCGTGCGGACATCCAGGCCCACGGGTGCTCCGGCCAGTGGGCGCTGAAGGAGGCCGGCGGCCGGTACCGGTTGCTCAGGAAGGCCGGGTACAGGTTCATGCCATGGGAGATCGGACGGGTGCCGCGAGGATATTGGGAGCTATCCGGGAACAGGAAACGCGCCCTGCGATGGGCGTCCCGGCGGCTCTCCAAGCCCGTCGAGCGATTGTCCGGTCCCGAACTGCATCGCCTTGGGCTCGCCGGGCTGGCATTTCGCCCGAAACGGGAATTGATGCGGGATTCCGGCCTGCCGTCCTGGATGGCCCTTACGCATCGCAGATGGAAGGTCCGTGACAATCGCATCGCGGCAACACGGTGGTTGATCGAGAAGACCGGAAAGCCCGGAATCGAGCTCAGCCGGAGGGATTTCGAGAGATACGGGTTGGCATCCTTGCATGGCATGTATTTCCCGGCAGGGCTGAAGCTCGCGTTCCCGGGAAAAGACGGCGCACCGGCCAGGAGGCGGCTTCTCGCGATTCACATGCCCGCGCTGCGCGCCGCGGCGGAAGCCGGCCGCCTGGGGGGGTCCGACGGTTGGGCGGAGCGCAAATGCAGGAAATACGGAACCCGGGAAAGGCGGGTGGCGGTAGTCAGGAGGGTGCTGGCCGGGACGGGGAAGAAGCCCAGGTTTCTCACCGGGAAGGATTTCGTCCGGGCGGGTCATTATTTCCTGATCTCGAGGTATTACAGGTGGGATGTTTCCCGGGCATTGAGGGAAACGGGTCTCAAAATATCCAAGCGGGACATGGTAAAGGTATTTCCACATGCGAAGTGGAAGACATCCGCCGCCAGAGCCCGGGCCATCCGGGAATTCGTGGAGAGCTCCGGCAGGCCGCCGAAGGAGCTGACGGCGAAGGACCTTTGCCGGGCCGGCCGCGGCTCGCTGCTGACCTACAAGAGCTTCGCGGGATTGCTCCGGGAGGCGGGTTATGACATCCAACCCTGGGAATTGAAGCACGTATCGCATTCGTTCTGGATGAGACGGAGAAACCGTGCCGGGGCCGTCAGGTGGCTTATTCGGAAGACCGGTAAACGGCCGTCGAATCTGAAATGTGGGGATTTCTCGTATTATGATCTTGGCGGATTATGGCAACATGTCGGGAAGAAGACGAGGAAGTATTGCGACGTACGGGTGGATAAGCCGTATTATTCGATCTATACGCTTTTAAAAGATGCGGGGTTTAAAGGGGAGGCGGAGAGAGCGTTGTATGGGAGAAAATTAAAGCGCCGGGGGAAATTCCGACATCGAACTATTGGCGGTCGAAAGAAGATTCCCAAATAATGTCAATGGCGGCCAGATTTGTCATAATTGTGGCGTTTGAAAAAGTTATAGCAGTAGCTTATTCTTACCCGTCTTTCGTTTCCGTAGGCCCACTCGCCCCGAAAAGCCCCTCCAGCCGTCTCAACTGCCTTGTTGAGATCTTGCGGTCGTGGCGGGCATCGTCTAGGAGCCTTTGGGCCATCGATTTAGTTTGGGGATTCTTGTATCGCAATAAATCCCGAATCTTCCGCTCGTATTCCCTGGCAGTTTTCGCGTCACCGTATCCGGACGTGAAATCACCGTTTCGGACGGTGATTGTAGAGGCTGTTCAAGTGCCTTTCGATATTTCGACAAATGACAATGGACATTTTTCCGTGTTCTGCACTAGCATGGGGTTCACCTCCCGTCCGGGAACGTGGCCCAAGCTGCGCACCAATAAAAATCGCCTCCCGGGCAAAATCCAGTTCTCAGCCCGAGAGCAACTCCACCAGGCCCAAATTCAGTCGGCCTTACGCGGCCTCGGCGCCATGAACCAGTGCTTGAACCTCAGTTTCCCTTTCCGGAACCTTCCTTCTCCCCTGAAGAACCTGGCCAGCTCGCGAATGAATATCCTGAACTCCTCCTCCGAAAGACTCGATTTCATCGTGTTGACCCAATAGGTGCAGACCTTCTGCGGTTCCTTGACTCCCGACGTCAGGTGGTCGTAAGAAAGGTATTGCGGGCTTTTCCAGTCGACTTCCTCCAGCTGAATGCCGGTCCAGTAGCATATGAAACGGCCAAGAGCCTCGTTCCAGCCGTCCTGGAGCGCCTTGCGCATGGCGCGCTTGCCGCTGACCCGGAGGACCAGCCTGCGGCACCTGTCACAGTAGATGTATGCAACCGTGGGTCTGTGGCAGACGCTGCAGGGCTTTTCCCTGCCGGCCCGGACTGGCCTGGGACGTTTCATCGCCATTGAAAGATTTTGGGGCGTGACATGCCGCCAGTAAAGGTACTGGACGATATCCTTGTCGAACGGCTTGCCGTCGAAGTGCCGGTCGAGCTCCAGGACGATCTTGAGGCCTTGTGCTCGATTAGATATGAATATTATCCACTTTTGGCTCTATTTTTCCTCGATAATATCTCATAGTTCTGGAATTGGTAATAGTCCGTTTAATTGCTCCTCCAAGTCTCGGATGGACACCTTCGAAAAAATAACGAAAAAACGGATAATATCACGACCCAATCAAGCATAAGGCCGGGTGGGGAGCTCATTGGAGGTGTTTTGGGGACGGGCAAGGACTTGTGTTTGGACCCCGCGTGCGTTTGGTAGGTGGAGTTTTACGTGTTAGCGCCCGCACGGGCCTGCTCAACGCAGGCCCGTGGCGGGCGCGACGACGAATTTGAAGATAGACGGCATGTGATAGGGACGGGGTCTCCATTTCGACGACGGTAAAAGACCACGCCGCTCATGGCTGGTGACGAATGAAGGGGGGCGCAAGCCGCTGAGGCGGCTTGCGTAACGATTATTGCAGGGGTGCTGGGTTCGCAGGGCGCAATCCGGCCGATACGAGCTTGCGCCGGCTTGCGTAGCGAACTTGGCGGTGTGAAATCTGTTAAGGCGCAAACCGCCCCCGGGCGGCTTGCGGAACACCTTCCACCGAAGAGCCCTCTTACCGGTCGCAAGCCGCCCCACAACCGCCGTCCGGCGCCTTGCGCAACACCCGATGCGCCGGACCTTTCCCGGCTGGCAAACACTCGGCGTCAGCGCATGTACCAGTCCTCGAACCTGAGCTTCTTCTTCCGGAACGGGCCCTCGCCCCTGAGGAACCTGGCGAGCTCCCTGACGAAGATTCTGAACCCGTCCTCCGTGAGCATCGTCTTCATGCGGTTGACCCAGTTGGCGCAGGCGACCTGGGGCTCCTTGACGCCCGGCGTGAGGTGGTCGAAGGACACGAAATGCGGGCTCTTCCAGTCCACCTCTTCCAGCTCGATGCCCGTCCAGTAGCAAATGAAGCGCTGCCTTATCCTGTCCCAGGACTCCTGGAGCGCCTTGCGCTTGACGAGGCGGTCGTTTGTTCTCTGGACGAGCCGTCGGCACCGGTCGCAGTAATAGAGCGTCCGGGTGGGCAATCCGCAGACGACGCACGGTTTTGCCTTTTTGGCCCGGACGGGCCCGGCGCGTCCGGCCCTCGCCGGTTCGGCCGGGGGCGCCTTCCCGGCGGGCCGCCAGTAGAGGTATTCGACGACGTCCCTGTCGAAGGGCTTGCCGTCGAAGTGGGCATCGAGCTCCAGGACGATCTTGACGAACTCGTCCCAGGAGAAGGATGACTTGATCTGGTTGAGCGCCCGGAAGGTCAGCTTGAGGTCGTTCTTCTTGCCGGGGATGCAGTGGTCGAAGGAGATGTTGAATGGGTTGTGCGGGTCGGTGTCGAGGAGCTCGATGCTGGTGTACTCGCACTCGAAGAGGCGCTTTTCCGGGTTCCAGGCCCGCTGCAGGGCCTCTCTGCGGGCCGCAAACTCCTCGCCGGTCGAATCGATGATGCGGAGATGCTTGGCGCACAGTTCCCGGCGGGGCAGGGTCTCGTCGCCGCACACGACGCACCCCATTCTACCGCCTCCTGGGTATAATGGCGGCGCCGGGACCTCCGTAGGAGGCGCGGGAGACGGTTCTCGGGGGATTGGAGGGCGCATCCTTGGCGAGGGCCTTCCTGGAGGCTGCCTTCTTGGGAGTCGCTTTCTTGGAGGGCGCTTCTTTGGAGAGCGCCTTCCTGGACGCCCCCTCCTTTTCAGCCTTCTCCGGGTAGAGCTTCTCCGTCACCCGCTTCCGCTTCCAGTACTTGAACTCCGCAACCGTCCTGTCGAACACCTTGCCGGTCTTGAAGACGCCGGCCTGCTCCCTGACTACACGCTTGAACTCCTCCCTCTCGAGGTCCTCCTTCATTATAGCGACCCACAAGGCTGCGACCACCAGATCGCCCTTCTTCCCGGGCGTCCCCCGGTCGAAAGCCATGTACCAGGGGCTCGTCGGGTCCTTGTCGTCAAGCTCGATTCCCGTGTAATGGCAGATGAACCCGTGCTTGCGCTTGTCGTAGGCGGCGAGCATGGCCTTCAGGCGCTCGCTGTTGTCGCTCTCCATGCCGATGAAGCGGCGGCACCTGGGGCAGTACGGGGAGCCTCTGTGGGGCTTTCTGCCGCAGACGACGCATTTCGTGGGCAGGGGGGCCCTTCCGAGCCGGGGTTCCTCGGCCAGGAGCTTGGGCATCGTGGCCAGGCGGGACCAGTACTCGAATGCGATGGCGGCCCTGTCGAAGGGGGCGCCGTTCCAGTGGTTGACGAGTTCTGCCAGGGCTGACTGGAACTCTTCTCCGGTGAGGTCGCCCTTGAGCTGGTTGATGAAGGATGCGGTGGCGGCGAGGTCGCTGGAGGGGATGGGGATAAGGTGGTCGAACTCGAT